>CANFLM010000005.1 GCA_947447895.1 Hyphomicrobiales bacterium
CGACACCCTGCGCCTTGGCGCAACCGTCGAGATCGTCATTGGAGATGGCATAACCGTCATCGAGCGAATCAACGCCCTTCCAGCGCGCCACATCGAGCAGCACGCCGCGGCCGACCATCTTGTCGCGGGTATGCTCGATGCCGAGCTTTTTGGCGCCGCGCGCATCGACCAGCTTGGCGTCGAAGCCGTTATACATCTTGTCGTCAAGGAAGATGTGGCACAACGCATCCCATTGGGTCGAGGCCTGGCACGGCATGTTGATCGCGTCATCGGCATAACGCAGATAGGGGAACGGCTCGTCCTGATTGCCTGCGGCGGCATCGGTGCCGGTGGCCAGCATGGTGTGGATCGGGTTCCAGCGACCGCCGAACAGACCGGACTGGATCGGCTCCTTCAACGACAGGCCGAGCGAGAAGGTCTTGCCCTTCTTGATCAATTTGCCAGCATTGACAATGTCTTCGGGTGACACATTGTTGAGGGTCCCAATCTGGTCTTCCTTGCCCCAACGGCCCCAATTCGACAATTTTTCTGCCGCTTCCATAATCGCTGCGCGGTTGACAGGTTTACGCATCGGTCTCTCCCTCTGGTTTCACACGCCATGCAACCGGTCATCTGCTGGCTTGGCCCGATCCGGACCTCTGTGGTCCAGCACCGCCTTGCCCCGCGGCCGATTGTTATTTATCATCCGAAAAATAACTATAGGGCTTGAATCGCCACGGCAAGTGTCTAAGCGCGACAGATGCCATTTTTTCTTGAAATTTTTTTCATCCGGCGGGGGCTTGAACCGGACGGGATGCTCTGTTAATTTATCGACCGATAAATTTAAACGTCTTGGGGGCTCCGGCAGCGACTGGCTGGCGACCACCACAGACAAGGACAAGTTTTTCTTTCGGGTGCGACCTGACAAGATCCATAGAGGAAGTGCGTTATGTCCGATACTGTCATCCATCTCGATCGTGCAGCCAAGTCCCGCACGTCCGGCAATGATATCCACAATTACGAGGCCATGCTGGAGCGCGCCCGTGCGCTCGTGCCGACCCTTAAAGCCCGCGCGGCCGAGACAGAGCAGTTGCGCCGCCTGCCCCGCCAGACCGAACAGGATCTGCATGACGCAGGCCTGTTCCGCATCTTGCAGCCCAAACGGGTCGGCGGTTCCGAATTCGATTATGTGGGCCTCGTCGACTTTGCCGCCGCGATCGCCCATGGCGATGCAGCCGTGGCCTGGAATGTTGCCAATCTCGGCAGCCACCACTGGATGCTCGGCATGTTCCCGCAAGCCGCCCAGGATCTGTTGTGGAACGACAATCCCGATGTGCTGATTGCCTCCTCCTTCGTGTTTCCCTCGGGCAAGGCCAAAAAGGTCAAGGGTGGTTATGAATTGTCGGGCCGCTGGCCGTTCTCCTCCGGCGTCAACCCGAGCACATGGAACATGCTGGCAGGCATTGTCACCCCCGATGATGATGCCGATGCGCCCGAAATGCGGATCTTTTTGGTGCCAGAAAGTGCTTACGAGACGCTCGACAACTGGAACGCCATGGGCCTTTCCGGCACCGGCTCGCATGATGTGATCATCGGCAGCACCTTTGTGCCCGATGACATGACCCTGGCTGTCAGCGCGATTGCCGGGGGGCCAACGCCCGGCAGCGTTGTCAATCCCGGAGCGCTTTATCAACTTCCTGTGTTTGCCCTGTTCGCCTTCGTGCTGACAGGCATTGCGCTGGGCAATGCCGAAGTCTGTCTGGAGAATTATCTGACCTCTTCGCGCAACCGCGCCTCGCAATACAACCGCGCCAAGCTGAGCGACTTCCAGTCGACCCAGATCAAGATTGCCTCGGCAGCGGCCCGCATCGATACCGGACGTGACATCATGCGTTCGATCTGCATCAATGCGATGGAAGACTGCCGCAAGGGCATCGTCCCCGATCTCTTGACCAAGACACGCTACCGGCGCGATGGTGCCTTCTCTGTCAATCTGTGCACCGAAGCGGTCTCGATCCTGTTCTCTGCCAGCGGCGCGGGTGGTCTGTCACGACTGCTGCCGATGGAAAAGCAGTTCCGCGATGCCCATGCGGTCAATGCCCATATCGCTTTCAATTTTGACGTTGCCGGCTCCAATTTCGGTCGGGTTGCGTTAGGCCTTCCCTCCGAAAACCCGACGCTGTGAGTAAAAGCATGTCCAAGACCGAAACCTCCACCAGCCCGACTGGCACCGAGACCCTGCCCGACGCCTTCGATCCGCGCGATTTCCGCCACGCCCTCGGCTGCTTCGGCACCGGCGTGACTGTCATCACCACCGTGGGTGCCGACGGCCGCAAGGTGGGCCTGACGGCCAATTCATTCTCCTCCGTCTCGCTCAACCCGCCCTTGGTGCTGTGGAGTCTGGTCAACCATTCCCCCAGCATGCAGGCCTTTCAGGATGCCTCGCATTTCTGCATCAATGTGCTGCGGCAGGACCAATCCGATATCGCGCTGCATTTCGCCCGCCCCTCGGAGGACAAATTTGCCGGCATGAACTGGCAGCCCGGCCTGGGCGGCGCCCCCAAGCTCGAGGGCGTGCTGGCCCAGTTTGAATGCCGCAATTCCTACCGCTATTATGGCGGCGATCATGTGATCTTTCTGGGTGCGGTCGAAGCCTATAACCACCACCAGGGCGACCCCTTGCTGTTCAGCCGTGGCGCCTTCGGGGCTTTTACCAATCTGGTCTGATCGACCAAGCCGGATATACAGGACAACAGCGGCAATGGATGAAGAATTCAAACTCAACAGCATCGCCGCTGCCGATTGGCCAGCCGCCGATGAGCCGGCAGAGCAGGAAGCCTCGTCCAAGCAGCGGCGGTTGTCACCGGCCCAACGCCGCGAGGATTTTATCCGCAAAGCCACCAGCCTGTTTGCCGAAGAAGGTTTTGATGCCGGCACCCGCGAACTGGCCCGCAAGCTGGGCGTCACCCAGCCGCTGCTCTACCGCTATTTCCCCAGCAAGGACGATCTGATCCGCGAGGTTTACAAGCGCGTCTATCTCGACCGCTGGCAGCCCGAATGGGACGACATGCTGGGGGATCGCAGCCGTCCGATCCGCGAGCGGTTGCAGCATTTCTACGATGCCTATACCGACGCGATTTTCGACCGCGACTGGATCAGGATCTATCTGTTTTCGGGGTTGAAAGGGGCATCCATCAACAAGTGGTATGTCAGCATTGTCGAGACGCGGATTCTGACACGCATCATCGAGGAATACCGCCACGAGGCCGGATTGCCCGCCCAGGAGCCCGCCGCCGCCGAACTGGAACTGGCGTGGCTGCTGCATGGCGGCATTTTCTATTATGGCGTTCGCAAACACATCTATGATTCACCCGTGCTGGAACAGAAGAACCGGGCGATTTCCAACGCGCTGGATGTGTTTCTGGAGGGGATATCCAGTGTGTTCGGGACCGCCGTGAAAACCCGTTCCACGGCGATCCGAAAGGTCTCGGGCCCTGACGGGCAAGACTGAGCTTAGAGCTTCAAACCCAGCAAGCGGGCTGCATTGCCACCCGTAATCGCATGGAAATCGCGATCATCCAGACCGACGCCGGCGACGTGGCCGATCGGATTGTATTCGGCCATGTCGAACGGATAGTCGGTCCCCATCAGGATGCGGTCGGGGCCGAACACGTCGATCAGGTAAGCCAGCTGGTGATAGGAGAACACCACCGTATCCAGATAGACCTGACGCAGATAGGTGGTCGGTGCCAGAGGCAGCTGGGCATGGCTGTCATCGCGCGCACCCCAGGCGTGGTCGATACGGCCCGAATAGCCCGGCAGATATCCCCCGCCATGGACGGCCATCAGCTTCAGGTCGGGGAACCGACCCAAAGTCCCGCTGAAGATCAGGTTGTGCAGGGCCAATGTGGTTTCGAGCGGATTGCCGACGACATTGTTGAAATAGTAATTGGTGAAACGGTCACCATGGGTAAAGCCGTTCGGATGCATCATGATGAAGGCACCGCGACGCTCGGCTTCGGCAAAGAATACATCATTGCGCGGATCGGAGACTTCACCGCCATTGACGCTGGTCAGAATCTGCACGCCCTTCAGGCCGCACTGGTCCATGGCATAGATCAGATCCTGCACGGCCTGTTCCGGCTCCTGCAGGGTTACGGTGCCCAGGCCGACGAACCGGTCGGGATATTTGGCGCAATAGGTGGCCATGCCTTCGTTGACAACCTGATGGGCCTTTGCGGCAATTTTCGGATCAACAGTGTAATAGCACTGGCCCGGTGCGGGCGCGATCACCTGGATGTCGATGCCCATGGCATCGAGATCCCGCAAGCGCTTGTCGTGCTGGGTGATCACCTCGAAGCGATCCTTGTCCTGCGTGGCATTGATGGATTTGGTTTCATCATTGGCGAAATGCGCCAGCGGAATCTTGCTCATATCGACATGCGGCTGGGCAATGGCAGCACCGGCGGGCACGATGATGTGGGCGTGGATATCGATGGTCGGGGTTGAAGGACGACGGGCACGGCCATCGGCATCATGGGTGCGGGCAGCCGTCAGGCCGTAGCGGTTGGGTCCGTTATGCATAGTCTCGATCACTCCAGTGGTGGGTTAAAAGTTAAAGGGGAAAATCTCAGACGGTTTCGATCCGTCCGCTCGCAGCCGATCGGGTAATCGCCTCGAAACTGCGCACATTGGCAACCATCTCGTCGAGCGATACAGGATAGGCCTCACCCCCTGCCGCAGCCCGCGCAAAGGCTTCGAGATTGTCGCGCACGGCCGGATGCGGCGGGTAGAAACTTGTAACGGGACTTTCCCCGCGATGCACCGTGGTCACGTCCCAACCGGTCGGCTTTTCGGGATGGGTGCGGTCGCGGATTTCCATCCAGCCTTGCGAGCCAAACAAGGCCAGACGGCCGACAAAGGGTGTGGCCAGAATGGCCGTGATCATGGCCGTTGCCCCGCTCTCAAAGCCGAGCGTGATCGACAGCGTATCGCCATTGCCGAAACTGCTGCCACGGGTGGCAAGCCTGGCCCAGACTTCCTTGGGCTGGCCGAAAATGCCGATCGACAGATCGACGAGATGGATGCCGGTGGCCGACAGCGGGCCCACCGGTGCTTCCACCGGAGACAGCCGCCAATTGTCGGGCGGCAGAGCAAAAAACTTGTCTTGCGAGAAATTGCCCTCGAGCAGCAGGCTGTTGCCGAATTCGCCTGCGGCAAACCGCTTGCGCATTTCGATGACAGCCGGCTCGAATCGCCGCTCGTGCCCGATGCCCAGTTGCACACCGGCCTTACGGATGGCGGCGACCGCGTCCTCGACATCATCGGCGCGGGTGCAGAGCGGCTTCTCGCAGAAAACATGCTTGCCGGCCGCTGCAGCCGCCTTGATCTGTGCGGCATGGTGCTTGTGTGGCGAGCAGAGAATGACCGCGTCGATATCGGCGCGTTCCAGCGCATCCTCGAAACGGGCCGACACAGCCAGCCCCTGGGCAGCGGCAAAATCACGGCCGGTCTGGTCCGGATCAATCCCCAGCACCGGACGGATCACGGCACTGTCAGCAAGATCACGGGCGATGGTGCGACCCCACCAGCCCAATCCGATAATGGCGGCTTTGATCATATCCGGTTTTCCTTAATGCTTGCGGGACCAGAACACCGGCAGGTTGATCGGATCGGCGGCGGAAAAGCCCGCTTGCTCGGCAGCGGTATAGCCGCCGATTGCAGCCTCGACAACCGGCACCTCGACACCGAGAATTTTGGCAAAGGCCGCCATGGTCGACAGGTCCTTCTTGGCGGCGGACACATCGAAGGCAGGGGCGCCGGTCGGCTGGCCGCCGAGCAGTTTGGCAATGTCGGGGCCACGCCCTTTCATGGCCGTCGGTGTGCCCGATGTGTCGCACAGAATGTCGATCACCCGCTCGGGCGGCAAATTCAAAGGACCGCACAGGGACAGGGCCTCGCCCAGCGCCTGCCAATAGACCAGCAAAGGCAGATTGACCGCCAGCTTCATCTTGGCCCCCGCCCCGACAGGACCGACATGCTCGATCCGGCGGCACAGCTGTTCAAGCACCGGATGGGCGCGGGCCACATCCGCATCTGAGCCGCCGCACAGGCCGAACAGCTTGCCTTCGCGCGCCGGACCCACCGTGCCACCCACCGGACATTCGACATAGTGACCGCCTTTGGCCGTCACGTCACGGGCCGCAGCTTCCTGCACTTCCGGCAGAACCGTGCTCATCTCGATCACCAGCTTGCCTGCCAGCTCGGCCGACAGAATGCCGTGCTCGCCGCGCAACACCGTATCGATGGCCTTGTCGTTCAACAGCATGGTGATGATGATGTCGCAATGCGCGGCGACATCCTGCGGCGTTTTGGCAGCCTTGGCACCGAGGCTAACCAGCGGCTCGGTTTTGGCGGCATCGCGGTTCCAGACCCAGACAGAATGGCCAACACCGATCAGGCGCTGCGCCATGGCAGCACCCATACGACCCATTCCACAAACACCAATATTCATTGCTTGACCTCGATTGTTACGCGTGAATTGCTTGGGTAATCCGCTCGGGCGTCAAAGGCATGTCACGGACCCTGACACCCAGAGCATGGGCAATCGCATTGCCGATGGCAGCAGCCACCGGCCCTGCCGCACATTCGCCACCGCCCAGCGAAGCCGCGCCCTCGGGAGCCACCAGCTCGATCTCGATGGCCGGGATCTCGCTGAAAGTGAGGATCGGATAATCGGCCCAGGAGCGGGTCTTGAAGCCGTCCTGCGTCCAGCCTGCCGCCTCTTTCAGGGTCCAGCTCGCCGCCTGGATGATCCCGCCTTCGATCTGGTTCATGAGACCGTCACGATGGATCACCTCCCCCGCATCAACCGCAGCCGTGACCTTCACAAGCCGGACCGTTTCGGCGACTTCGACCTCGACGACCACCGCGCAATAGGCCCCCAGATTTTTATAGCGGGCAAAGCCGAGCCCGCGTCCGTGTCCTTCGCCGCCTGGATCATCCTGGTTCCATTGCGCCGCTTTGGCCACGGCCTCGACCACCGCCCGACCGCGCGGTTCCGACAGATGCGCCAGACGGAATTCCAGCGGATCGCGTCCCGCCAATGCCGCCAATTCGTCCATAAAGCTCTCGATGGCAAACACATTGCCATGCGCACCCAAAGCCCTCAGCGCGGAACTGCGCAATGGACCTTGCGGCAACAGGTGATGGGTGATCTTGCGCGCTCCGACATCATAAAGCGGCACGGCATTGCGGTCACCGCCGCCTTGCGGACGCGGGGCATCCGCCAATGGCGGGCGGGCATGCGGTTGAGCCAGATCGCCAGCCGCGAGCAAATTCACTCCGTCGCCAAAGCCCGGACGCGCCAGATGGGTCGGGCTCCAGACCGCATGGTTCCACGCCACGATCTGCCCGCTTTCGTCCAGTCCGGCGGACAGCTCCATCCGCATGGCTGCCCCGAACGGCGACCAGCTCAATTCATCCGCCCGTGTCCACAGGCACATCACCGGCGCCTTGACCGCGCGGGCCAGCAGAGCGGCATCGAGTGCCACATCATCGGCGCCATTATGGCCATAGCAGCCAGCCCCGTGCGCATGGGTCACCTGGACGTGTTCCGCCTCCAGCCCGAAGGTGCGGGCCAGCTGGCGGCGCAAGGGATAGATGCCTTGCGAATGTGACCAGACCTGCAACTGCCCGTCATGCCACTGGGCGACTGCGCAGGCCGGACCAATCGACGCATGGGCAATGAAGGGCCGCGAATAGCGTGCCGCGTGCCGGATCGGCAAATCCTTGTCCGGCTGCGCCTCGTCGAGAAAACACGTGGATAAAGGGCTGGCCTGATCCATCCAGCCGTTCAGCCCGTCATCAAGTGGCAATTCGGCCTGCCGCTGCCATTGGGCCGAACGCCGCAGCAGGGCAATGGCGGCAAGGGCGATCTCGTCGCTCTGCGCCACCACACCGGCAAAGTGGCCATCGCGCACCACGGCCACCACACCGGCAAGGGCTTTGGCCGCCGCATCGTCACACGACAGCAGCCGGTCTTGCGGATGATCGGGGCGCAACACGCGGCCATGCAACAGATCCGGCCATGTCATATCCTGGATGAAGCCGGCACCGGACAATTTGCCGACCAGATCGGGCCGCCGGGTATGGCCGTCGTCAATGGTGCCGCCGCGCAAAACCGGTGCGGGCAAATCCAGCACCGAGACCCCGAGATTGATCCGGTCGCGCAACTGCCAATAGGTCACGCCTTCGTTATGGCCTAGCCGACGGAACTGTCCCGCCTCGACCACCAGCTGGTCGGCAGTGGTCCCCAACACCGTTGCCGCCGCCTGTGCGGCCAGTTCGCGCAGCTGTGCCGCAGCCCAGCGCATGGCGGAGCCACCATGTTCGACCGAGAAGCTGCCTGCGGTATAGCCCTCATCCGGACCATGGGCGGTATCGGCCGCCAGAATATCGATCTGGTCGAGTTCCAGCCCCAATTCGGTGGCGGCGATCATCGCCAGCGCGGTCGTCGCGCCCTGTCCCAATTCAACCTTGCCGGAGCGCACACCCATCAGGGGCCGCTCGTCCAGTCGGAACCAGCGTGACAGCAGTGGATTGGCTTTCAAATTGGCCGGACACTCGCTCATGCCAAGCCTCCTTCGGAATGCGCCAGCAACTGGTCAATCGCCTTCAACACCCGCGCATGGACCCCGCAGCGGCACAGATGCCGCTCGTCGAGATGGGCGAGAATATGGGCACGGTCGGGACGCGGCGACTGGCTCAAAAGCCCCGCCAGAGTCATCATGATGCCATTGGTGCAATAGCCGCATTGGGCAGCCTGCAGGGCGACAAACACCTTCTGCACCTCCCCCAGCACCGGATGCCTGTCAGCCGCCTCGATGGTGGTGACCGCCTTGCCCGCCACCGACCAGACCGGCGTGTTGCAGGACTGGACGGGCTTGCCCTCGACCAGCACCGTGCAGGCCCCGCAATAGCCCTCGGTACAGCCGATCCGGCTGCCTTTCAAATCCATCCGGTCACGCAGCACGCTCAACAACGGGGTGTCGCCGTCCACCGAGAGGGTGATCTCGGTGCCGTTGACGGTGAGATGCTGGCCCTGTGCGCCCATGCCTGATGCCTCTGTCGTGACCATGTCAGTGCCCGTGGAAAATGCCGAGATGCTGGGTGATCAGTGCATCATTGCCGACCACCTCGGAAGCCGGACCCGCAAACACCACGCGTCCGGTATTGAGGATCACCACATCATCGGCCAGCGACAGCGCGAGATTGCTGTTCTGCTCGACCAGAATGATCGACTGACCCTCCTGCTTCAACAACGCGATGGTGCGCCCGACTTCGGCAACGATCAGCGGTGCCAGCCCTTCCGAAGGCTCGTCGAGCAACAGCACGCGCGGATTGCCCATCAAGGCTCGGCCCAAAGCCAGCATCTGCTGCTCGCCGCCCGACAAAGAGCCGGCCAATTGCTGCTGGCGTTCTTCCAGACGCGGAAACAGATTGAAGATGCGCTGGAGATTCCAGGATTTCGGATCGTCGCTTTCGCGCTGGCGGGCAATGACCAGATTTTCCTTCACCGTTAGCGACGGGAAGATCCGGCGTCCCTGCGGGACCAGACCGACACCGGTGCGCGAGATCGCTTCCGGCGGCAGGCCACTGATGGTTTCGCCGAACAGCGAGACCGTCCCGTTGCGCGGGGCGACCAGCCCCATGATGGCGGAAATGCAGGTGGTTTTGCCCGCGCCGTTGCGGCCCAGCAAAGCCAGCACCTGCCCCTCTTTCAGCGACAGCGACACGCCATGCAGCACATGGCTGTCGCCGTAAAAGGCATCGATATGTTCGATCGTCAGCGCTTCAGTGGCCAAGATACACCTCCCGCGTCTTTTCATCGGCGATTACGGCATCACGCTGTCCGTCAACAATCACCTTGCCATAATGCAGCAGCGTCACGGTCTCCGCGAGATCGAGTGCGGTGTCCATGTCGTGCTCGATCATCACCAGAGTGGTCTCTCTGGGAATGGCCGCGATCAATTCTTTGATGGTGGTGCGCTCCTCGGCGGACAGGCCTGCCAGCGGTTCGTCCAGCAACAGCAGTTTCGGCTTTTGCGCCATCGCCATGGCGATTTCGACACGCCGCTTCTGGCCATAGGCGATCTCCGAGACCAACCGGTCGGCCATCGCGCCGAGACCGACCAGACCCAGCACCCGCCGCGCCTCGACCTCCATCTCCTGATAGTGGTCCAGCGGCTTGAACAGGTTCCAGCGCGCCGGCGACAGGCCCAAGAGGCCCAGCGTCACATTGTGCACCAGCGTATCCTTGGCAAACAGCGTGATGATCTGGTAGGTGCGCGACAGGCCCATATGCGCCCGCTCATGCGGCTTCAGGCGGGTGATGTCGGCGCCGAACAGTTTGATCTGGCCGGATGTGGGCAGGAAGTCGCCGGTGATCTGGTTGAACAGCGTGGTCTTACCCGCACCGTTCGGCCCGATGATCAACCGCCTCTCACCCGGCATGACCTGCAGATTCACATCCTGTGTGGCCGGTAGACCGCCGAAGAATTTCTTAAGATTGATAATCTCAAGAGCAGGAACCGAAGCACTCATGACTGGCCTCCCTGGCGGCGAGAGAAGATGCGTTTCAGCCCGGGAACAATTCCTTCAGGCAGCACCAGCACGATGAACAGGAACACGAAGCCCAGCAGCATGTTCCAGCGCTCGACATAGGCGGATGCGTAGTTCTTGAGAATGATCAGCAAGGCCGCTCCCACCACAGGCCCGCCCAGCGTGCCCGATCCCCCGGCGATCACGCTCAGCAGACCTTCCGCCGAAGCGGTGATCGAGAGCGAGGAAGGATGGATATATTTGGTGTAATAGACATAGAGCAGACCCGAAACCGCCCCCCAGAAACCGGCATAGATGAAGGTGATCCAGCGGATCATCCAGACATCATGGCCGAGAGCCGACATGCGCCGCGCCTGGTCGCGGGTTCCGCGCAAGGCGGACCCGAAAGCCGAGGAGACAAAGATCGCCATCAGCCAGTAGGAGACCACAAACACCACCAGCGTGAACCAGTAATAGTTGGCTCCCGAATCCAGCGAGATCCCGAAGGGCGCAGGGCGGACCAGCCCGCTCATGCCGTTGTCGCCATTGGTCACCGCGACCCAGCGATAGGCCAGCCCCCACAGAACCTGCGAAAGAGCCAGCGTGATCATCAGAAAGCCGAGGCCGGTGGCACGCAGGGCGATCATACCGAACAGGCCTGCCATGACCATGGTGGCCAGAATGGCGACCACGGCTGCCGTGCCAACACCAAGACCCATATGGGTGGTCGACCAGGCCGACGCATAGGCCGCAAAGCCCAGAAACGAGGCGTGACCCAGCGAGGTCAGGCCGCCATAGCCGACCAGCAGGTTGAGGCTCATCGCAAAAATCGCCGCAATCAGGATCTGGCTGGCCAGATTGATGTAGAAGTCACCCGCAAACAGCGGGAAGACACACAGCAAGGCCAGAAACACAACTCCGGAAATCCGCTTCATGCGCCGATCCTCCCAAACAGGCCTTGCGGGCGAAAGGCAATCACCACAATCATCGGCAGGAACAGGATCACATAGGCCAAATCAGGCAGCAACGCGATGCCGAAGGTGTAGATGAACCCGATGATGAAACTGCCGACAAACGCCCCCAGCAGCGACCCGACACCGCCCAGAATCACCACGATCAAGGCCAATGGCAGCATATCGGCATCAAGGCCGGGATAGGCCGACATGATCGGCCCGCCCAGAACCCCGCCGGCACCGGCAATCCCCGCGCCGAGACAGAACACAGCGGTAAACAGAGCCGAGACGGGAATACCGATGGCGCGCGCCATATCCATGTCATCCACGCCCGCCCTGATCATCGCACCAATGCGGGTGCGCTCAAGCAATCCATAAAGGGCAATGGCGGCGACTATCGCACAGCCGACAACCACCACCCGATAGGTCGGGAAGGCAAAGCCGAACAGCAGCAACGGTTTGCGCAAATCCGCAGGGGTCGGCACGGGGATCGGATCACCACCCCAAATCATCAGGCAGGCATCGGCAATGATGAAGGACATGCCCAGCGTGACCAGAACCTGTCCGAGCGGATTGGTCGATAATTGCCGCAACACGAGACGTTCGAGCAAACCGCCAGCCGCAGCGACCAGAAGACCCGTTCCGACCGCCGCCGTCCACAGATTGACCCCGTCAATGCTGCGGATCGCATTGGCCCCCAGATAGGCCCCGAGCATGAAAAACGCACCATGGGTCAGATTGGCAATCCGCATCAGACCAAAAATCAAGGAAAAGCCCGAGGCGAGCAAAAACAACAGCCCCCCCAGCGCCAGGCTGTTCAGCCCCTGAATGATCCAAAACTGCATGGCGATAATGCCCCTTGTTCGTTTCCTACCCGGTACAGTAATCCGCTGGCGGCTTGTGCCGCTCTTATCGTGAGTTCTTCTGCTTAACGGTATTGCTCCATCTCGCGACGGTACCAGTCGCCGATATCGCTGGCGGTCATCAGAGCCACGCCTTCATGGCCGATGATGTAATCCAGCAATTCTTCCAGATAGCGGATGCGATGCGGCACGCCGGTAATATAGGGATGGATCGACAGGGCCATGATGCGGGCATTGTCGGCCCCCTCACGATAGAGCCTGTCGAAATGGTCGATGCCGCGTTTCAAGAACACATCAGACTGGTGCTGTTGAAGGGCATAGACTGCGATGTCGTTCATCTCGACCGTGTAGGGAATGGTCGTGATCACGCCATAGGGCGTATCGACCTCTTGCGGCAGATCGTCGATGACCCAATCCGCCACATATTCGATGCCGTTCTTGCGCAGCAGATCAAGCGTTTCTTCGGTCTCGGTCAGGCCCGGACTTTCCCAGGAACGCGGCGGCTTGCCTGTAAACTGCATGATGGATTCAACCGTGCGGGCGATCGCATCATCCTGGTTCTCGACCTTGTGCATCGGCCCTTGCAGATAGCCGTGGCCCATGAATTCGAAGCCCGCCTCGCGCGCAGCCGACGCCACCCGCGGATAGGATTTGCAGACATTCCCGTTGATCGCCAGTGTCGTCGGAATCGCGCGCGAGGTCAGCGCCTCGAACTGCCGCCAGAAACCGGCTCGCATGCCGTATTCATGCCATGACCAGTTCGGCACATCCGGCAACAACGGCACGCCCATCGGCGGCGGCAGCACGGTGCGCGGCATCGGCTTTTCAATCCGCCATTCCTCGACATTCAGAATGATCCACAAACCGACACGGGCATTGCCCGGCAGCGTCAGCTTGGGCCGGTCAACCAGTGCCTGATAGGGAACACGATCCGTCAAAATCATCTCTCAACTCCGAAAAACCAAGCGGCCTCAATGCAGGCCTAGAAAGCCTGCAATCGCTGTGTTGAAGTCTGCACTGTTGTCGACATTTGGCAAATGCGCACCGTGCGGAACCTCGATATAGGCCGAGCCGGGAGTGGCCATCGCCATCGCACGCATCACAGCAGGAGGCGCGCCCAGATCTTCGGCACCGACCAGATAGAGCACAGGCAGGCTTACCGAGCCCAGATCCTTGAGATAGTCGAGGGTTTTCAGGGTATCCGCACAGGCTTTATAGCCGTCCACCGATGTGGCGAGAAAGGCATCGACAAAATTCTGCAACTGGTCCGGATGGGCCTTGCGCCAGCTTTCGACGAACCAGCGTTCCATCGTGCCATTGACGATCGCCTGCAAGCCGCCGGCATCGACGGCCGCCTTGCGGTCATCCCAGCTCTGCACGAAGGGCGGCGGATTGTCGGCACGCGCATCACAGCAGACAATCCTGTCGAACCGGTCGGCATGATGGATGGCCAGACCCAAGCCCGTCATACCGCCCAGAGACAGGCCCATGAACGAGGCTTTGCCGATATGATAGTGGTCCATCAGGGCCAGCACATCATGGGTAAGCCCGCCGAAATCATAGGGGCCTTGCGGGGCCTCTGACGCGCCGTGGCCGCGCGTGTCATAACGCAGGATGCGATAATGCTGCCCCAGCACCGCCAGCTGCGGCTCCCACATCATCATGGACGCGCCGAGCGAATTGGACAGCACCAGCCACGGTGCCGAAGCATCCGTCAGGCCATCCAGGCGGGTGGCGAGTTTGAACCCGCCGCAATCAACCAGTGTGACAGCGCTCATTCTGCAGCCTCGGCCTTCGAAATACCGGCATTGATGCGCGGCAGGGCTTTTTCAGCCAGCAAGATCATCGACTTGCGGCCGAGCTCGCGGTCTTTCCAGTCCTTGCCCGCATAGAGCATGGTGCCGAACTCGCCGACTTCCTCGCGCAGCTTCAGAATATCGTCGGCCACTTTGTCCGGCGTGCCGTAAATGATCAGCTTGTCGCAAACCATGTCCAGTGTCACCTCGTCATCGGGCTGTTCGCGATAGGTCTTGAACAATTCGATCCGGCCGTTCTTTTTCAACTTGGTGAACAAGGAACGGTAGTAGGAGACATAGGGGCCATTCGGATCCAGTGCATAGGCCTTGGCGGTGGCCATGTCGTCGGCCACGAACACGCTTTTGGCGACCCGCCAATTGGCGGGGTCGGCCTTGCGGCCAGCCATTTCACAGCCTTCGACATATTTGGGCCAATGCGATTTCGCCCAGACCGGCATCAGGAAGTTGGCTGAAATCGGATCCCAGCCGCGAGCGGCCGCTTCCGTCACACCCTTGGAGAACGGTGCCACTGCGGTCACGACAATCGGAGGATGGGGACGCTGCAACGGCTTGGGCATGACACCCTGGCCGATTTCGGACAGCAACGTGCGCTCGGTCGAGATTTTCCAGTATTTGCCGTTCAGATTGTAAGGCGCCTCGCCTTCCCAGATCGCCAGCACCTGGTTGATGGCTTCAACAAACATTTCGTTGCGGTTGTTGTCGAGATTGCCGAACACTTCGGCATCGGAGAGCAGACCACCAGGGCTGATCCCGAACACAAAACGGCCATCAAGCATGTGGTCGAGCATGGCAATGCTCGATGCGACTGCGGCAGGGTGGTTGTTGGGCATATTGACGGTGCCGGTGCCCAGCCGGATATTTTTGGTGGCCGCCGCAATCCACGCAATGAAGGTGATGCAGGAGGTGATATTCTCGGCCTGGTCTGTCACATGTTCGCCGGCGAGAGCTTCCACAAAACCCAATTCGTCAGCGAGAATGAACGCTTCACGGTCTTCCGCGAGACATTGCCGCCAATCCTTGCCGAGCGGATGGATGGGCATCGTAAAAAAACCAAGTTTCATGGGCCTGATCCTGTTTGATAATTCAGAACGCCGAAGCGAATGTCATTCAACCAAAGACTAAGGCTGGACCAGCCATAATAAAAATGATTATTATTACTTTCCGATATTAATTTTTCTGATAGAGGGTCGACCTGCTTCATGCGCTCGCTCAAGCAAATCCGTTCATTCGTGGCCGTGTTCGAGGAAGGCTCCTTTACCGCCGCCGCGCAGCGTGAAGGGGCGACACAATCGGGGATTTCCCAGCATATCCGGCATCTCGAAGAAAGCCTCGGGGTCGAATTGCTGGTGCGCGACGGCCGCGGGGTCATTCCGACCGCGCATGGCGAACGCTATTACGGGGAATGTGTTGCCATTTTGCGGCGGCTCGATCTGGCCGAGGCCGAAATCGGCCGCGCATCGGCCTTGGGCGGCGAGGTCCGCATCGGCCTGATGCCGACCTTCACCCGCGCGGTGCTGGCCCCGACACTCGACCGTTTCATTGCGGTCGCGCCCACGGTCGAGATGCGGGTGACGGAAGCCTATTCCGGTGTCCTGACCGATCTGGTGCGCAAAGGGGAGCTGGATTTCGCGGTTGTTCCGGGGTTTCAAGGGGCGGTCGGCCTGTCCACAACCCTGCTGATCCGCGACCGCGAAATGCTGGTGGCCAGCAAGAACCGGTTGGGCCAGCACCTGACCCCGATCTCGCTCAAAGACATGGACCCGTTGAAAATTGTTGTCCCCGGCCCGCAAAACACCCGCCGCCGGACCATCGAAACCTATTGCGCCAGCCACGGTGTCGCCATCGAGCGGCGGTTGCAGCTGGATGCCATGATGGGCACGCTGGATTTTGTCGCCAGCAGCGAATGGGTGGCCATCCTGCCCGGGGTGATGATGGTGAATGATCTCGACGGTGCCCGCTTCGACATCCGCCCGCTCGACCAGCCTGCGCTCTATTCCGATTTCGTGCTGATCGAGCCGACACGGCGTGTCCTGTCTCCCGCCGCCGCTCTGTTTGCCTCGATGCTGCGCGAAACCACCGAGCAGACGATTACCATCCGGCAGGCCCGCATGCGCGAAGCCTGAGGCCGGACAATGCGCGCCGTCAGCGTTTGAAGCCGCCCATCTCTTCGATCACCTTGCAGACTGCAGCGGTATCGAGATGGCCGAGGTCCATGGCCAGACCCTTTTCGTAAATCTCGTTGGATTTTTCGAACAGCGGGATCGGGCAGCCCAATTCGCGCGCGAAATCGCCGATCACGGTCATGTCTTTGCGCCAAGTTGCCATGCGCATGGTCGGCGGCTCGTAATGGTTGGCTGCCATCATCGGCGCGCGCAATTCGAAGATTTTCGATCCGCCCGCCCCGGGGCCGACAATCTCGATGATCTGCTGCGGATCAAGCCCTGCCTGGATGCCCAGGACCATCGCTTCGGCGGTGGCAACATTGTTGATGGCCACCAGATAATTGGCGACATATTTCATCCGGCTGCCATTGCCGAACGCGCCGAGATTGGCGACTTTTTTGCCAAAATCGAGAAACAGCCCTTCCAGACATTCGATCGCCTTGGTGTCACCCGACGCATAGATCACCAGATCGCGGGTCTGCGCCTGAGCGCCGGTGCCACTCAGCGGGCAATCAAGTGGCGTATGGCCCGCTTTCGACAAAATCGCCTCGAACGCCAGCTTGTCTTCGAGCGCCAGCGTGCTCAACTCGCAAACCATGCGGCCGGTTGTGCCACTGGCTGCGATTTCCTCGGCGACCGCGCGCACGATTTTCGGGCTTGGCAAGGAGGTCATCAGGACTGTTTCCTGTTTGGCGAGCTCTGTCACCGATGCGGCAATCCTGCCGCCGGCCTTTTCAAGCGCAGCACAGGCCGCCGGATCGACATCATAGCCGGTGACCGACCAACCGCGCTCGCACAGATTGCGGGCAATCGCCCCGCCCATAATCCCGAGACCGATGATTCCGACGCTTTTGCTCATGATCCGTTTCCTTTGTTGGGTGCCAAAAGGCCTTGACCGGGCGATGACAATTGGCTGATAGACTTCTCTATGATAATGATCAACCGATAAACAAGCTTTTTGTAAAGCACAATCTGTCCGGTGACACTCCCCGCACCCCTGCCCAACAAGGAATAGATGATGAGCAATGTCACGCTGGCCCAAGCCGATTTGATCGCCAATGAAGCGATTGCCAAGGGCCGCGCCCTGAATTTTCTGCCTCTGACCGTGGTGGTGCTCGATGCGGGCGGTCATGTGGTGGTGACCAAGCGCGAGGATGGCAGCGGCATTTTGCGGGTTGAAATTGCCACTGGCAAAGCCTGGGGCACGCTCGGCATGGGCTTGGGCGCGCGCAATCTCGCCAATCGGGCGGTCAAGAATCCGGCCTTTTATACGGCTTTGGCTTCCGCCAGTGACGGCAAGATGATTCCGGTGATCGGCGGCGTGCTGATCCGCAACACGGACAACCAGATCATCGGCGCCATCGGCATTTCGGGCGATGTGTCCGACAATGATGAAATCTGCTGCATTGCCGGGATCGAAGCGGCCGGATTGATTGCCGACGCGGGGTGAAACCGGTCATGGGCCAGACTTGACACATCACCGGTCTGGCTTACCCTCCCTGCCATAAAAGCAATAAATGGAGGGAATGACGATGGATGTAACACGACGCAATATGATGGTCGGGGCCATGGCTTCCGGCAGTGGCTTGGCCGCAGCACAGATCGGGCCTGCCGACGCGCAGACTGCGGCGGGTTCGGTGATGTTTCCGGTCGCCCCCGTGGTGGTGCCGATTGTCGGCAGCGACAAACTGTTCCAGGTGCGCCGCATTTACTGCATCGGCCGCAACTATGCCGCCCATGCCCGCGAGATGGGCTCTGATCCCAGCCGCGAACCGCCTTTTTTCTTCCAGAAACCCACCGATGCGATCCAGAACATCCCGGTCAACAGCGTGGTTGACCACCCCTATCCCAGCCTGACCAAAAACTACCATTACGAGGTCGAACTGGTCTGCGCGCTGAAATCGGGGGGCACCAATATTCCGATCGATCGGGCGCTGGACCATGTGTTCGGCTATGCGCTGGGCCTTGATATGACACGGCGCGATTTGCAGCGGGCCTTGGGTGACGAGAAAAAGCCTTGGGAAATCGGCAAAAGTTTTGACCATTCGGCCCCGATCGGCCCGATCCATCCGGTTGAACAGGTCGGGCATTTTACCAAAGGCGAGATTTCGCTGGCCGTGAACGGCACCATCAAACAGAAGGCGGGACTGGACCACATGATCTGGTCGGTGGCCGAACAAATTGCCAAACTGTCGGAAGCCTTCGAGCTGAAAGCCGGTGATATTATTTACTCCGGCACCCCTGAAAATGTCGGTCCGGTGGTCAAGGGCGACGTGATTCTGTGCAAATTGGAGCGTTTGCCCGATCTGTCGATCAAGATCGTCTGAGGTTGAGGATTATCGTAAAAGAGGTTGCAAGCCACCCAGCCTCTTATACACTCGAGCTGTGAGTACAGCCCGATGCGGACGGGCTCCTTCTTGGTCTTCGATCAACTAGCGAGGTGTTCCATGGCTCTGCGTGTTTCTGGTAAAAATCTCGACGTCGGTGACGCTCTGCGCGGTCAGATAACGGACCGCGTCTCCACAGCCGTCAAACGATATTTTGATGGCGGCGTCACCGGTCATGTCATTATCGAACCGGAAGGAACCGGATTTAGAACCGACTGCACGCTGCATCTGTCCTCCGGCGTTACACTGCAAGCCGAAGGCATGGCCCATGATGCCTATTTCAGTGCGGATAAAGCCGCCGAGCGGATCGAAAAACGCCTGCGCCGCTATAACCGCCGCCTGAAAGACCGCCATTCGACCAATCACGCCAAGGATGGGGCTGTCTGGTCACTCGATATGCCGGCCTATGTGATCCAGACGCCGGATCACGAGGATGACGAGATCGAGGTCGGCTTCCACCCCCTGGTGATCGCCGAAACGACCAAAAACATGGTCAATATGTCGGTGGCCGATGCGGTTCAGGACCTGGATCTGACAGGCGCACCCGTTCTGGTGTTCCGCCATGCCAGCAGCGGCCGCGTCAACATGGTCTACCGCCGCAATGACGGCAATATCGGCTGGATCGATCCCCCGACCCTGGCCTCATGAGATCAGGGAGATATTCTTTTCAACCGGACCGTTCCGCACGGTCCGGTTGATAAACCTGAAGCTATTCTTTATAGGCTTGAAGCCTGCCCGCAAGGGACGGAGCTTTGATCACAGCTTTGCTTGGCCCCATTCCTGCATTGGCTGACACGGCCCCCGATAGAACGGGTCGGTGACAAACGGGTTTATAAGATGCCTTTGACTGAATTTCTGGTTCCTGACGCGGTGCTGCCCAATCTGAAGGCGGCTTCCAAAAAACAGGCCCTGCGCGACATTGCCGACCATGCTGCCACCGTGATGGGGCTGGATGGCCGCGAGATCTATGAGGCTCTGTTGCAACGCGAGCGTCTGGGATCCACCGGTATTGGACGCGGCATTGCGATCCCGCATGGCAAATTTCCGAACGCCCAAAAACTGCAAGGCCTGTTTGCACGCCTTGAAAAACCGATTGATTTCGAAGCACTTGACCATGAGCCTGTCGATCTGGTCTTTCTGCTGGTCGCGCCTGAAAATGCCGGTGCGGACCATTTGAAAGCCCTGGCGAAAGTGGCGCGGGTGATGCGTGATCCGCTGACGATCCAGTCGCTGCGGCAGGCCCGTGACCAGTCGGCTTTGTTTGCATTGCTGACCAGAACCCCCAATTCGAACGCAGCCTGATACCGTCAATATACGGGACGCAACACCTGATCGTGCCGCTCCGCCCGCCATTCAACCACAGTCTATGGCGCCCGCTATTGGACTTGGACGATTTGATGGGTAAAATGGCCGTCCTGTTCAGCCCTGATTTTAGGCTGTCTCCCGATCATCTGCCTTCATTCTGTGCATGAGGAATTGCCATGGCCGCTTCAGCGTCAAGCCTGTTTCCACTGGGTCCCGATACCACGCCCTACCACAAGCTCAGCAGCGAGGGCGTCAAGGTGCAGGAGATGGGCGGCCACTCCTTTCTGGTGGTGGAACCAGAAGCGATCCGCCTGCTGGCCAAACAGGCGCTGATCGACATCAACCACCTGTTGCGGCCCGGCCATCTGGCCCAGCTGGCCAAAATTCTGGATGATCCCGAAGCCACCTCCAACGACAAATTCGTGGCCTTCGATCTGCTCAAGAACGCCAATATTGCCGCCGGTGGCATCCTGCCGATGTGCCAGGATACCGGCACGGCGATCGTGATGGGCAAGAAGGGCCGTTTCGTGCTGACCAACGGGCAGGACGAGGACAGCCTCTCGGACGGCATCCGCGATGCCTATTTCGAGAAAAACCTGCGCTATTCGCAGCTGGCGCCGTTGTCGATGTTCGAGGAAAAGAACACGCGCAACAATCTGCCCGCCGACATCACCCTCTATGCGGAGGGCGACGATGCCTATAAATTCCTGTTTGTCGCCAAAGGCGGCGGCTCGGCCAACAAGACATTTCTGTTTCAGGGTACGCCCTCTTTGCTGACCCATGACCGGATGATCGCCTTCCTGAAGGAAAAGATTCTGACCCTCGGCACGGCTGCCTGCCCGCCCTACCATCTGGCCATTGTGATCGGCGGCACTTCGGCCGAACAGGTGATGAAAACCGTCAAACTGGCCTCGACCCGCTATCTCGACACTCTGCCGACCCAAGGCTCGGAATCCGGCCACGCCTTCCGCGATCTGGCAATGGAGGAGGAAATCCACAAGCTGACCCAATCGCTCGGGGTTGGCGCGCAATTCGGTGGCAAGTATTTCTGCCATGACGTGCGGGTGATCCGCCTGCCGCGCCACGGGGCCTCGCTGCCGATCGGTCTGGGCGTCTCCTGCTCGGCCGACCGCCAGGCCATGGGCAAAATCACCAAGGATGGCGTGTTCCTGGAAACGCTGGAACGCAATCCGGCCCGTTTCATGCCCGATATCGACACCAGCCATCTGGGCGGCGACGTGGTGAATATCGATCTGTCCAAGCCGATGTCCGAGATTCTGGCGACCTTGTCGCAACATCCGGTCAAAACCCGCCTGTCGCTGACAGGTACCATCATCGTTGCGCGCGATCTGGCCCATGCCAAAATCCGCGAACGGCTGGATCGTGGTGAAGCCATGCCGGATTATTTCAAAAACCATCCGATCTATTATGCCGGCCCCGCCAAAACACCGGAAGGCTACGCCTCCGGCTCGTTCGGTCCGACCACCGCTGGACGTATGGATTCCTATGTCGAGCAATTCCAGGCGCAAGGCGGCTCGATGGTGATGCTGGCCAAGGGCAACCGTTCGACACAGGTCCGCGAGGCCTGCGCCAAGCATGGCGGGTTCTATCTCGGTTCGATCGGTGGTCCCGCCGCACGTCTGGCCCAGGACTGCATCAAGAAGGTCGAAGTGCTGGAATATCCCGAATTGGGCATGGAAGCGATCTGGAAGGTGGAAGTCGAAAACTTCCCCGCCTTCATCGTGATCGACGACAAGGGCAATGATTTCTTCAAGGAATTGCACCTGAGCTGAGGCGTCAGTCTGCCAGAAGGTGAACAATCACAAAGCCGCCCGGGCGATCTTGCAGGGCGGCTTTTTTACGGTCAGGCCTTTTTCAGGGTCTCGAGCCGCTTCAAGGCCTCATCAAGGGTTTCATCGCGCTTGGCAAAACAGAACCGCACCGTGGTCCGCACCGCATCATGGGCGTAGAAAGCTGACATCGGGATGGCGGCGACGCCGTTGTTCTCGATCAACCGCTGGCAGAAATCCAGATCGTCATGTTCGCCCAGCGGCTCCAGATCGATCGCCAGAAAATACGTGCCCTCGCTCGGTAACACCGAAAAACCACGCTCAATCAACCCCTTGGTGAAACGGTCGCGGCTACGCATCATGTCCGCACGCATGGTTTCAAAATAATCATCATCCTTGCCCAGCCCATAGGCGACAGCGGCCTGCAGATTGGGGGGCGTGGTGAAGGTGATGAATTGATGCGCCTTCGACAGCACCTTCATCAGATCGGGACAAGCAGCGACCAGACCGACTTTCCAGCCTGTCAGCGAGAAAATCTTGCCCGCCGAACCGATTTTGACCGTCCGGTCGCGCATGCCGTCGATCGACAGCATCGACACATGCCGCCGTCCGTCAAACACCACATGCTCCCACACCTCGTCGCACAGCGCGATGGCATCGTGACGGATGCAGAACGAGGCCAGCAATTCCATATCCTCGCGGCCATAGACCACGGCTGCCGGATTTTGCGGATTGTTGAACAGAACCAGTTTGGTGCGGTCGGAAAAGGCTGCCGCAAGGGCTGCCTCATCAAACCGCCAATGCGGGGGAGACAGTTTCACGAATTTGGGCACACCACCGGCCCGCAACACCAAAGGCAGATAGGCATCGTAAAGCGGTTGGAACAGCACGACCTCGTCACCGGGAGCGATGAGTGCCATCAATGCGCCGGCCAAGGCCTCGGTCGCGCCCGATGTCACCATCACCTCGCGTTCCCAATCCAGCGTGACCCCCTGCCAATGCTGGTAATGACGGGCGATGGCCTGACGCAATTCGGGCAAACCCATCATCGGGGGATACTGGTTCCAGCCATTGATCACCGCATCAGCCGCCTTCTGACGCACATCGAGCGGTCCCGGATCGTCGGGAAAACCCTGGCCGAGATTGATCGATTGCGTTTCACGCGCCCGCGCCGACATGGTTTCAAACACCGAAGTGGTCTGACCGGCAAAAATGGGGTTCATCGGTTTGGGCATGCTCTTCAATCTCGTGCTGGGCTCAGGACATTGACTCGTCATCTTGTCCTACAGGATGCGCGGATTTGTCAAAAGCGGCAAGCCGTCGGGCTGCAATCTCGCGGGCACCCTCGCAGACCAGCCCGCATAGATCATAGAGAAGCGGCAAAGCAATACGGTACTGCACCGAGACGCCCTCGCGCTGGCGGGCCACCAGACCGGAATCGAACAAAATGGACAATTGCTTTGACACATTGGCCTGCTTCAATCCGGTTGCGGCGATGATCTGGTTGACCGACAGGGGTTTGTCCATCAGGGCCGAAAGAATCCTCAGACGGGAAGGTTCGCCCAGCACCGCGAGGATGCGGGCCACCTGATCGATCTGTTGACTGTCAATTGCCATCTTCTGCCTTCACGCGGGACCGGCCCGCCATCTCACGATCCTCTTGCCCCGGCAGGACCTGTTGCAACACACCCCGCGCAGGGCATATAGGCAAGCCCCCACCAACCGCCACCGGATGATTCAACAGTCGGGCATTTTGGGCTAATAACATGCCCGCTTGACTTTGTCTATTATATTGCTATATATTCATATAGTATAAATTGAATGATGAAAAACCGAGGAGTTGTCCATGTCCCTGCCCTTGTTCACTGCCCACACGCGTCCCTATCGGGTCGGGATCGGGATCGGCGTCCTGAGCTGGCTTGTCTTTGCCATCGTCGCCCAACCTTTGGGGATCACAACAGCCCTGTCGGAAGTTTCGGGCGGTGTCACGGCCCTCTTTACCGGACCCGATTTTATCAAAGCCAACAGCTACTGGTCGAAAACTGTTCCCGCGATTGATTACGGCACGCTGTTTCTGGTCGGGACATTGCTGGGGGGCTTTATGGCCTCGCTCTTCCATCGTGAATTCAGGATCGAATGGGCTCCTGCGGTCTGGAGCCAGCATTTCGGTCCGTCTCTGGTCAAACGCTATGCGGCTGCCCTGATGGGCGGCTTCCTGACCATGTACGGCGCGAGACTGGCCGGCGGATGCACCAGCGGCAACGGCATTTCCGGCGGTTTGCAACTGGCCCTGTCGGGCTGGACCTTTCTGGTGGTGATGTTTGCCAGTGGTCTCGCCACCGCCTTCATCCTGTTCAAACGCGGCTAAAGGAGACCATCATGACCTTTCCTCTCTCGGGTGACACGGCTTTGGGCCTTTCGGTTGTGTTCGGCCTCGCATTCGGCTGGCTGTTGCAACGCGGAAAAGTGACTGACTACAACGTCATCGTGAACCAGTTCCGCATGACTGATTTTACCGTCATCAAAGTCATGATGACCGCGATCATCGTCGGCGGCCTCGGCGTGCTGTTTCTGGTCGATCAGGGTCTGGCCAAATATCACATCAAGGATGCCAATATGCTGGGTGTGATCATCGGTTCGGCCATTTTCGGCATCGGCATGGTCCTTTACGGCTATTGCCCGGGTACCGCTCTGGCGGCGATCGGAACCGGCAGCATCCATGCTCTGGTCGGCAGCATCGGAATGCTGATCGGTGGCATCGCCTATGCGCTGACCTTTGAGGGGTTCAAGGACGGCCTTTTGAAAGTCTGGGCGCTCGGCAAGGTCCGGCTGCCCGACATCACCGGCATCGCTGATCCGGTCTGGTTCGGCGGATTGGCCGTGCTGGCCCTCATCCTGTTCGTGATGATCGAACGGCATGAAAGCCGGTCAGCCGCATAACCGGGGGCTCGTCTCGCCCCGAAACAACCATGGCAGGGGGCTTTCCCTGCCATTTTTATGGTTGAAACAGTGGTTGCCGATGCCCTCGTGACGGGCCTGTCGGGCCTGCCTCATATCAAAGTATCATGCACAATCCACGGTTCCCGCATTGAATCCGGCAGAAAAATCGTTATTGTGAGCCAGTTTTGTGCAGTGCAAAATATGAGCGAATCATACCATTGCGAATCACAATTCGAAGTTTTTTGGACGAACCTTTGGGACATGGATCCATGATGAATTCTCAGATCTCGCTTTATATGTGGTACGAAGCTGCCCATGCGTTGATTGGTCCCGCACGTTCGATGGCACAGGCCAGCCGTTGGATGCTGGACAACCCCGCTAATTTTGCCGGAAAATCAATGATCGGCCGCTCTTTGTCCGCAGCATGCGAATTGTTCGAGCGTTCGACCCGCCGTTACGGCAAACCCCAGTTCGATCTGCCGACCACACAGGTCAACGGTGTGCGCGTCGCGGTCAGCGAGCATGTCGTATGGCAGAATACCTTCTGCAATCTGGTTCATTTTGACCGGATGATCGACCGCAACCGCGTGCGCCAGCCCAAATTGCTGATTGTCGCCCCGATGTCGGGCCATTACGCTACCCTTTTGCGAGGAACTGTCGAAACCTTCATCCAGACCCACGAGGTCTATATCACCGATTGGGTCGATGCCAGCCTCGTGCCGATCGGCGCGGGCAGTTTCGATCTTGACGATTATGTCGACTATGTCCGCGATATGCTGACCTTCCTGGGTCCCGATGTGCATGTGCTGGCGGTGTGCCAGCCGTCCGTGCCGGTTCTTGCAGCAATCGGTCTGATGGAAATGGACAAGGATCCTTGCGCTCCCTATTCGATGACGCTGATGGGCGGCCCGATCGATACCCGCAAAAGCCCGACTGTCGTCAACAAGCTGGCACAGGAACGCGGCATCGACTGGTTCAAGAAAAACTGTATCGTCAAAGTGCCGCTGCCCAATCCCGGTTTCATGCGCGAGGTCTATCCCGGCTTTCTGCAGCTGACCGGTTTCATGGCGATGAATATCGACAAGCACATCACGGCGCATGGCGACATGTTCCGCCATCTGGTCGACGGCGATGGCGATTCCGCCGAGAAGCACCGCGAATTCTACGATGAATATATGGCCGTGATGGATCTGACCGCCGAATTCTACCTGCAAACGGTCGATACGGTGTTTGTCCGCCATGCCTTGCCCAAGGGGGAAATGTTGCATCGCGGCCGGCTGATCGATCTCAAAGCCGTCAAGCGCGTCGCGCTAATGACGGTGGAAGGCGAGAACGACGATATTTCCGGTGTCGGCCAGACCGAAGCCGCCCAGCACCTGTGCGTCAATATTCCCGATAGCCAGCGCGCCCATTGGGTGCAGCCGCGCGTCGGCCATTACGGCGTGTTCAACGGCTCGCGCTTCCGTGCCGATATCGCACCGCGCATTTGCGACTTTATTGCCAATGCAACAGTGGCAGGCCGCAAGCGCGCCAACGCGAGTGCCCAGACCTTGGTGGAAGGCCCAGCAGCCAAGCCTGCCAAAGCCCGCGCAACCAAAGCAGCCGCGGCCAAAACCAGAGCCTCCAAAGCCCGGGCCTGAGCCTCTTTCGTTTTTTTGATGACAAGCCTGCGGTGATCCCGCAGGCTTTTTCCATGATTCTCCGTCTGCTCCGCCCCTCGCAACAACCCGATCCTGCGGTGATCGAGGTTGAGCATCTCGAGGCCCGTTATCAGGTGACCCTGAAGCGCAGTGCCAAAGCGCGCCGCTATGGTTTGCGGATTTCGCTGGCCACCCGCGCGGTGGTGCTGACCATGCCCGTGAAGGCCGATCTGGCCACCGCCATCGATTTTGCCCGTCGCCATGGCGGCTGGATTGCCGCACGACTGGCCCGCCTGCCGCAAACCGTGCCGTTTATCGAGGGCAATCGGGTGCCCTTGCGCGGCGAACCGCACCTGTTGCGCGCCACAGGCGGACGCGGGGCCAGAATCATGGTGCACAGGCAAGAGGACGGCACGCTTTGTCTGGCTATTCCGGGCGATCCGGCCTTTCTGGCGCGCCGGTTGAAGGATTTTCTGAAACGCGAGGCCCTGCATGATCTCGATCTGGCGGTCAGCCGCTATGCCACAATGATCGATGTCAGCGTCAAAGGCATTACCTTGCGCGACACCAAAAGCCGGTGGGGCTCATGCTCCTCGCAAGGGGCTTTGAATTTCTCGTGGCGGCTGATCATGGCGCCGCCCTTCGTGCTTGATTATCTGGCAGCGCATGAAATAGCCCACCGGCGGGAAATGAATCATTCCTCCCGCTACTGGCGTTTGCTAAACAGCATGACCGCGGATGTCGAACGGGCCGAGGCATGGCTGAAAAGCCACGGCACGAGCCTGCATCATTACGGCTAACCGCACGAAAGAGCCGATCCATGTTTCTGCGCCCCGATACTCTGGCCTTGACAGCCCTTCTGGCTTTTTTGACGGCTTTGGGTCCGCTGTCGACCGATATGTACCTCCCCTCGTTGCCCGCCATTGCCCACGCTCTGGCGAGTGACAGCGCGGGGGCGCAAATGACGCTTTCGGCCTTTCTTTTCGGCTTTGCAGGGGGACAGATTTTTTACGGACCGCTGTCCGACCGGCTCGGCCGCAAGCCGGTGCTGCTGGCCGGTATGGTTCTGTTCATCCTCGCCTCGCTGGCCTGTGCCTTTGCCCCGTCGATGCCCTGGCTGATCATCGGACGGTTCTTCCAGGCCCTGGGCGCTTCGGGCCCGATCGTGCTGGGCCGCGCCATTGTGCGCGATCTCTACGAAGGGCCGCGTGCCGGACGCGAATTGTCGCGCATGGGCACCGTGATGGGTGTGGTGCCTGCGCTGGCGCCCTTGTTGGGCGGCGTACTGGAAACCGTGTTCGGCTGGCGCTCCAGCTTCTTTGCCACTGCTTTTTTCGGGGTGACCCTCGGCATCATTGTCATCATGATGCTGCCCGAAACCCTGCGCGAACGCTCGCCCCATGCCGTGTCCCTGCGCTCCATCATCGGCGGGTTCAGGGTGCTGCTGCACCATCCGCGCTACCGCTGCTATGTCAGCCTGTCGGCCCTGGCCTATAGCGGATTGTTCACCTTCATCTCCGGCTCCTCCTTCGTGCTGCAAAAGGTCTACGGCCTTTCCGTGATGGGTTTCAGCATGGTGTTTTCCTTCGTGGTGCTGGGATATGTCACAGGGACGCTGATCGCCCAACGCGCCGTCGGCCGTCTGGGCCTCGACAAGACCATCGGCCTGGGCGTGCTAGCCTTGGCAGGCGGCGGGGTCGCCATGATGCTGGCGGTCTGGTTCGGCCCCGGTTCTCCCCTCGAAATCATGCTGCCGATGACGCTCTACACCATGGGTGTGGGTCTGGTGATGCCGCAATCCATGGCTGGTGCAATGACACCCTTTCCCGAACGGGCCGGTGCCGCCTCCTCTTTGCTGGGCCTGATCCAGATGACGATGGCCGCGCTGGTCGGCTCGCTGCTCGGTCAGATGCTGGACTGGGGCTCGGCCCTGCCCTTGCCCGCCCTGATTCTGGTGCTGGGTGTTTCGGCCCTGCTGGTCCACCGGATGATGGCGCGATTGCCACCAAGCTCACCCGCCAAATAGACGGTCCAGCACCGACGGCTCGCGCCGCACCGGCGGACGAGCAGGTTCGCTCCCGTTGCCGACCATGGCAGGGGGCCGCAATTCGCGCGGATCCTGCGCTCTGCCGGCCGGCGCCCTGACATCCTGCGGCGGTGCCATCACAGACACAGGCGGTGATGGCGGAACAATCTGCAAAGGCCGGCCATCCGGATTGGACCGGACCGGAGTTGGAACCTGCGTAACGGGCGCTAGAGCCTGCGGCACCGCAGCGGGTGGCACCAGATTGGATGGCGGCAAAGCGGGGGTCCGCGCCGGCTCGTTTTTACTGCGTGACGGCTCCGTCATCGGCTCATCGGCCGGCGGAGGTTCATCCTTGGAGGACAGGCCCAACAAAGCCGGAATATCCAGTGACCAGCTTGAATTGAGCCCCGGCAAGGGCTGCGGCTGCGTCCCCTTCAGAGCCGCAAGCATGAATTTCTGCCAGATATCGGTGGGCAATGTCGCCCCCGACAGATGTTTGGTGGGCGAGCCGTCATCATTGCCGAGCCAGATCCCGGCCACCAGTGTCGAGGTATAGCCGACAAACCACGCATCGCGGAAATCCTGGCTGGTGCCGGTTTTGCCCGCGGTTTCCCAGCCGGGGATCACGGCTTTGCGTGCCGTGCCGGTCACCATGGTTTCGTGCATCATCACATTCATCATGCCGACATGCTCGGTCGAGATGACCCGACCGATACCGCCGCCGCTGCGGGCATAGACCGTCTCGCCCTCACGCGTTTTGACCTCGGTGATCACATAGGGCAACACGCCAAGCCCTCCATTGGCAAAACTGGCATAGGCCCCCACCAGTTCCAGCGGGCTGACCTCGGATGTGCCCAAGGCAATGGAGGCATTGGGTTCGAGTTTCGAGCGGATGCCCAATCGTGCCGCCGTCGATACCACCGCCCGCGGGCCGACTTCCAGACACAGACGCACGGAGACCGTGTTGAGCGATTGCGCCAATGCGTTTTTCAACGAGACCGGGCCCGCATATTTGCGCGAATAGTTTTCGGGGTTCCAGCCCTTGATCGACAAAGGCGCATCGTCGCGGATCGTATCGGGCGTCAGACCTCGCTCCAGGGCTGTCAGGAACACAATGGGTTTGAAGGATGAGCCGGGCTGGCGTTTGGCGGCAATCACGCGGTTGAACTGGCTCTCGGCGTAGGATTTGCCCCCGACCAAAGCCTTGATTGCGCCATCCGGTGTCATCGCCACAAAGGCCCCCTGGCTGACACCGAATTTCTCGCCACGCTGGACCAGCTCATCCACCAAAGCCCTTTCGCCCATCCCTTGCAAAACAGGATCGAGCGTGGTGGAGACAACCACGTCCCTGTCCAGAGTCCCGATGAAATCATCGAGCACATCCATCACATAATCGGCCGCATAATTGGAAGAGCCCGCCCCGCTGGCCCGGTTGGCCTTGGCCGGATTGGCCTGTGCAAGCCTCACCATATCCTCGCTGACATAGCCTTCGCGGTGCATGGCAGCCAGCACGAGCTCGGCACGGGCCTGCGCGCCGGTCGGGTTGCGGTTGGGCGCGAGCCGCGAGGGGGACTGCACCAGACCGCCCAGAATGGCGGCTTCCGCCAGGGTCACCTGTTTGGCCGATTTGCCGAAATAGCGTTGGGCGGCCGCTTCGACCCCGTAGGCACCCGAGCCGAAATAGACACGGTTGAGGTAGAGTTCGAGAATCTGGTCCTTGGAATAGTTGCGCTCCAGCCACAAAGCCAGAATCGCCTCCTGGATCTTGCGCGAGGCCGTGCGCTCCTGTGTCAGAAACAGGTTTTTGGCCAGTTGCTGCGTCAGGGTCGAGCCCCCTTGCAAATGCCCGCCCGCACTCATGATGTTGCGCAACATGGCGCGGGCAATGCCGATCGGATCAATGCCGAAATGGTCATAGAACCGCCGGTCCTCGATCGATACAAAGGCTTTGGGCAGATAAGGCGGCAATTCGGCCAGTTGCATCGTGCGGCCACCCATTTCACCGCGATTGGCCACCAGCGTGCCATCGACCGCCATAATAGCGATATTGGGGGGCCGCTTGGGCACACTCAACTGGTCAATCGGCGGCAATTTGGCAGCATAATAGACGACCAGACCCGCCACCGCGATAAAACCCCAGATCGAGGCGACAACAGACCAGTAGAACAACCGCCCCAGCCACGAGACAGGACGCCGCGCCGCGCTTCTGCTGCGCTTCTTGCCAGAGGGTTCTTTTTTGGGTTCGGCGCGTTTGCTTGCTTTGGGAGCAGGCGGATCGTCATCGCGATCAACCGCCCCTTTGCGGGACGCGGATTTGGCGGAACCGGAGGTGCTGGACACCACGGAGCGGTCACGCGCAGTCAGCCGGATATCAGAGGAGGCATGGCTTGCGACGCCCTGCCCCGTCGACCGATCACGCCCCCCTTTGTTCATCTCGTGTCCCATACCCGCGGCATCCGCACCGGATTATGAGTCTATCAAGGCAGAATTAAGGATTCGTAAAGGTTTAGTGCGTTCAGGCCGCTGCCGAGCGGTCGGTCAGCAGCCGGCACAGCCGTGCCACCGTGGCTTTCATGTCGCGCCGGTGCACGACCATATCGACCATGCCATGATCGCGCAGATATTCCGACCGCTGGAAGCCCTCGGGCAATTTCTCGCGGATGGTCTGTTCGATCACACGCGGACCGGCAAAGCCGATCAGGGCCCCGGGTTCGGCAATATGCACATCGCCCAGCATGGCATAGGAGGCCGTCACCCCGCCTGTGGTCGGGTTGGTCAGCACCACGATATAGGGCAGGCGCGCCTCGCGCAGGCGCCGCACCGCAATGGTCGTGCGCGGCATCTGCATCAGCGAGAACATGCCTTCCTGCATGCGCGCACCGCCCGAAGCGGCAAACATCACAAAAGGCGTGCGCCGCGCCACGGCTGTCTCCAGCCCCGTCACCACCGCCTCGCCCGCCGCCATGCCCAGCGAACCACCCATGAAGTCGAAATCCTGCACGCCGATGGTCAGATGCTGGCCTTCGATCCGGCCATGCCCGACTTTGACGGCATCGACCTGCGAGGTTTTGGAACGGGCATCACGGATCCGGTCGGCATAGCGCTTCTCGTCGCGGAATTTCAGCGGGTCGGCGGGCACGTCCGGCAAAGCGATGGTCTCGTACTGGCCCTCGTCGAACATGCTGGCCAGACGCTGCGTCGCGGTCATCCGCATGTGATAATCGGAAGAGGGGATCACGAAAAGATTGGCTTCCACATCCTTGTGAAACACCAGCTGGCCGCTTTCAGGGCACTTGATCCACAAATTTTCCGGCGTATCACGGCGCAAAAACGATCTGATTTTTGGCGGAACAACGTTGGAAATCCAGTTCATGCGATCATTCCCTTTGCCCGATACTCCCACATCCACTTACACCTTGTGGACGCGGCGAATACCCTCGATCAATTCCCCGACCAGACCAGTGACGGCTGGCACGGTCTTGGCCGTCGCCTTGCCGTCGACCAGCGACAAACGCACGGCTTCGACCAGCGCCGAGCCGACCACCACACCATCGGCCCCGCGGGCGACGGTTTCGGCAGTTTCCGCATTTTTGACGCCGAAGCCGACCACAACCGGCAAAGCGGTATGCGATTTGATCCGCGCTACCGAAGAGGCCACGCCAGAATGATCACTGATCGCTGAACCGGTAATGCCGGTCACCGACACATAATAGACAAAGCCCGAAGTATTGGTCAGCACTTTCGGCAGACGCGCCTCATCGGTGGTCGGCGTCGCCAGCCGGATGAAGCTCAAGCCGGCATCAAGGGCGGGCTTGCACAATTCGGCATCTTCTTCGGGTGGCAGATCGACCACGATCAGGCCGTCCACGCCGGCCTTCAGCGCATCGGCGATGAAACGGTCAACACCGTAAATATAGATCGGGTTGAAATAGCCCATCAGAATGATCGGCGTCTCGGCATCGCCCTGTCGGAAACGGGTGACCAGAGCCAGCGTCTTGATCAGGGTCTGTCCGGCCGCCAGCGCGCGCAATCCGGCCGCCTGGATCGCCGGACCATCAGCCATCGGATCGGTAAAAGGCATGCCGATTTCAATCAGATCCGCACCGGCCGCAGGCAGGGCCTTGATGATCTCGAACGAGGTCTCGGGATCGGGATCTCCCCCCATCACGAAGGTGACCAAAGCGGCGCGGTGTTCAGCGCGAACTTTCGCGAAACGGTTTTCAATGCGTATTGTCATGCTGTCTCACTACCATGGAGCGCGGGAAAGTGGGAGTAAAAAGGCTGGATCGAGACATTCAGCCCCGATCCAGCCGCTTGACACCTCAATCCATCCCGCCGAGATGCTCGGCCACTGTGAAAATATCCTTGTCGCCACGCCCGCACATATTAACGATCATCAGATGGTCTTTCGGCAGTTTCGGGGCGATTTCGCAGACTTTGGCAATCGCATGGGCGGGTTCAAGCGCGGGAATGATTCCTTCCAGCTTCGACAACAGCTGGAACGCCTCGAGAGCCTCGGTGTCGGTGGCCGAAATATATTGGACGCGACCGATATCATGCAGCCATGAATGTTCGGGACCGATGCCGGGATAATCGAGACCGGCCGAAATCGAATGCGCTTCGGCAATCTGCCCGTCATCATCCATCAGGAGATAGGTTCGGTTGCCGTGCAACACGCCCGGACGGCCGCCGGTCAGCGAGGCCGCATGTGCGCCAGAAGACAGGCCGTGGCCTGCCGCTTCGACCCCGTAAATCGCCACATCCTTGTCATCGAGGAAGGGATGGAACAGGCCGATGGCGTTGGAGCCGCCGCCGATGCAGGCAATGATCGAATTGGGCAGGCGGCCTTCGCGCTCCAGCATCTGCTCGCGCGCCTCGCGGCCGATCACGCACTGGAAATCACGCACCATGGCGGGATAGGGATGCGGTCCAGCCGCCGTGCCGATGCAATAGAAGGTGTCCTCGACATTGGACACCCAGTCGCGCAGGGCCTCGTTCATCGCATCTTTCAGGGTCTTGGCCCCAGACACCACCGGCACCACTTCCGCGCCCAGCATTTTCATGCGGAACACATTGGGCTTTTGCCGCTCGACATCGACCGCACCCATATAGACGATACATTTCAGCCCGAACCGCGCACAGACCGTGGCGGTTGCCACACCATGCTGGCCCGCACCGGTTTCGGCGATGATGCGGGTCTTGCCCATCCGCATGGCCAGCAGGATCTGGCCCATCACATTGTTGATCTTGTGGGCGCCGGTATGGTTCAACTCGTCGCGCTTGAGATAGATTTTCGCGCCACCCAGATGCTCGGTAAGCCGTTCGGCATAATAAAGCGGGCTGGGACGGCCGACATAATGGGCCAGATAGGACCGCATTTCCTCCTGGAAACCCGGATCGTTCTTGGCCACATCATAGGCTTTTTCCAGAGACAGGATCAGCGGCATCAGGGTTTCGGCAACAAACCGTCCGCCAAACAGGCCGAAATGACCGGTTTCGTCAGGACCGTTACGGAACGAATTGGGGTTTTGCACAGTCACGCTGAACCATCCTTTTTCATTGTATCGCCGAATGACGGACCGCCGTCATGAAGGCTTTGATCCGTTCGGGATCTTTGATGCCGGGAGCACTTTCCACACCCGAGGACACGTCTACCCCCGCAGCACCGGTCATCGCAAGCGCGTTTGCAACATTACCGGCATCCAGACCGCCAGAAAGCATGAAATGGTGCTGTTTTCCGGTCTCTTTCAGCAAGGTCCAATCAAAGCTGACGCCATTGCCTCCCGGCAAAACCGCCTGTTTGGGCGGCTTGGCATCGTACAGCATCCAGTCGACCAGGCTTTCATAAGCACCGGCACGGGTGAGATCATCCTGATCGGCAATACCCACGGCCTTGATCAGCGGCACGCCGAACCGCTGTTTGATCTCGCTGATCCGCTCAGGCGTTTCATGCCCGTGCAATTGCAGAAAATCGGGCTGCAAGGCCGCAATGACATCGGCAATCAGTTCATCCGCAGGATCGACCAGCAAAGCCACTTTTTTGCCGCCTCCTGCCACCACCGGGGCCAACGCCTTGGCCTCATCCAGAGAGACATGACGCGGCGATTTGGGGAAAAACACAAAGCCGACCCAATCCGCACCGGCCTCTATCGCCGCATGCAGGGTTTCGGGTGTGCGCAATCCGCATATTTTGACCGTCAAATCCATTGGTATCCATTATAGAGCCGGACAACGCGATAAAACAGCCATGTTTGCAATTTGGCCTATGAAAAATCGGCAGGCTGTGACGGGGTGCTGACCGTTTCCCACACCGCAATGGCCGCCGCCAAATCCTCGATCGCCGTGCCGACCGATTTGAACAGGGTAATCTCCTCGCCGCTCCGGCGGCCCTGATGGCGTTTGGCCGCCAGATCGAACAGATCGGCGGCAATATCGGCCTCGCTGATCAGCCCGCTGGCCATCGGCTGGGCGAGGTCACCCGCCTCTTTCAGCGCGCCCGCGCGGGTATCGCAAAACAGGGTCGCGCGCCGGATCACCTCGTCATCGGTCTCGCGCATCGAGGGCCGGAATGCCCCGACGCAATCGACATGCGTACCGGCCTGCAGCCACTCGCCTTTGATCAATGGGTCGACCGACAGCGTGGCGCAGGACACCAGATCGGCCTGACGCACCGCCGCTTCCAGATCGGCAACCGCACTGACCGGCAGGCCTTGCGAGGACAGCTCGGAGGCCAAGGCTTCGGCCCGCTCGAACCGGTGGTTCCAGAGCAGGATTGTTTGATAGGGCCGCACAGCCAGATGGGCGCGGATCAGGAAAGGCGCCAATGCGCCTGCGCCCACCATCAGCATCGTCTGCGCATCTTGGCGGACCAGCGAGCGGGCCGCCAAAGCCGAGGCGGCCGCCGTGCGCCACACCGTCAGGCGGGCACCGTCCATGGTGGCCAACGGCACACCACTGGAGCCGTCGAGCAAAAGATAGGAGCCAAAAATACTCGGGAGATGGCGGGTGCTGTTGGCGGGAAACACCGTCACCGTCTTGGTGCCCAGATAGGATTTATTAGCCCCCGCACCGGTCCAAGCCGGCATCAGCAGCAAGGTCGCATCGGCATCGTGGCGGCTGATGGTGTGGTGGTGGCGCAACGGCACCACCATATCCGAGCAGAAGGCATCGGCCAGCGCATCGATCAGGTGCGGCATCGACAAGGCGGCATCAACCCCTGCTGTCGAAATCACTTGCATGGGACATACTCCGTATCAGGGAGGGGGATGAAATCCGGTTATTTGATCATCGAAATGGCGGAAGCCTCGTCGGATAACCGGCGCAACCGCTCGACATCCTGCCGCAAAGTGGCGGCTTCACGCTCGACCCTGCGCGCCCGTTCGCGGATCTTGCGGTGCGCCCACCATGAGCCTGCACCTCCGAGCACCACACCCAGCAAAGCCGCAATGATCATCACAAGGAACAGCGGCACCGAGACCTGCGCCCAGTTCTCCGTCAGGCCGAAGGGATCGAGCACCACCGACACATCCGCGCGGTTGGACACAGCAAAAACCAGAAAAACCAGCGCGAAAGGCGCGAACAAAACGCCTTTGATGATGCCCTTCATGATGCTGTGCCTTTCACGGCAGGCGGTCAACCGTTGCGTGAGCGGTTGATCCGTTCGCGCATTTCCTTACCCGCCCGAAACACGGGCACCATCTTTTCCTCGACCGGCACATGCACGCCTGTGCGCGGATTGCGGCCGACGCGGGCGTCACGCTGCTTGGTCGAAAAGGCTCCGAAGCCACGGATCTCGACACGATCCCCGCGCGAGAGCGCATTGCCAATCTCCTCGAGAATGGCATTGACGACATTCTCCGCGTCTCTCTGATAGAGTTCGGGATAGTGGTCAGCGATTTTTTGTACCAGTTCCGATTTGATCATGGCCCCAACATCTTCAAAAGAGGTTCATTGATAGAAAAACACTTCAGTGATGACTGGCTTCAGGGTGCCAGAGCACCAAAAGCCCGTCAAGAACAACCGCCTCGCTCCGATTGTCAAGATGGCGGAGCAGCGAACCCATGCCGCTCAACCCCATCACATCCGACAATCCGGCCAAACCTTTGAGCAAACCCAGCCGATCCAGATCACGCTCGGGTTTGTATCGCCGTATTTTCAGTCCTTTATCAAGCCCTTTTTCCTGTTCGAGCCAGGAGATCGCATCCTGGTCATCGCCCAGACGATCGACCAGCTTGAGGGCCAAACCCTGTTTGCCGGTATAGATGCGGCCATCGGATACGGCTTTCACCTCGTCGTCGCTCAAACGGCGGCGCTCCTGCACCACTTCCTTGAACCAGCCGAACGTATCCATCACCACGGCTTCCAGCGCGGCCTGCGCTTCGGGCGTTGTCACCTCGACCGGGTTGGGAGCGGCTTTCAGCGGACTTGATTTGACGCCCTCGAATTTAACCCCGAGCGTATCAAGCAATTTGACGACATTGGGATATTGGAACAAAACGCCGATCGAGCCGACAATCGCGGTGCGACGAGCAATGATCTGGTCCGCCGACAGGGCCGCGATATAGCCCCCCGAAGCTGCCGTGCCATCGACCACAGCCACCACCGGCATGGTTTTGGTCAGATCGCGCAAGGCCTGATACAGCGCATCAGAGCCGGTGACAGTTCCGCCCGGGCTGTCGATGACCACCAGAGCGGCTTTGGCCTTGCTGTCCTTGACCCGCTTGATCATCTCCAGCGTCTCGCGGTCGCCGGTGATCACACCCTTGATGTCGATCCGCGCCACGTGGGCCGTGTGTTCGCCCAATTCTTTCTTGCCGATGGTCAGCCAGCCCGCGCCGATCACCGCCAATCCCAAAATCACGAAAGCCAGCATGCGCCAACGCGCACGGCTCGATTTCAAATGCCGGCGTTCGACCAGAAAATCGACATCGCTCATATCTTGATCCCTGAAAAGCAAGTCGGTGAATAAAATGGAGGTCTCTTGGCGACAGAGCTATCATTGCAAACGGACAACGGCAACGCGAATTCCGGCATTGTGGTCGAATCCCGGTACGACACAAGCGCAATCATCGCCGCCATGCCAATGATTTCCTGCACTCAGCAGTTGCCACAACCCGCGTGGCAAGCTAACCCGTGATCTGCGGTCACGGTGGCGCAAAGCCCCGCCGCTTTGAACAGAACTGGCACAACAGAATTCGCGTAACAGGATTGGAGATAAACAGATGAGCATCACACGCATTGGCTGTGGCCCCCGCATGAGCAAAGCCGTCATTCACGGACACACCGCCTATCTGGCCGGTCAGGTGGCCAGCACCACCAAGGGCGGCAGCGTCCATGACCAGACCGCCGATATTCTGGCGCAGATCGACGCCATTCTGGCCGAAGCCGGCACCGACAAGACCAAGCTGCTGTCGGCCACCATCTGGCTGACCGATATGAGCACTTTCGGCGAAATGAATGCCGTTTGGGATACGTGGGTCGCAGCCGGCTGCACGCCAGCCCGCGCCACGGTTGAAGCCAAGCTGGCTGCTCCCGAATACAAGGTCGAAATCGCTGTCATCGCAGCGCGCTAACCGGATCTGACCGAGTTGGAACATTCAACGACGCTGCTGGCGCGCCTGCTGTCCCTGCATCCGAAGCTGATCGATCTGTCACTGGATCGCATCACCCGTCTGCTGGGGGCTCTGGGCGATCCGCAGCGTCGTTTGCCCCCCGTAATCCATGTGGCCGGCACCAATGGCAAGGGATCGACCATCGCCTTCATGCGCGCCATGCTGGAGGCAGCGGGTCTCTCGGTCCATGTCTACACCTCCCCGCATCTGGTCCACTTCCACGAGCGCATCCGCATCGGCCAGGCGGGTGGCAGCACCATCGTTTCCGAGGCCTTGCTGGCCGATGCTCTGGCGCGCTGCGAAGCCGCCAATGCGGGCCAGCCGATGACGTTTTTCGAGATGACGACGGCGGCAGCCCTGCTGCTGTTTTCCGAACATCCCTCCGATCTGGTGCTGTTCGAGGTGGGCTTGGGCGGACGCTTCGATGCCACCAATGTCATCGAGAAAGCGCTTGTGACCGTGATCACGCCGGTCTCGATTGACCATACCGATTTTCTGGGTTCCGACATCAGGACCATTGCCGCGGAAAAAGGCGGCATCATCAAAGCCCGAACCCCTGTCGTCATTGCCCGGCAGGAGCATGAGGGCAGCGAGGCCGTGCTGGAGCACATCGCCGAGCGTCTGAACGCGCCGCTGGTCCGCTTCGGGCAGGAATACCACGTGATCGAGGAAAACGGACGGCTGGTCTATCAGGACGAGACCGGCCTGCTTGATCTGCCTCTGCCCAAAATGGCCGGAGAGCACCAGCTGATCAATGCGGGCACAGCCATTGCCGCGTTGCGCCGCACCGGTTTCGGCTTGACCGACAGCACGATGTTCGAACGCGGGATCACCCAAGCGGATTGGCCCGCCCGCATGCAAAATCTCGGCAAGGGCGTGCTGGCCGCCCAACTGCCCCCCGACAGCGAATTATGGCTCGACGGCGGCCATAATCTCGATGGCGGCCGCGTTTTGGCGCAAGCCCTCACCCGTCTGAACACCCGCCATCCCCGACCGCTGGTGCTGGTTGCCGGCATGCTGGCCACCAAGGATTCGGTCGGGTTTCTGATGAATTTCAAAGATCTGGCGCATCAGGTGTTTGCCGTCGGCATTGCCGGCCAAACCGCCAGCCGTCCCGCCCACGAAGTGGCCGACCACGCGCGGCAGGCCGGCTTGTCGGCAAGCCTCGCCGGGACCATCGAGGATGCATTGCAACGGATCAGCCGACAAGAATGGCCCGTCGCGCCCCGTGTGGTGATTTGCGGCTCGCTCTATCTGGCGGGCGATGCGCTTTCGCGCAACAGGACCCCGCCACAATAGTCCATAACAAAAAGGGCGCGAAGCTCCCTTTCCTGTTGTAGTGACCAGCGGTTAGATGCTGGTCGAAATCCACTTCGACAGTTCTGTCTTGGAGGCCGCACCGACCTTTTGCGAGGCGAGCTGGCCGTTCTTGAAGATCAGCAAAGTCGGGATCGAGCGGATGCCGTATTGGGCGGCAACGGCAGGGTTTTCATCAACATTCAATTTGACGATTTTGACCTTGCCTTCCATCTCGTGCGAAATTTCGTCGAGAGCGGGGGCAATCATCCGGCAGGGACCGCACCATTCCGCCCAGAAATCAACCACGACAGGTTCGGAAGAGTTCAGGACATCGGTTGCAAATGTCGCGTCGGTTGTTTTTTCGGTCATTGGTCTGTTTCCCTTGCCGGAGTGATTCTTGTCATGGCCGGAGGCTAGATGAGTTGAGGCGCGATGAGAAGTCACCCCGTCCAATTATTCGTGTCTATCCCGACACCATGTATGATGCCGGTGGCCCCGCTTCAAGAGAGCGCCTGATCCAGCAGATGTGCGGGCACTTGAAACAGGCTATGGCCTGCCGTGTAAAGCACAAAGGCTTCTACCGGCCTGTCCGGATACAAGGACTGCAACAAGGCGCGGTAAAGCGCCAGCTGGACCACATGGCCCGGCTGGATGTCCTCGGCCCGCCCGGGCGGATTGAGGCTGGTCTTGTAGTCGGCCACCAGAATCCGGTCGGGCAACAGGGCCAGACGGTCGATCTGGCCCGATACCTTTTTCAGGGCACGATCCGGTCCGAAGGGAACCGATCCGGCGATGCTGACTTCGGCCCGGCTTGTCGGCCCGAACAGCGGTGCAAAACGCGGATCGCCCAGCAAATCCAGACAGCCCGCAATCATGCTCTCCAGACCATCGGCGGGCAGATCGCTGGCGGCCAGGGCTTTGGCCGACTTTTTGAGATAGAGGCGGGCCGCCTCCGCGCGTTTGTCAGGCGGGCAAGCGGGCAGCATTTCCAGCAGTGTATGCACCAGCGTGCCGCGCAACTGGGCCTGTTTCTGCCACGGCGTATCCAGCGGACGGTCGCTGCGGTCAGCGGCATTGAGGGCATGCGATGGCCGCAATGGCGCGGCAACCTCGTCCTCGCGGACGACATCGCGCCTCAGCCAGTCCGGCACTGTAGCCGTAGCGGACGAGACCTGATCCGGCGGCGCGGACTGGTCGGCCAGTCCGGCGGCGGGACGCAGATCATGCGGGGCGAACCGCAGGCTGCCGTCCGGTCCCTGCCCTTCGGGCACCGGTTGCAGCTCGTCACCCAACCCGCGCCGGATCATCTCGTACCAGCAATCGGGGGAGGGCTTGTTCCTGCCCTGGAAGCCGGTCACATACAGCCGCTCGCGGGCCCGTGTCAGCGCGACATAGAGCAAGCGCCGGTATTCCTTGAGCTGCAAGGCCGTTGCGGCCTCTTTGGCCAGATTGACCTTGTCGGGATCGGCGTCTTTGGAACGCGCCCACACCGCCAGAGGCGGCTGGCGCTCGGTATCCAACAGCGGGAACCGTCCGGATTTGGACTGGTCGCGCAAGCTGACCGTATCGGGCAGGAAGACGATCGGTGCCTCAAGCCCCTTGGCCCCGTGCACGGTCATCACCCGCACTTCGTTGCGTCCGGCTTCCATATCGCGCTTGATCTCGGTTTTCGTGCCTGAAAAAGCCAGAAGAAAGCCCTGCAGGGATGGCGAATGGTGCATCTCGTAGGATTGGGCGGCATTTAAAAACGCATCAATCGCATCGGCCGCTTCCTCGCCCAGACGCCCCAGCAGGGTCTCGCGGCCGCGATCGGCAGACAGGACCGAGGCATAAAAGCTGAACGGCCCCTCGCTGACGGCCCGCAACCGCCACTGCTCGAACCGTTCAAACGCCGTGCGGTAGTCAGGATGGTCACGCAGGGCATGGTAAAGCGAACCGGTGCGATGCGGGGCCAGCAGCAGCAGGTCCGTATCGGACAGACCGAACAGCGGCGATTTCAGCAAAGCGGCAAAGGTCAGATCGTCATCGGGCAACAAGGTTGCACGCCCCAGAGCCATCAGATCCATCACCGCAATATGGTCGGTCAGCGACAGGCGGTCCGCACCGGCCACCGGAACATTGCGGTTTTTCAAGGCGCGGATCATCGCCTCAAAAAAACCGGAGCGTTTGCGTACCAGAATCAGGATATCGCCGGGCATGATGCGGCGCTGTACCAGCTTGTCATCCGGGCCGATTGCGCTGATCCGCTCGGTGCTTGAAGCCGCACACCATCGGGCAATCTGGCTGGCGATCTGATCGGCAACCTGGACCGAAGGCGCCGGCTGGCGTGTCGCTTTGAGCGAGGGCACCCACTCGTCCCCGGCCTCCTCCGCATCGGCCTTGACCATGGGCCAGATGTCGACAAATCCGGGCAGGTCACCGCGTCGTGCCTGATGCACCGGTGCGACAGAATCGCGCTCCAGCCCGTCATGATGGGCCGGATCGCGGAAGACCCGATCAACCGCCTGCAGCACCGCACCCGAGGAGCGGAACGACATTTCCAGCTTGATCGGCTTGAAGCCGCCTTTGCCGTCCCTGACCGTGTTCTTGGCCAGAGCCTCGAAATGGTCGCGGCTTTCGGCAAAGGCGCGAGGATCGGCCCCCTGAAAGCTGTAGATCGACTGTTTGGGGTCGCCCACCGCAAACACCGTGCGATGGGTCTGGCGGGCGCCTTCACCGGAGAAGAATTCACCTGTCAGGCTTTTGAGAATATCCCATTGCAGCGGGCTGGTGTCTTGCGCCTCGTCAACCAGCAGATGGTCAATCCCCTGATCGAGCTTGAACAGCACCCAGGCGGCATCCGAGCGCAACAGAAGCGAATGGGTGCGCTCGATCAGGTCGTCGAAATCCAGCGCGCCGCGTTGCGCCTTGGCCTGCACATAATGGGCATTGACGGCATCGCTGACCAGCAGAATGGCCCGCGATCGTTCCACCACCTCGACACTTTTCCGCCGTTCGAGCAAATTCCCGACCCGCCCGTATTCGCGCAGCAACATGTCATAGAGGGCGGGATGGTTCTTTTGCACCGACTTGGTCATCAGCATGCTTGTTGCCGACATCGAGCCCGTCTGGCTGGTGAAAATAGCGCAATAGAGTTCCTGTGTCCGCGGCTGCTGCCCCCGGGCGGCCTGCAACCACGAGGCGATTTTATCCGCCATTTTCCGGTCATTCGGCGAACTCGCCGCAAGGACCTCTTGCAACTGCGGCATGGCGGCGATCACATCGGCATCCGGCCCGATGCGTTGCGTGAGCGCTTCGACCGTATCGCCGGGCCCCAGCAGGAATTCGGTGCGCAAGCGGTCCATCATGGCCTCGATGGCCTGCTCGCCCTGGATTGCCGAACCCAGCCGCGTTTGCAACACCATGGCTTCCTTGATCAGATCGGTCAGATCCCCTTCCGACAACAGATCGGCAATCAGCGCCATGGACCGCGCCAGCACCTGGTCAGGCTGTTTGATCGCCTCGCGCAGCACAAAGTCGCGCGCTTGAGCCAGCAGCAGAGCCTTCTGGGCATCGTCGAGCACCTCGAAACGGGCCGCGACATTGGCCTCGAACGGGAAGAGATGCAGCAATTTCTCGCAAAAAGCGTGGATGGTCTGGATCTTCAACCCGCCGGGCGTTTCGACCGCCTTGGCGAACAATTGCCGCGCCAGTTCAAGACGCACCGGAGCGGGGGCCCTGTCCTCGATGCGGACCAGTTCGGCGGCGAGGCTGGCATCGTCCATCACCACCCAGCCCGCCAGCGTGTCGAACACCTTGGTTGCCATATTGGCGGCAGCGGCCTTCGTATAGGTGAGCGCGAGAATACGGGAGGGCGCGACCCCGTCCAGCAACAGCCGGATCACCCTCTGCACCAGCACATGGGTCTTGCCCGAACCCGCATTGGCCGAGACCCAGACCGAGAGATCGGGATTGGCCGCTTGCTGCTGGATTCTGGTGGCTTGCTGGATCGGGGTGAGCATGGTCATGCGTGCTCCTCGCCGGCGTCGTCGCCGGCCTCGTCATCACCGCCGACCGACCATTCCTTGACCCGTGACAGGTGGTCATAATCGCCGACACTCGTGATGTTTTTGGGATGCAGGCGCGCCGCAAATCCAAGGCCCTGATTGAACAGCGCGTTGATCAGCGTCAAGGTGCCGTGCCAATGATCGTTGATCAGGGTCTCGACCGCCTCGGCATCCAGTTTGTTGGTCATGGATTTGACCTCGCCACCCTCGCGGATATTGAGTTTGATATAATCGAGCCTGTTCGGCTTGCTGGCCTGAATGGCTGCAAAGCCGCCGCGCATCACCAGGGCCGCTGTCAGGGTCAGTTGCGGGGCCAGTCCGGCCTGCACCTGCTTGACCGAAGGCGGCGCGCCGGTCTTGTAATCGAGCACGCTGAAGCTGGTGTCGCGATGATGCTCGATCCGGTCGGCCCGCCCCCGGAATGACACCTCCCCGCCCCCGTCCAGCGGCACGGTCATCGTCCCGTCGATCTCGGCATGGATTCGGGTGCCATCCCGGCGCTGTCCGGCATCCCATGCGAGAAACCAGTCGACCGTCTGGCAATAGCGCGGCCACCAGAAGGTTTCATATTCGGCAGCACTGGCCAGACTGCTGAAGGCCTTGCGCCCGAAATCCAGCAGAGTCTCGCGCGGATGGTCCGGCGGCGTGTCCGGATAGGCTTTGGTGTAATTGCCCAAAGCATCGTGGATGGCGGTGCCGCGATCGGCCGCATTGATCGGCCTGTCGAGCGGTTCGAGCGGATCAAGCCGCAAAATCTCGCGTGCATACAGGGCATAGGGATCGCGTCGCAGCGTCTCGATATCGGTGATGCGGAAGCCTTTCGGCATCAGATCGCGCGGGGGAACGGGCGCCGGCCGTTCGATCGGGGCGGGCGTCTCGAGCGGCTGGTTGAGTGCCCTGGCCCAATCCAGATAGACATGACCGCGCGCGCGCAGATCCTTGACGGCCTTTTCGCCCGACACCGCAATCAGACGCTGCAGAAAGCGCGAGCGCACCATCGGATCACCGCCGCGCTTGGAGGCGCGGGTGATCACCACTTCGGGCGCGCCGAACCCCTGACAGAAATCATGCGCGGTCTGGCCGATACGGCGTTCGGGGCTCGGCAATTCTAGGGCCTGGGCAATCGGACGGCTGAGAAACGGATCGGTCTGTGTGGCAGGCGGCCAGACTGTCTCGTCACAGCCAGCCAGCACCACGCGATCGGCCTGCATCAAACGGGCTTCCAGCAAACCCCAGATGCGGATGCGCGCATGGGTCGGGCCATGCCGGACCACCACCCGCCCCGCCATCAGGGCTTCGAGATAGCCCGGCAAATCCTCCAGCGAGCCCATCAGGGCATCCACACCGCTGCTGCGGATGTCATCGGCCAGCGACAGCCATTCCCGACTGCCTTCCGACCGCTCGAACGCGCTGCCGTCCCCGCCTACCAAACCGGCGAGCAGAGGCTCCAGGGCCAGTACCATCTGGTTCAAGGAGGATTGACCCGACCGATAAGCCGTCCAGAACGGGGCAAACAGCTGGCTGATCTGCTCCAGCATGGCCACCGCCTGCATGCGGTTCTCGGCTGTCATCCGCTTTTCGGCCTGTTTGGGATAGCGACCCGGACCGGCCTTCAGGCGGGCGATATAGCCTGCCAGATCATGGGCGGGGGACAGGCCGCGCAAGGCGCACAGCTCAAGCGTCGCGCAGACCGGAGCCAGTTCGTCGGCGGAACGGCCGAACACAACCAGCGGATGGTCAAGCAAGCCCAGCAGGGACGCCGCCGAACATTGGTCCGCCAAAGCCTGCGCCAGCAGCCGGACCAGTCGCCCACTCAACGACCGGTCGAGTGTCAACCCGGCCGAATCCTCGACCTTGATCGACCAGCGCGCCAGTTCCTGCGAGACGCGTTCGGCCAGACCGCGATCGGGCGTGATCAGACCCGCCGTCTTGTTCGGCGTTTCGAGCACCTCACGCAGTGACAACGCAATGGCCAAAGCCTCCTCGCGCTCGTCATCGGCCTCGATCAATGCGACCGATTGCAAGGCCCCCTCAATGTCCGCATCGGGCAGATAGAGGGCGCGGTTGCGCCATTCCTGCGTGGTGCCGACCGGGCGCATGGCCTCCGAGATCAGGATCTGGCGCGCCTGCAGCGGCGCAGTGACAGTCCCCAGGGACACCACATCCTCTTTCTTGATGCCGATCACCGCCAGCAGCTGTGCCAGTAGATTTTGCGGATGGCCCGCCTCGCCATGCTGGCCGGCGACCATCGACCAGGAGGCCTCGTCAAGCCGCGTATCAAGACCGGGCAACACCGCCACCCCGTTGGGCAAGCCGGCAATGGCGGCAATCAGGGCTGCCGTGGCAGGCATGGAGCCGGTCGAGCCTGCCACGATAAACGGGGCATCGGGGCGTTGCTGCCTGAGCCGTTCGGCCTCCGCCAAAACCAGTTTATGGCGGCGGAAAGCCGCATCGACCACGTTGAATTCTTCGCAGATTTTCGGCCATTGCTCGACGGCAATCGCTACGAAATGCCGCGAGATCAGCCAATGCTGGTCCAGCTCCTGCGGGATTTCCTTGTGTAGGTCCTCCCAGCTTTTGCTGTGGATGGAGAGGGTATCGATCAACTGCCCGAGCGCATCGGCCAGGGCCAGCGCATCATGCGGCGTGGTGGCGGGAATAAATTGATGGTTCTCGCTGCGCAAGGCTGCCAATTGCTGCGTCGAGAACGGTAGCGATCCCTTGCCCTCCACCAAAGCGGCACGGATCTGCATGGTCCATTTCATGATCAGCTGGGCCAGCATCAGGCGCCGGAACAACGGATCGGCCTCGGCCAGAAAATCCGGCATGTCCTTGTGCTGGTGCCGATCTTGTTGCTGGTAATAGCCGGAAAACAGCAGATTGTCCTCGGCCCGGTCGGCATCCCCCAACGGAATGATGGTGGGCAACAATGTCGCTTTCGGATTGGCGCGCTCGGCAAACAAAGCCGACAGGGTCTTGGCTGCACGGCGGGTCGGCAGAAAAATCGTGGTCTCGTGCATCAGCAGCGGATTGTCGAGCGGATTGAACCCGTGGATCAGACTGCCGTCGAAATAGGCGTCGGCCAGCGTCTGCAGAAACGGGGATCCCGCCGCAATTGTCGCCACTCTGGGTCGGGAATAGGACAGGCAGACCTCCTAATAAATGCTCTGTTCCAGCCTGGCTTCGGCCAGTCCGATCGCCTCGGGTGTGCCGACATGCAGCCAGGCTCCGTCAAGCCGCAAGCCAAACAGACGGCCTTGGGCCTGGACCTGCCGGAACAGGCGGGTCAGCGAAAATGCCCCCTCCGGCATGTCTGCAAACAGTTCGGGCTTGATGATGGCCACCCCTGCATAGATGAAGGGCGCAACCTGCCGCTCGACCCGCCAGCTCAAGCGTCCGTCCTGCGTCATGGTAAAATCACCCAACCCCTCGTAACCGGTGGCCTGCGCGCCATTGGCCAGCAGCAGCACGATGTCCATCTGTTGCGCGTCCCAGAATTCGCTCAACCGCAGCAGATTGGATTTCGGCCCGTCGATCCAGAAACTGTCGGCATTGAGTACGAAAAACGGCTCCGATCCCAGATGCGGCAAGACTTTTTTGATGCCTCCGCCCGAATCAAGCAATTGCTCGCGCTCGTCCGAGACAATAATCTGCGGGGCATGACAATCTCTGACATGGGCTTCGATCTGCTCGCCCAGATGGTGGATATTGACAACGGCCGTTTCAACCCCCGCTCTGGCCAGCGGTTCCAGCAGATAGTCGATCAGCGCGCGGCCTGCGACCCTGACCAGCGGCTTGGGCGTTGTCAGCGTCAAAGGCCGCATGCGCGTGCCCAGCCCTGCGGCAAGCACCATGGCTTTGCGCGGCACCATCACGCACCCCCGACCAGCTGCGGCAGGGTCTCCTGATACCATTGCGCCAGATCACGCAAGGACGGGTGCCGCAGATTGCGGCGCAAATAGACCTCCAGATGCGGCAAATGCCGCAAATAGCCGGGCTTGCCGTCGCGCCGGTCCAGCCGGATAAAAATCCCGAGGATCTTGGTCACACGCTGCGCGCCCAAAGCCGCATAGGCTGTCATGAACTCGGCGATATCGAAGGCCTCGTCCTGCGCCTTGCGGGCGGTCAGATAGCGGCGCAACAGGGCCAGTTCGAGCTCTTCGGAAACCAGCAAACGGGCATCCTGCAGCAGCGAGACCTGATCATAGGCAGGATGGCCCAGCACGGCGTCCTGAAAGTCGATCACTCCGATCCGTTTGATGCCCTCGCGCCCGGGCAGCCAGAGGAGATTGGGCGAATGATAATCGCGCAAGGTCCATGTCTGGCCTTGCTGGCTCAGGGGCATCAGGACATCGCGCCACAACGCCACAAACCTGTTGCGGCTCGCGCCGCCCAAAGTCACCTTGCAATGGTGGGGCAGATACCAGTCGAGCAGCAATTCAACCTCGATACACAAGGCATCCAGATCATAGACCGGCAGAACATGGTCTTCGGCCTTTTGCGCGTTCCCGACCGCCACCGGCAGCCGCACGGGCAAAGCCTGATGGTGCAGATGCGCCAACAGATCGGTGGCCACTTCGTAACGCTCGGCTATCGGGCCGTTGGCATCGGCAATCCCGTCACCGCCCAGGTCCTCGACAATCAGCAGGCCCGGCTCGAGATCGGCGGCCAGAATATCGGGCGCGCTCACGCCTTGCGCCCGCAATCCATGCGCCACCGCCACGAATGCGTGCACGCTTTCGGACAATTTCGCCAAAGCGGAATAGGGTTTGCCCCAACGGATCGGCGGACCATCGGGACGGCGCGGCGCAATCATCAGAATGGCCCGCTGGTCGGGCTTTTCCAGCCGCTCATAGGCCCGCGTCGACGCATCGCCCTGGATCGGCAACCGGACGGCCTCGCCCCAGCCATGCAGGCGCAGGAAATGCTGGACGGCAACATGCCGCCCCAGCCTTTCGGCCCAGCGGCCATAGCCGCGCATCGCCACCTGCCGCGCATCGGGATGGCGGGCCGACAGCGAGAAGGTCAGATCAAGGCGGTCGGCCGGCATCAAATCACCGAGCCTGTCAGGCCATTCGATCAGCAGTAGCGAATCCGGTCCCGCCTCCTCCCAGCCCAGTTCCTCCAGCTCGCTCTGGTCCCTGATCCGGTACAGATCGGCATGGACAACCGGCATGCGTGGCGTGTCATACATCTGGATCAGCGTGAAGGTCGGGCTTGGCACTTCCAGCTCGGGATCTTCGGCCAGCACCCTCAGCAAAGCGCGGGCAAAGGCGGTCTTGCCCGCACCCAGATCACCACCCAGCGTGATGAAATCACCGGGGATCAGCAAACGGGCGAGATCGCGCGCCAGCGTTTCCGTTGCGCTGAGGCCGTTGAGTTCCAGCAACACCGTATTGGGAAGCGGGGACGGGGATGATGGGGTCATGACTGGCTCGCTCTCTCGCCTGCAGCCTGCACCGCCACGACGGCATCGGCTGGTCCGGCGACCGGAAAGGTGCAGGTCACTTGCGTACCGTGATCGGGTCTGGAGTCCAGAGTGACGTGGCCGCCATGCAGTTCGACAAAGGAACGCACCAGCGACAGGCCCAATCCGACCCCGCGATGGCGCGATCCGGTGGTGCGGCTTTCAAACCGGTCGAACACGCGGTCCATCATGCCGGGCTCGATCCCGCGGCCCTGATCGACAATCTGCAATTCCACATCACTGCCCTTGCGCAAGGCCCGCACCGTGACCGTCTGGCCGGGCTGCGAGAAACCGATGGCATTGGACAGGAGGTTGAACACGATCTGGCGCAACCGGTGGGCATCGCCGCGGAATGTGCCGAGCGCGGGATCGGCCTCAATCGACAGGACCAGCTTCTGTTCGACGATCCGGTCCTGCAGCCCTTCAGCCGCCCGCCGGATGACTTCCGGCAAATCGACCTCGCCCAGTTCGAGCGACAGATCGCCGGTATCGATCGATGCCAGATCGAGAATGTCGTCGATAATGGCCAGCACCGCATTGGACGAATGCATAATCAGCGAGGCATATTCGTGCTGCTTGGCATTCAGCGTGCCGATATGTCCTTCGGCCAGCATTTGCGTGAAGCCGATCACATTGGTCAACGGCGAGCGCAATTGGTAGGAGACCTGGTGCACGAAATTGTCACGCAACTGGCCGGCCTGTTCCAGAGCGTCATTGCGCTCTTTCAAAGCCCGTTCGACGCTCACCGTTGCAGTGATATCGGTAAAGGTGAAGAGGGTTGATCCATCGGGCAAAGGTGCCGCCGTGCAGGTCAGCACCATGCCGTCGGGCCGGTCCATCGACAGGGTCAATCCCTTGCGGTTTTCATCGAAGCCGGTGACCAGCCCGCGGACTTGTGTCCAGGCTGCCTCTTCGGGATAGAGCGATGCCACCAATCCGATCACCCGATCGATATGCGGCTCTCCGGCCAGCTGGTCGGGCGGGACCTGCCACATGTCACAAAAGGCCGGGTTAAACAGTTTCAACCGCCCATTGGTCCCGAACACCGCTACGGCCTCGGTCAACGTATCGACGGTTTCGGTCTGCACCCGCATCATGGATTTGAAACCGCTCTCGAGATTGAGCTTCTCGGTCAGATCATCAAACAGATAGGTCACACCCCCCTTGGGGTTGGGGTTGATGACCACGCGCAGGCTGCGGCCATCGGGCAGATGCCAGATTTTCTCGGAGGTTTCGAGCGCCCGATAGGCCGACAGCCATTGGGTTTTCCAAGCCCGATAATCGGCCTGTTCGGGCAATTGCCGCTCGGAAAACAGCCGGTCCAGAATTTCGCCATCGGTCGGCCTGGTCTGGATCAGGTTCTGGTCGAAATGCCACAGATTGATCCACGCACTGTTGCAGAAGGCCAGCCGCGCCGACTGGTCGAACACCGCCACCGCCGTCGGCAATTGGTCGAGCGTGCGCAACTGGCTTTCGAGCTGCTGGCGCAAATCCGCACGCGCCGCTTCGAGGCCTGATATATCCTGCGCAAATCCGAGGGAGCCGAACCGCATCGGCCGTTCATTCACATCGAAAAACCGCTGCTCGCCCGCCGCAATCACCGTGGTGCGGGCCGACCAGGGCTCGTGGCGCTGGCGCGCATCGGCGGCATCCCCGCGCATTGCGCTTTCAAGAAACTCGATCCCATGGGCCATGACATCGCCACGGTCTTGCGCTTCGACCGCCTCCACATAAGCCCGATTGGCCCAAACCAGATTGCCAGCCTCATTGCGATGCCAGATCGGATGCGGCAATTGATCCAACGTCTCGTGCCACTGCCCCAGTTCCTTGCGCAGTTGAACAACCTCATCCTGCAAGCGGCGGATTTCCAGCGGCTCGCCGGTCACATCGCGCAACCGCACCACCGCCTGCCCCAGCATCGGCACACCCATGGCCTCGATGAAGCGGTTGTGATGGCCCGCCAGATGAAGCGTGAAACCCGTGCCGTTCTGCCGCAAGGTCGCAATCGCCTCCTGCAATTGATCGGCAGAGGCTTTTGGCAACCATTGATGGAATTCGGGGGCGCGCAACAACGGACCGCCCACCAGAGCCGCATCACCGAAAATCTCGATGCGCTGGTCGATATCGCGCCAGCACAGAATGATGGAGGCCTCGATCGACAGCAGCATGCGCGCCTGTTCGCGCTGTTCCTGCAATCGGGCCGTCTCCTGCCGGTGACGGGCCTGCATCTCCCTCAGGATCCCGGGCGCCTTCAAAGCGCGATACACGGCCAGCCCACCGACAGCCAGTCCGACCAATGCAACAGGGACAAATGACGGCCAACCTTCCGCAGGCCAGACCTTCATCAATCCGCTTTCAAGCATGGTCTTTAAATCTTTCACATCCAGACCGATCTGTCATAGGATACAGGGCCGCGCGAAAACCGCGCCGACCCCGCGAATCAGCTGGTTTTACCGTAAATTCCGCACTGCATAAAGAAAAGGCCCGGATAAACCGGGCCTTCAATTTTATCATCGGTACCCGCTCAGTAGCGGTAGTGATCCGGCTTGAACGGACCCTGCTGCGGCAGGCCGAGATAGTCGGCCTGCTTGTCCGACAGGGTGGTCAGTTTCACCCCGATCTTGTCGAGATGCAGCATGGCGACCTTTTCATCGAGATGCTTGGGCAGCGTGTAGACTTTTTTGTCGTATTGGCCCTGCTTGGTCCACAATTCGATCTGGGCCAGCGTCTGGTTGGTGAAGGATGCCGACATCACGAAAGAAGGATGACCCGTCGCATTGCCCAGATTGACCAGGCGGCCTTCCGACAACACGATGATGCGCTTGCCGTCAGCGAATTCGACTTCGTCGACCTGCGGCTTCACATTGTGCCATTTGAAGTTCTTGAGACCGGAAATCTGGATCTCGGAGTCGAAGTGGCCGATGTTGCAGACAATCGCCCGGTCCTTCATGGCGCGCATGTGATCGACCGTCAGCACGTCGACATTGCCTGTCGCGGTCACGAAAATATCGGCGCGGGTGGCCGCATCTTCCATGGTGGTGACTTCATAGCCTTCCATCGCCGCCTGCAAAGCGCAGATCGGATCGATTTCCGAGACCATCACGCGGCAGCCTGCATTGCGAAGCGATGCAGCCGAGCCCTTGCCGACATCGCCGAAACCGGCAATCATCGCCACCTTGCCGGCCATCATCACATCGGTCCCGCGGCGGATGCCGTCGACCAGGGATTCACGGCAGCCATAGAGGTTGTCGAATTTCGACTTGGTGACCGAGTCATTCACATTGATGGCAGGGAACAACAGCGTGCCTTCATTGGCCATCAGGTAGAGACGGTGCACACCCGTGGTGGTTTCTTCCGTCACACCCTTGATATTGGCCCCGTTGCGGCCATACCAGCCCGGATTGGCCTTCAACTGGCGCTTGATCGAGGCGAACAGAATTTCTTCTTCTTCATTGCCGGGGGTTTCGAGAAAGGCGACATCGCCCGACTCGGCCCGCATGCCCAGATGGATCAGCATGGTGGCATCGCCGCCATCATCGAGGATCATGTTGGGGGTGCCGCCATCGGCCCATTCGAAGATTTTATGGGTGTAATCCCAGTAGTCCTCGAGGCTTTCGCCCTTGATCGCAAACACTGGCGTGCCGGTGGCCGCAATGGCGGCAGCCGCCTGATCCTGCGTCGAATAGATATTGCACGAGGCCCAGCGCACATCGGCGCCCAGAGCCTTGAGGGTCTCGATCAGCACCGCGGTCTGGATGGTCATGTGCAGCGAACCGGCAATGCGGGCGCCCTTCAGCGGCTGCGCGGCGCCATATTCGGCGCGCGTGGCCATCAGGCCCGGCATTTCGGTTTCGGCAATCGCAATTTCCTTGCGGCCCCAGTCAGCCAGACCGATATCGGCCACCCGGTAATCGTTGAAATGATGTGTCATGTGGAAAAACCCCTGCGCCGTGCGCCGATCTGCTTATTGCCGGAAAATCATCAAGGCCGCACACCGTCACAAGACAGCGCATCAACCCGTGCGCTGCTCTATAGCAGGCCTCGGGAAAGAGGGCAATAAAGATATAAAGAAATCTTTATGTGATTTGGAAAGCCTATTCGCTTTCACCGAACCGCTCGGCGACCAGCGCCTCGATCGCGTCGAGAGCCGCAAGCGCATCCCCGCCTTTGGCGGTCACGGTGATGGTCGAACCCTGTCCGGCACCAAGTGTCAGGATCCCCATGATCGAATTACCGCCAACCGTTTCGCCGCAGCGCGTGACAGTCATCTCGGCTGAAAAGCGCTCGGTGCACTGGACAAATTTTGCAGTGGCACGGGCGTGCAGGCCCTTTTTATTGACAATGGTCAATTCGCGCCACAAAGCCCCAGCGGGAATGGGCGCAGGCGGGCAGGTCTCGGTCGGCTCGAATAATTCGTGCTGGATCGTATCATTCATTTGCTGGCAAGAACCCGGCTGGCGACATTGATATATTTCCGACCTGCTTCTTGCGCCTGTCCGACCGCCTGATCAAGATCGGAATCGCTTCTGACACTGGCCAATTTGATCAGCATGGGCAAATTGATCCCTGCCACCACCTCGGTGCGCGAGTCATTCATGACCGAAATCGCCAGATTGGACGGCGTGCCGCCGAACATGTCGGTCAGGATCGCCACACCGTCACCGCTATCGACAGCCCGCACGGCCTCGACAATATCGAGACGGCGCTGTTCCATATCGTCATCGGGATCAATCGTGATCGTTGCGCATTGCGATTGCGGCCCAACTACATGCTCCAGCGCGGCACGAAACTCCACCGCCAGTCGGCCATGTGTCACCAGAACCATACCGATCATCTAAATCTCTCCGACGCGCCCAGTAACAAACCGTATCTCTCGCCAGACCCGCAAGCCTGTGCGGATGATTTGTCCGCGTCCATTTAAACCCCACCCCGAAACCCGCGCACAAGACCCATACGCGTATTCCTTGCTGTTTCACTAAGCTCCCAGTGCGAGGGCAACCCGAGCCGGATCATCCTCAACCAGGCTGCACAGAATACGGGGAAGCGTGACGCCTGCAAGGCCTATCGTCAAATTCTTTGTATCGGGCATCCTTTCAAGCGGCCCCCGCACCAGTTCGATCACCAGTCCGACCACCGCTGCAGGCTCGAAAGCACACGGAACTATGCCGCTGCCACGCCGTTCGACCAGTCCGGCAATGGCCGGATGCGGCCTTGCAACCAGCCTCGTTCCCGACGGGCTCAGCACCACCCTGTCATCGCCGACAAGCGCACAAAAAAGCCCCTGCCGCTGTGCCAAACCCATCAGGCGCAAGGCAAGACTGGATTTTCCTGCCCCCGAAGGTCCGGTGATCAGCACGCCGCGATCCCGAATCACGATACAGGTGGCGTGCAAAGCCGTTGTCATAGCGTGGCCGCCGGCAGGATGATGGTGAAAGAGGCGCCCAACCGGACCGGTTCCCCCGCCGCGTCGACGCCATCCAGACGGTTTTCGGCACTGATCCTGCCGTGATGGGCCTCGATGATCTGGCGCGAGATCGACAGGCCGAGGCCGGAATTCTGCCCGAAGCCCTGATCGGGCCGGTCGGTGTAGAACCGCTCGAAAATCCGCTCGAGCGCATGGGGCGGAATGCCCGGCCCGTCATCATCGACCACGATCCGCACGAGGCCACTGCCGCGCGACAGTGCAATCCGCACCTCGCCGCCCTCGGGCGAAAAGGAGCGGGCATTGGCAATCAGATTGTCGATCACCTGTCCCAGCCGCGATTCATGTCCCGAGACAAAGCAGGTGCGGCTTCGCAGCAATTCGGGCGCAAGCGCCAACCGCACCACGGGTTCGCCCTCCCGCCCGACATTGGCCACCGACACCACTGTTTCAAGCAGATGCACCATATCGACCGGCGCCATTTCATTGCGCGCCAGTTCGGCATCAAGCCGCGACGCATCCGAAATGTCGCTGATCAACCGGTCAAGCCGCCGCACATCATGCTGGATCACCGACATCAAGCGCTCGCGCGCATTGTCGTTACGCGCCAGCGGCAAGGTCTCCACAGCACTGCGCAGGGAGGTCAGCGGATTTTTCAATTCATGCGCGACATCGGCCGCAAAGCTCTCGATGGCTTCGATCCGGTCATACAGCGCACGGGTCATATCGCGCAGCGAGCCGGACAGATGGCCGATTTCATCCGAACGATCGGTAAAGTCGGGAATTTCCTCGCGTGCTTTGACCCCGCGCCGCACCCGATCGGCGGCGGCCGACAGGCGGCGGATCGGACCGGCAATCGTGCCGGCAAACAGCGCCGACACCACAATCATGCCAATGGCTGCCAGCAGAAAGCTTCGCAGAATGGCAATGCGCTCGGCCACCAGCGCGCCGTCGATCTCGTTGCCCTGGGTCGAGAGCAGCAACACCCCGCGCACCGCCCGAAACCGCTGCACCGGAACCGCCACCGAGACGATGGTTTCGCCGCGCGCATTGGTGCGGTTGGAGGTGGCCTGCCCGCCATTGAGCGCAACAACCACTTCGGGCAGGTTCAACCCGTTGGAAGCCGAAATTTCCTCGGCCAGAATGGTCGGGCTCCACCCCATCCATTGTTTCAAACGCAGCCATTGTTGCGAGACAAACCCCGGCTCGTGCTGGCGCGAGGGCGGCGGCAGATCAAACCGCATCACATCGCCCGAACGCCCGAAGCCGCGCGAATCCAGCAACAAAACGCCATCATGGTCGTAGATGCGGGCGCGGGTGCGGGTCGGCGTCACAACGCGTCGCAACAAAGGCGCCACCCGCTCAGGATTGATCGAGAATTCGAGCATCTGCTCCTCGGCCGCCCCGATGCTCTCGCCCAACTGCAGTTGCAGCAACTTGTCCGGATCGAGCGTGATGCCGGTATTGGTTTCCACCGTCACCGAAGCCGCAATCGCTCCGGCAATGATCTCGCCTTGTGTCAACAGGCTCTGGACGCGTGCATCGATCAGACCTTCGCGATACTGGCTCAGATAGAGAAAACCGCAGAGCAGGGTCACCAGACCAGCCAGATTGAGCACGGCGATGCGGCGCACCAGCGAGGAGGAGGCGCGCGTGGTGATCATCCGCACCATGGCGCGGCCCCGTTCGCCCCCCAACCGCTTCAACCAGAATGGCCATGAATTCTGCGGCGCCGTCTTGTGCATCAGGCTTGCCCCGTCCCGTAGTCTGCTTCTGGAGCAGGCATCACGCCTCGCGGAACCGGTAGCCCACCCCGTAAAGGGTTTCGATCATTTCAAAATCGTCATCGACCGCCTTGAATTTCTTGCGCAGCCGCTTGATGTGGCTGTCGATGGTCCGGTCATCGACATAGACCTGATCATCATAGGCGGCATCCATCAGGGCATCGCGGCTTTTGACCACTCCGGGGCGGGTCGCCAAAGCCTGCAGGATCAGGAATTCGGTGACGGTCAGCGTCACCTGCAGCCCCTTCCAGGTCGAGGCATGGCGTTCGGGATCCATCACCAGCAGACCTCGCACCAGAGCCTGCGCCCCGTTCTCCTTGGCGGAGCTGCTGTCCTTGCCCGCGCTGCGGCGCAGGATCGCCTTGACCCGCTCGACCAGCAGGCGTTGCGAGAACGGCTTTTTGATAAAATCATCCGCACCCATTTTCAGACCGAACAACTCGTCGATCTCCTCGTCCTTGGAGGTCAGGAAGATGACCGGAAGATCGGATTTCTGGCGCAGGCGACGCAGCAATTCCATACCGTCCATCCGCGGCATCTTGATGTCGAAAATGGCCAGATCTGGCGGGGTCTTGGTGATCCCTTCCAGCGCCGAAGCGCCATCGGTATAGGTTTGCACCCGATAACCCTCATTCTCCAGCGCAATGGAGACGGAGGTCAGAATGTTGCGGTCATCATCGACAAGGGCAATAGTGGGCATCGTCAATCCGTTCTTTATGGTGCTGAAATCGAACCTGTCATCTTTGTCAAAGACTAAGCCCTAATCGAAGAACGAAGCGAGGCCAAATTGTGGCAAAAACCGAAAAATCTTGTTTTTTATCGGCAAATTACGATATTTGTCACTGATAGAGGCCTGTCATGACCGAAATGACCCCCACATCACCCATTCTGCCGACCGATGACAGTGCCCGCGAACTGGCCCGCAAACTGATGCGCGAGAGCCGGACAGCCGCGCTGGCCACGCTGGATGAAACGGGCGCGCCCTTCGTCTCGCTGGCCGGATGCGCCTGTCTCGAGGATGGCAGCCCGCTCTTGCTGGTCTCGCAACTCTCCCAGCATACCCGCCATATGCTGGCAAGGCCCTCGGTCAGCCTGCTGTTCAGCGATATCGGCAAAGGCGATCCGCTGGCGCATCCGCGCCTGAGCCTGTCAGGCCGGGCAGAGCCGATCCCGCAGGACAGCCCGATGAGGGCGCAGGCGCGCCAGCTCTATCTCGACAGCCATCCGAAGGCGCAGCTCTATATCGACTTTGCCGATTTTATCCTGGTCAGGATCAGGCCCGACCAAGCCGCCCTCAATGGCGGCTTTGGCCGTGCCTTCCAGCTTGCCCCCGAAGACTTGCGCCAAATCCCTCAGAAATAGCGCAACCAGACATAGACATGGCTGATCACGATACTGACCAGCATCAGCGGAAAGGCCAGCTTGGTATAGGTCCAGAAGCTGAAACTGATACCTTCACGCTCGGCAATACCGGCCACCGTCAGATTGGCGGAGGCCCCGATCAGGGTGCCATTGCCCCCCAGACAGGCCCCCAGTGACAGGCACCACCAGAGCGGCTCGATCGCATCGGGCCCGCCCAAAGAGGGGCCCATGCTTTTGACCAGCGGGATCATCGTCGCCACAAAGGGAATATTATCGATAATGGCCGACAGAATTGCCGAAGCCCACAGGATCGCATAACCCGCATGGGCCATATCGCCACCGGTTGCGGCAACCAGTTTTTCCGCCAGTATCTTCAACAAACCGCCGACCTCGACGCCGTGGACGATGATAAACAGACCGATAAAGAAGAAAATCGTGATCCACTCGACATCGGTGAAGGTTTTGTGGACATTTTCGGCCTGCTTCTCGCCGTGATGCTCCCAATTGTCGATCAGCATCAGCAATGTTGCACCCACCATCGCAATTGTGCCCGGCTCCAGCCCGATCTGGCGTGCGAAGATGAAGCCGATGATCACAGAGCCCAGTATCGCCAGCGATTGCTTGAGCAGCACGGAATCCTCGATCGCCTCTTCCGGGATCATTCCCATGATCCGGGCCCTGGCTTCCGGTGAGGCATGCATCTCCTTGCCCCAGATCCGGTGGATGATCACCGCCTGCACCGCCATCACGACAATGATGACGGGGGTCAGATTGTAGACGAAGGCATTGAACGACAGATCGGCCAAAGAGCCGATCAGGATATTGGGTGGATCACCGATCAGCGTGGCCGTGCCCCCGATATTGGAGGCGAACACTTCGGCAAACAGGAACGGATAGGCCGGCACATCCAGCGCGCGGGTGATTGCCAGTGTCACCGGCACCACCAGCAGCACTGTGGTCACATTGTCGAGCAGGGCCGACAGCACAGCCGTAGTGATCTGCAGGATCAGCAGGATCCCCCAGGGACTGGCCTTGGCCTGACGCGCCGACCAGATCGCCAGATACTGGAACAGGCCTGACCGCCGCGAGATCGACACCAGGATCATCATCCCCGTCAGCAGGCCGATGGTGTTGGGATCGGCCGAAGCGGTCGCCTGATCCTGCGTCAGTACACCCATGATCACCATCGCGGAGGCACCAAGCATGGCCACAATCGCCCGGTTCAGCGTATCGGCAATCAAGGCGCCGTAAACCAGCAACAGCAATAGGGTCGACAGCCATAACGGGCTCAGACCGAAAAGTACCTGGGGCGTATGCATCACGTAATCCTGACCCTTGTCGTTTTTATATTGTGCATCATTTATTGAATGATGGTTGCTGCTCACAGATTGTCAAGTTTGCAACCTTATAGGTTTTTCTGCGTTTGTCAGACGCAACTATTCGTTTTCCATCCAGACACTTGCACTTTTTCACCGTTCCGGCGCATCATGGCGCTATGAAAGAGCAGGCAGAGCCAATGTCTGCCCGAATGATGTGTAGGGGGTGAGTTTATGTGCCGATTTCTAGCCTATCGCGGTGAGCCGGTCTTTATGGAAGACCTGATCAGCGCGCCCGCCCATTCACTTGTCCACCAATCCATGCATGCCGAGGAAGCCAAAACCGAAACCAATGGCGACGGCTTCGGTGTCGGCTGGTATGGCGACAAGCCGATGCCGGGACTCTACCGCGAGGTGCATCCGGCCTGGTCGGATGAAAATCTCAAATCGCTGTGCACGCAGGTGCGTTCATCGCTGTTTTTTGCCCATGTCAGGGCCGCGACAGGCACAGCCACCACCCGCGCCAACTGCCATCCTTTCAGCCACAACCAATGGATGTTCATGCATAATGGACAGATCGGCGGCTGGCCGCTGATCCGCCGCAAAGTCGAAAGCCTGATCCCCGACGAGTATTACGGCGCGCGCACCGGCACGACAGACAGCGAGGCGCTGTTTCTGGTCGCGCTCGCCAACGGGCTGGAGCAGGACCCCGTTCACGCCATGGCACGCACATTATCAACCGTCCGCGCCATCATGGTGGAAGCCGGGATCAGCGATCCCTTGCGTTTTGCCGCCGCCCTGACCGACGGCCAACACCTGTATGCCTTCCGCTGGGCGTCCGACGGCAAGCCGCCGACCCTCTACTGGCGCGAGCGCAACGGGTCCTTGCTGGTGGTATCAGAACCCATCGACCATACCCATGAAGGCTGGGAGGAAATCCCACTCGGTTGCGCGCTCGAAGCCCGCAAAGGCGAAGGTCATACGACCCGTTGCCTGAACCAGGCGATGGCCGAGGCTGCCTGAGACAGAACAAGGCGGCCCGATCAGAGGCACCATCGGGCCGCAAAGAGTTTGGGTCTTCAGATCAGCCTCTCACAAGCGGATACCTTGTAACCAACGTTCCTCGGCGATGCGGGCCAGATGCAGCGAGGGATCCTGATCCATGTCCAGAGCGCTGGTTGACAGCACATCCTGACGGGTCAGACCGATATCGCGCAATTCGCGCTCGTCCAGCCGGTGCAAGATCGCCGCATGTTGTCGCGCCGTCATCACGCGGCCCGGCCAGAGCACCACACGTTTGGCCAGAGCCACTGCTTTCACCAAAATGGCTGTTTTGGTCACAGTAATGCTCAGGGTCACGCTGTTGTTGCAGGCCGACACTTGCGCGGTCATCACGACGTCTCTCCCATCAAATCTGGTTTAAATCTGGTCCAAATCATATCCCCGCCGACCATCGGCTCCGGGATGGTGCAGCAATCGCAGAATTTTATTGATCGGTCTAACAAATCATTTTAATATGAACCATTCGAAAAAGAGATCGGTCATGCTTGATACGGATCAACTGCGCTCCTTCATTGCCATTGTCGACACCGGCAGTTTCACCCGTGCCGCAGAGCGGGTGAGCAAAACCCAGTCGGCGGTGTCGATGCATATCCGCAGGCTCGAGGAACAGTTGGGCCGGCATCTGTTCTACAAACAGGGACGCGGTGTGCGGCTGTCGGAAGATGGCGAACGACTGGTCGAACACGCCCGCCAGATGCTGCTGGTGGAAGCCGCCGCCTTTGCCGCCATCTCACGCAAGGCTTTGGTCGGCCGCATCCGGCTGGGTATTCCCGACGATTATGCCGAAATGGTGCTGCCCGAGATTCTGACGCGGTTTTCGCGCCGGCATCCGCTGGTCGAGATTTCGATCACCTGCGAGATGAGCACGGTGCTGCACGAGCGCATCAGTGCCAATGAACTCGACCTGGCGGTGGTGACCGAATGCGAGGATTATGGCCGCATCGAGGTGCTGAGCGAGCAGCCCTTGCGCTGGGTGACCGGCAGCCATTCCAGCATCCACGAATTGCGCCCCTTGCCGCTGGCCCTCGGCATGCCCAATTGCGCCTGGCGCAAAGCCGCCATCAGCCGGTTGGAAGAACGCGGCGTCACATGGAAAAACATCGCCTGGAAGCTGGTGGTCGCCTCGGCCAACCAGGCCGCCATCGCGCCCGTGGTGGCCGCAGGGCTGGCTGTGACAGTCCTGCCGCAAAGCGCGATCCGGGCGGGCCAGCGCATGCTCGATGTCGAAGACGGCCTGCCCGCTTTGCCACTGGCCCGCATCGGCCTGCTGGAAGGCCGCATGGCCAAACGCTCCCCAGAAGGCAAGGCGCTGGCCGACGAAATCCGCGCGGTCTTCGCCAGCCAGAAAAGCCGGTTTGCAGCGTGAGGGTTTAACCAGGCCAGACGCTCAATGCGCCTCGTCCCAGTTCTGTGCGGCAGCGGCTTCGACCACCAGCGGGACTTTCAGGGTCAGCGCCGGATGCGGGGCTTCGACCATCACCGACTTGACCAGAGGAATGGTTTTCTCGACCTCCGCATCGGGCACTTCGAAAATCAGTTCGTCGTGGACCTGCAACAGCATCCGCGCGGCCAGACCCGATTGGGAGAGCGCGTCTTCCATCCGCACCATGGCGCGGCGGATCACATCGGCGGCCGAGCCCTGGATCGGCGCGTTGATCGCGGCGCGTTCCATGAAGGCGCGTTCGGACGGGTTGGAGGATCTGATCTGCGGATAATGCGCCTTGCGGCCGAAAATGGTTTCGACATAGCCCTTGTCTTTGGCCGTGCGCTTGGTCTCTTCCATATAGTCGCGGATGCCAGGGAAGCGCTCGAAATATTTGCGGATATAGGCGCCCGCCTCCTCGCGGCCGATGCCCAACTGGTTGGCCAGACCGAAAGCGGAAATGCCGTAGATGATCCCGAAATTGATGGCCTTGGCGCGCCTCCGGATTGACGGATCCATGCCTTCGACCGGCACGCCGAACATTTCCGACGCCGTCATGGCATGAATGTCGATATTGTTGGCAAAGGCCTGCCGCAATTGCGGAATATCGGCAATATGGGCCAGAAGCCGCAATTCGATCTGCGAATAGTCAGCCGAGACCAGCTTGTAGCCGGCCGGTGCGACAAAGGCCGTCCTGATCTTGCGGCCTTCCTCGGAGCGGATCGGAATATTCTGGATATTGGGATCGGAGGAGGCCAGACGGCCGGTGGTGGTGGCCGCCATCGAAAAGGAGGTATGGACACGGCCCGTTTGTGCATTGACGAAATTGGGCAGGGCATCTGTATAGGTCGATTTCAGCTTGGCCAATTGCCGCCAGTCCAGAATCCGGCGCGGCAGGTCATGGCCCTGTTCGGCCAGATCCTCGAGCACCTGTGCGCCTGTCGACCACGCGCCTGTGGCGGTCTTTTTGGCGCCGGGTAGGCCCATTTTGCCGAACAGAATATCTCCCAATTGCTTGGGCGAAGCGAGGTTGAAGTTTTCCCCCGCCAGCTGGTGCACCTCGGCTTCCAGCCGCGCCATGCCTTGCGCGAATTCACCCGACAGCCGCGACAGGATGGTGCGGTCGATCGCAATGCCGCGCTCCTCCATCCGGGCCAGCACCAGCGCCAGCGGCCGTTCCAGCCGCTCATAGACATGGCTCATGCCCTCGGCCACCAGACGGGCTTTCAAGAGCAGCCAGAGCCGCAGCGTGACATCGGCATCCTCGGCCGCATAGGCCGTGGCCGCATCAATCGCCACGCGGGCAAAACCGATAAAGCTCTTGCCGGTTCCCGCCACTTCCGCAAAGGCAATCGGCTTGTGGCTGAAATGCAGTTGCGCCAATTCGTCCATGCCATGCCCGTGCAATCCGGCATCGAGCGCATAGGACATCAGCATCGTGTCATCGACCGGCGCAATCGCCACCCCGTGACGGCGCATGACCAGCGCATCATATTTGATGTTCTGGCCGATTTTGATCACTGCAGGGTCCTGCAGCAAAGACTTGAGCAGGGCCAGTGCCTCGGCAGCCGGAATTTGCCCCGCCACCAGATTGCCGCCCCCGAACAGATCACCACTGCCCTCCCCGACATGTCCCAAAGGCACATAACAGGCCGTTCCGATCTCGCAAGCCAGCGAGAATCCGACCAGATCGGCCGACATCGCATCCAGTGCCGTGGTTTCGGTGTCGAAAGCCACAAAACCGGTGGCGCGGGCCTTGGCGATCCATTCCTGCAACCGCGCCGTTGTGGTCACGGTTTCATAGCGGGTCTTGTCGAACGGCTGTGCCAGCAGGGTTTTCTGCCAGAAAGCCACCGCGGCCTGTGGTGTCCCTGCCGCATGATCACTGGTTGCAGACACGACCGGAGCCACCGCAAAAGTGCTTGCGCCTGCGCCGGATGACGGAGCCGATCCCTGCCTGGACAGCGCCGGATCCGGTTCGAACGCACCTGGATCGACGCCGTAGAGATCGGCCACCCGCTTGGTGATGGTGGTAAATTCGAGTGCCTTGAGAAAACCGATCAGCTTGGCGGCATCTGGCTCGGGATGGGCAAGCTGGTCGAGCGGGACTTTCACCTCGACATCATCGACCAGTTGCACAAGCTTTTGCGAGACGCGGATCAGCTCGACCGCTGCCGGTTCGGTCAATGCCTCGCGGCGTTTGGGCTGGGTAATCTCGTGGGCGCGCGACAGCAGCGTGTCGAGATCGCCATATTCCTGGATCAGCAGAGCGGCGGTTTTCATGCCGATGCCCTTGGCGCCGGGCACATTGTCGGTGGAATCACCCGCCAAAGCCTGCACATCCACCACGCGGTTGGGCGGCACACCGAAATAGTCGACGACTTCCTTTTCGGAAATTCTGCGTTCGTCGCGCTCGCCCGAAGCCGGATCATACATGGCGACGCCGGGTCCAAGCAGCTGCATCAGATCCTTGTCCGCCGAGATGATCAGCACATCCGCACCCTGCTCTTTGGCCTGGCGGGCATAGGTGGCAATCAGATCATCGGCCTCGTAGGTATCCTGCTCGACAGGCATCATGCCGAAGGCGCGGACGGCCTCGCGCATCAGCGGAAATTGCGGCACCAGATCTTCGGGCGGCTCGGAGCGGTTGGCCTTATAGAGCGGATAGAGGGCCTTGCGGAACGAATTTTCGGATTTGTCGAAAATAATCGCCAGATGGGTCGGCTTGATCCCTGTGGCACCCTCGCGGACAAATTGCAGCAATTTGGTCGCAAAAATCCGCACCGCGCCGGTCGGCAGGCGGTCGGACCGGTAATTGTATTTCTGGTCCTGCCGGATCGACTGGAAATAGGCCCTGAAGACAAAAGAGGAGCCATCGACCAGAAAGACATGATCGCCGGGGCGCACGGGACGGGAATTCAGGGTCATGGATCAAGCCGGCTCATCTGGTGGATAGAAGGATTGTTCATGATCATGTCATGACGCAGCACAGGAGGCGAGAGCCGGGCTCTATTGATCTGGGGATGATCCGTCGTCATGGCCCAAAAAGCCGATCACCCCATGGGCTGCCGCCACCGCCGTGGCAAAACTGGCCTGCAGCAGATAGCCGCCGGTCGGCGCTTCCCAATCCAGCATTTCGCCGGCCACAAACACACCAGGCCGGGCGCGGATCATCAGATGCGGGGTCAACTGGTCAAAGGCGACACCGCCCGCGGTAGAAATCGCCCGCTCGATCCCCTCGATCCCGCGCACCGTCAACGGCACGGCCTTCACCAGCGCGGCCAGTGCCTTGGCGTCCACCGGCAGCGGGCCGCCGCAAGCCTCCCGCATCAGGGCAATGCCGATCGGGGCCAGACCGGCCGCCCGATGCAGGAAGGTCGAGGCCGACGCCTTGGCCCGCGGCTCGCGCAATTTCTCCTCGATCAGAGCCAAAGGCAGATCGGGCCGCAGATCGATCGTGATGGTGGTGGAACCATGCTGCATCACCGCGTCCCGGATCGGCGCCGACAACGCATAGACCGCGCCACCTTCCAGCCCGCGCTCGGACACAATCGCCTCGCCGCGCACCGTCACGCCCTGATGGGTCAAAGCCGCACGTTTGATCGGCTCTCCGGCAAAACGGCTGCGCAGAATGTCCGACCAAGCGATGTTCAGGCCCATATTCGACGGTTTGAGCGGCATAACCTTGACGCCCGCATGCTCGAGGGTTGTAACCCAGCCGCCGTCAGAGCCCATACGCGGCCAGCTCGCGCCCCCAAGAGCCAGCAGACTGGCTTTGGCGTCGATGACCCGCTCGCCGTCCGGCGTAGAAAAGACGGCCTGTCCTTGCCCATTCCATCCGGTCCAGCGGTGGCGGAACTGGAAACGCACACCCAAACCGCTCAACCGCTGCAACCAGGCGCGCAACAAAGGCGAGGTTTTGAAACTTTTGGGAAATACGCGCCCCGACGTCCCGGTGAATGTTGGCTGGTCCAGGCCCTCGCACCAATCAATCAGATCCAGCGGCGAAAAGGCCTCGATCAGCGGCGTTATCTGGGGTTGGGCCTCGCGGTAACGGGCCAGAAAATCATCGACCCCTTCGGAGTGGGTCAGGTTCAGCCCGCCGCGACCCGCCAGCAGGAATTTGCGGCCCGCGCTCGGCATGGCATCGACCACCAGCACGGAGTGACCCGCTTCGGCAATGGTTTCAGCCGCCATCAATCCGGCCGGTCCGGCACCGATGATCAAAACGTCCGTGGTCTGTTTCATATCATGCCCGATCCGGCCCGCGAGCCTGTTGTTCAGTCTCTTTGTGCCTGATTTGGCCGGATTTAGCGAGACAGTTTCAAACCATCCGCAATGGTCTGGATGATCGTCGCGGGCGCCTGGTCAATCGCAACGCGAAACGGCTTCTCGTCATCCTGCGGTGCTTCGAGCGTGGCAAACTGGCTGTCGAGCAGTGAGGTCGGCATGAAATGGTTTTGGCGCGCGGCCATGCGCGCGGCAATCAGCTGTTTGTCGCCGACCAGATGGACCAGCGCGACATGCTGGCGCGAGCCGACAATGACCTCGCGATAGGCACGCTTGAGCGCCGAACAGGTCACAACCGCCGGATTGTTCTGCGCCTCGGCCTCGTCGATGAAATGCGCGATCGCCTGCAACCACGGCTTGCGGTCGTCATCGTTCAGGGGTTGGCCGCTCGACATCTTGGCGACATTTTCGGGGGGATGGAAACTGTCTGCATCGCGGAACATCCAGCCCAGCCGATCAGCCAGTCCCTCGCCGACCGTGCTTTTGCCGGAACTGGTCACACCCATGATCAACACAACAGACGGGGGATGGGCAGACATATCGCATTCCTCTCATACAAACCTGTTGCTTGTCTCCAAGGGGAAACAGGCACAACTGTCAAGCCCGATAGCACATACTGAGCCGCATATCAGCATCGAGCGGCGCGTCAGAGGGCGACAACTCCCGAACGGTCCAGCCGCGCCAGATAGTCACACACCCGATGCCCGCCTATCATCACATCGGGGGCCAGATCATTCAACGGCACCAGCACAAAGGCCCGTTCGGCAAACCGCGGATGCGGCAGGATCAGATCGGGCCCGTCACGGGTTTCATCATTATAGGCGATCAGATCGATGTCGATCCGTCGCGGACCCCAGCGCAATTCGTGGCTGCGGTTGCGGCCCATATCCCGTTCGACCTCGTGGCTCAGGGCCATCAACTGTTCCGGAGACAGAACCGTCTCGACGCTGATCACGCTGTTGGTGAAATCGGGCTGTGGCACCGGCCCTACGGGCGTGGTGCGGTAGAACGGCGCACGTCCCGAAACCCTAACCAGTCCCGATGCCGCCAAGCGGTCGACCGCCTCGCCGATCAGCGCCACACCGGGGCCGAGATTGCTGCCGAGCGACAAAAAAGCCGTTGCAGGGCGTCCGGAACGCGTGGTCACGCGGCCTGGCCTTCGCGGAATTTTTCGATGCTGGCGGAAATCGAATCAAACTGCGCCGCAATCGGTGCCGAAGGCTTGTGGACGGTCACGCTGACCGAGCGCGCTTTGTCGAACCGGTCCAGCAAATGGCTGGCCAGCCGATCGGCTGCGGTTTCGATCATGTTGTAGGATTGCGCGGTAAAGGCTGTTTTGGTTTCCTCAATGACATGCGCATAGCTGACCGAGCGCACGATATCGTCATCGATCAGCGCAGAGGTGGCATTCACCCGCAAGGTAATATCGAGCAGAAACCGCTGGCCGAGCACCTTTTCCTCTGCAAACACCCCGTGATGGGCATACAGGGCCAGCTGGTGGATGCTGATCGTATAAAAACTCATTACTGCATCTCCCGCAGGCGGTCGGTCACACGCGCTGCCTGCACGGCAGCAGCGACATCATGGGCGCGCACAATATCAGCCCCGGCGAGGATGCCAATCGTGTGCGTGGCAATTGTCCCCGGCAATCGTTGCATCGGGGCACTGGGATGGATTTTATCGATCATCGATTTGCGCGAGGCCCCGAGCAGGATCGGCAGGCCGAACTGTTTCAACCGGTGCAATTGCGCGATCATGATCAGATTCTGGTCGAGGGTCTTGCCGAAACCGATGCCCGGATCAACCGCCAACCGCTCCATCGGCACACCGGCACGGCTGGCCAGCGTCAGCGAGTGTTCCAGAAACCGCAAGGCATCCTCGACAATATCAAGGGACGGATCAATTTCCTTGCGGTTATGCATCAGAACGGCCGAAGCCCCCAGCGACGCCACCACCTCCGCCATGCCCGCATCGGCCTGAAACCCCCAGACATCATTGACGATCGAGGCCCCGGCCGCCAGAGCCCGCGCGGCAATATCGGCTTTGTAGGTATCAATCGATACCGGACAGGCCACCACCGCCGACAAAGCGCGGATTACCGGTTCAACCCGTTTCCATTCATCCTCAACCGACACGGCCAGCGCACCCGGACGCGTGGATTCACCGCCGATATCGAGGATATCCGCGCCTTCCTCCACCAGATGATGGGCATGGGTGATCGCGGTATCGGGATCAAAAAACACCCCGCCATCCGAGAAGGAATCGGGAGTAATGTTGACAATGCCCATCACCAGAGTGCGGCCATACCCCCCCAGGCGGCCGCCATGGGCCGCAAAGATCTCGCCGGTCAATATCTGGTGCGATGATGCGTGCATGGCCTGCTGATACAAGCAAACGCCCGGTTTGTCGCCCCCTTCCGCAGTTTGTCCCAATCCCTTTTGTGTCTTGTTTTTTTGCCTCTTGCCCATATTTCTTGCCTTTATCGCCATATGCCATCAAAACCGGATCAATCAGCTCGTACCGCCACAGGAACAACCGGCATGCGCCCCATGATCGAACAGTTACTGCGTCCATTGCTTCTGACTGCCTTTGCAGCAGCCCTCTGCCTTGCGGTAAACGGAACGGCTGGGGCGGCCAACCAGACCAAATTGCGGCTTGGCATGGTGGTCACCTTGTCGGGTTCGTCCTCTGTTCTGGGCACCCAGACGCGCGACGGGTTCCAGCTCGCACTCAACCAGCTCGGCGGGCGACTGGGCGGACGCGAGGTCGAGCTGTTTGTTGCCGACGACGAGTTGAAGCCCGATATTGCCGTGCAACGCCTGCAAGGCCTGCTGGCACGCGATCAGGTGGAACTGGTGGTCGGGCCGATTTTCTCCAACATCCTGCAAGCCATCCACAAGCCGGTGATCGACAGCGGCCGCATCCTGATCAGCCCGAATGCCGGCCCCTCGCTCTATGCCGGCGCGCAATGTTCGCCCTATTTCTCGGTTGTCTCCTACCAGAACGACCAGGCCCACGAGGTGATGGGCCGCTATGCCGAAGGCAAGGCCTATCGCCGCATCGCCGTGATCATGCCGAATTACCAGGCCGGCAAGGATGCGGTGGCCGGATTCCGCCGCGCTTTCAGAGGCGAGATCAGCGACGAGATCTATGTGCCGATGACGCAGCTGGATTTTTCAGCTGAACTGGCGCGCATTGCCGCCAACAAACCCGATGCCGTGTTCACCTTCATGCCTGGCGGCATGGGTGTGGCGCTGGTCAAGCAATATGCCCAGGCAGGGCTTGCCAGCCGGATCCCGTTTCTGTCCACCTTCACCTTCGACGAGGCCACACTGCCGGCCCAGCAGGAGGCCGCCCTGGGCCTGACGGGCTCGACCTCGTGGTCGCCCTCCCTCGACAATCCCGCCAACAAGGCCTTTGTGGCCGCTTACGAGGCCGCCTATCGCAACGTCCCCAGCGCCTATGCGATGCAGGGCTATGACACGGCCATGCTGATCCACTCGGCCTTGCAACAGACGGAAGGCGAAACGCAGGATCGGGACCGGCTGGCAGCCGCCATCCGCAAGGCCGAATTCACCTCGTTGCGCGGCCATTTCCGGTTCAACACCAATGGCTATCCGATTCAGGACTTCTATCAGGTCCGGGCGATCAAGCGTCCGGATGGCAAATTCCAGACCGAGATCGTCGACAGGATCCTGACCGATTATGGCGACACCTACGCCAAAGACTGCCGCGCCACCCTGCCGCAATAGTGCCAGTCATATCGGACACCACGAGACCTGTTGCACGATTATGGGCAATCCGTTAAAGATAACCGATCCAAAGATCAGGTCGCTTTGCCCCGATCAGCACCCGTAGCTCAGCTGGATAGAGCGTTGCCCTCCGAAGGCAAAGGTCACACGTTCGAATCGTGTCGGGTGCGCCATTTGCGAACAAAACCACTAACATTTGCATTGGTTCCATTTTGGCCCGCGATAACGGCTGAAAGCGTGGCTTTATCGCCAATAATGCTCACTTTGTCGTCATCGACACGGATTTCCGAGATAACCGCC
>CANFLM010000006.1 GCA_947447895.1 Hyphomicrobiales bacterium
AGCGTGTATCAGCACCGTTCATGTCCCGAAACCACTAACTTAACGGAGCGCGCATGGCTCGCGCGACGGCCGAAGACTGTATCGAAAAAGTTGATAATCGCTTTGAGCTGGTTCTGCTCGCAGCGCATCGTGCCCGCATGATTTCCTCGGGTGCGCCGCTGACTGTGGACCGTGATCGCGATAAAAATACCGTGGTCTCTTTGCGTGAAATCGCCGAAGAAACGATTTCGCCCGATGATCTGAAGGAAGACTACATCCATTCCCTGCAGAAGCATGTGGATGTTGACGAGCCGGAAGCCGAACAGGTTCCGCTGATCGGCAACAGCTCCAGCGATGATTCGTCCGTCGAATTCGACCGGATGACCGAAGAAGATCTGCTGCGCGGTCTGGAAGGGCTTGTTCCTCCCAGCAGCAGCGCGGATGATGACCACGATTGATCATTGTTGTGCACCGCACTAGCAAAACATCACCCGGAAGCCAACTTCCGGGTTTTTTTGTTTTTGGCGCCCGAAACCATCTTTTTTTGATCTGTTGCGAGATTTCGCTTGATTTGCACCCTGATTAGACCCGACTCTGTCTTATCATGATGCGTCAGTATGAATTGGTCGAGCGCGTAAAGCGCTATAATCCGCAAGCCGACGAGGCTTTGCTCAACCGCGCCTATGTCTATGCCATGCGCGCCCATGGCACCCAGGTGCGGGCCTCGGGAGATCCCTATATGTCGCATCCGCTCGAAGTGGCGGCGATCCTGACCGATCTCAAACTCGATGATGCCACCATTGTGGCGGCTGTGCTGCATGACACGATCGAGGATACTGAGGCGACGCGCGAGGAAATCGACCGCCTGTTCGGTTCCGAGATCGGCGAACTGGTCGATGGTCTGACCAAGATCCGCAGGCTCGATCTGGTCTCGAAAAAGGCCGCCCAGGCCGAAAACCTCCGCAAGCTGCTGTTGGCGGTCTCCAACGATGTGCGGGTCCTGCTGGTCAAGCTGGCCGACCGTTTGCACAATATGCGGACGCTGCACTTTGTGCCGCCAGAAAAGCGGGCGCGCATTGCCGAGGAAACTCTGGATATCTATGCGCCGCTGGCCGGCCGCATGGGTATGCAGGACATGCGCGAGGAGCTGGAGGAACTGGCCTTCCGCCATTTCAAGCCCGAGGCCTATGCCACCATTTCCAAACGTCTTGAGGAGGTCGGGCAGGAGAGTGGCCCGCTGATCACCGAGATTGAAAAGGAGTTGTTGAACCGGCTCGAAGCCTCCGGACTGACGGCCGAGGTCAAGGGACGTTTGAAGCGGCCTTACTCGATCTGGCGCAAGATGGAGCGCAAATCGGTGTCCTTCGAGCAATTGTCGGATATTTTCGGATTTCGTGTCATTGTCGAGATGGAGGCGGATTGCTACCGGGTTCTCGGGATCGTGCATCGGGCCTGGCCCAGCGTGCCAGGCCGCTTCAAGGACTATATTTCGACACCCAAACAGAATGACTATCGCTCGATCCATACCACGGTGGTGGGTCCAAGCCGCCAGCGTGTCGAGCTGCAAATCCGCTCGCGGCAGATGGACGAGATCGCCGATTACGGCATCGCCGCCCATGCTTTGTACAAAGACAACAATGCCGGTGGCACGGAAGCACGCGAAAGCCGGGCCTATACCTGGCTGCGCCGGACCGTCGAGTCACTGGCCGAAGGCGACAGTCCCGAAGAGTTTCTCGAACATACCAAGCTCGAACTGTTCCTCGATCAGGTGTTCTGTTTCACTCCCAAAGGACGGTTGATCGCTTTGCCGCGCGGCGCGACCTCGATCGATTTTGCCTATGCCGTGCATACGGTGGTCGGCAATTCCGCGGTGGGTTGCAAGGTCAATGGCCGGATCGTGCCTTTGCTGGCCGAGTTGAACAATGGCGACGAGGTCGAAATCGTCTGCGCCGACGGGCAGGTGCCGCCCGCGGCCTGGGAATCCATCGCTGTGACCGGCAAGGCCCGCGCCGCCATCCGCCGCTCCACCCGCGCCGCCGTGCGGCTGCAATATGCCGGTTTGGGCCGCAGGATTGTCGAACGGGCCTTTTCGCGGGCCGGCAAGGTCTATGAGGATGAACGCCTGAAAGCCGCCTTGCCGCGTCTGGCACGCACGTCGCTCGATGATGTGTTGTCGGCTGTCGGGCGCGGCGAGATTTTCTCCGGCGATGTCGTCAGTGCCGTCTATCCCGATTACAAGAGCGAGCGCAGTGCCGGTCCGCAACCGGCCAAGGCGGAAGCCGGCTGGTTCGGCTTGAAACGGGCCGAGGGTCTGGTGTTCAAGGTGCCCGGTGGGCACACGGAAGCGGAGGGCGACGAAGCCGAGCAGGCCATACCCATCCGCGGCATCGACAGCAATCTGCCGGTCAAATTCGCTCCCAATGGCGGGGCTGTCCCGGGCGACCGGATTATCGGGATCCTGACCAAAGGCGAGGGGATCACCATCTATCCGATCCAGTCGCCGAGCCTGATGGATTTCGACGACCAGCCCGAACGCTGGCTGGATGTGCGCTGGGATATCGACGAGCAGGAACGCCAGCGTTTCCCCGCGCAGCTTGCGGTGACCGCGATCAACGAACCGGGCACATTGGCGCAAATCGCCACGGTGATCGGCGACAATGACGGCAATATCGATTCACTCTCCGTCATCGGTCGCTCGCTCGATTTCCGAGAGATGGTGATCGACATCGAGGTGTGGGATCTGAAACATTTGAATGCCATTATCAGCCAGTTGCGGATGCGCGCCGTGGTCAGCAAGGTCGAACGCGTCAATGGCTGACGGGTCTTTGGCCGGTTTGGACACAAAAATCTGGCGTGACGGTGCCGCTCCCGCTTGACGCTGGGCGCACCAGAGCGCATCAGGAACCCGAATAGTTTTCCGAGCCGTTTTTCATTCGATACGAGGCCCATAGCATGACATCGCCAGCCATCATGACGCACGAGCAGGTTCTGGAAGAATTCCGCGCCGCGGGGGCCTTGCTGCAAGGCCATTTCATTCTGTCCTCGGGCCTGCGCAGTCCGGTTTTCTTGCAGAAAATGTTTATTTTCCAGGATCCCAAGCGCACCGAAACCCTGTGCAAGGCACTGGCCGCCAAAATCGAGGCCCGCTTCGGCAAGATCGATATTGTGGTGTCGCCTGCTGTCGGCGGCATCGTGCCCGGTTACGAAACCGCCCGCCACCTCAATGCCAAGGCGATTTTTGTCGAGCGCGAGGACGGTAAATTCCAGTTGCGCCGTGGCTTCACCATTGAAAAAGGGGCCAAGGTCTTGCTGGTCGAGGACATTGTGACCACCGGTCTTTCGTCGCGCGAATGTCTGGCCTCGATTGCCGATTACCCCGGCGAAATTGTCGGCGCGGCCTGTCTGATCGACCGTTCGGCCGGCAAAGCCGATCTGGGCGTGCCGCTGATTTCGCTGGCGGCTCTTGATATTCCGACCTATTCAGCCGATGCTTTGCCTCCGGAGCTTGCGGCCATTCCCGCCATCAAACCGGGAAGCCGCGCATTAAAGGCTTGAACATCATGACACTCAGTCCTGGTTTGCCTCGTCTCGGCGTCAATATTGATCACGTTGCCACAGTGCGCAACGCGCGTGGCGGCTTGTTGCCGGATCCGGTGCGTGCGGCCGAACTGGCCATTGCGGCTGGAGCCGACGGCATCACCGCCCATCTGCGCGAGGATCGCCGCCATATCCGTGACGAGGATATTGCCCGTCTGATGGCGGCCATCACAAAGCCCTTGAATTTCGAGATGGCCGTGACCGACGAGATGGTGGCGATCGCGCTGCAAACAAAACCGCATGCGGCCTGTCTGGTTCCCGAAAAGCGTTCGGAACGGACAACCGAGGGCGGTCTGGATGTCGTGGGCGGCTATGGCGTCGTCCAACCCGCAGCAGAACGGTTGAGACAGGCCGGTATCCGCGTGTCCTTGTTTATCGAGCCTGATCCCGCGGCCTTGTCGGCGGCAGTCGAGATGGGGGCTCCGGTGGTCGAATTGCACACGGGAGCCTGGTGCGAGGCGGTGATGCAGGGGCATGGCGAGGAGGCACAGCATCATTTCAACCGTCTGAAGGAGGCTGCCATTCTGGGCGCCAAGCATGGGTTGGAAATCCATGTCGGTCACGGGCTGGATTATGCCACCGCCGAGGTGATCTCGGAACTGCCTGCGGTGATGGAGCTCAATATCGGGCATTTTCTGATCGGCGAGTCGATTTTCTGTGGTCTTGAGCATGCCATTGCCGAAATGCGGGCTGCGATTTTACGCGGCTATGCCAGGCGGGCTGGCTGAACGGCATGATCATCGGCATCGGCTCCGATCTGTGCGATATAAGGCGGATCGAGAAATCCTTGACCCGCTTCGGCGAACGCTTCATCCAGCGTGTGTTTACGCCTGTCGAACAGGCCAAGGCGAGACGGCGGCCGGAACTGGCCCCGACTTTGGCCAAACGTTTCGCTGCCAAGGAAGCCTGTTCCAAGGCTTTGGGCACGGGTTTCAGCCGCGGTGTGTTTTTGCGCGATATCGGTGTGGTGAATTTGCGGTCGGGCCAGCCGACTTTGGCCTTGAGCGGCGGCGCCCTCGAGCAACTGAACCGGATGCTGCCCGAGGGGCATGCTGCGGTGATCCATCTGACCATGACCGACGAGTATCCGCTGGCGCAGGCTTTCGTGATGATCGAGGCCAGACCGGTGCTCGCGCCCTAGTTTGCAGTCCGATCATTGCAAGAAGATGAGTCGCAGACTAAGGTCGCGCTACATTTTAAGCCCTATTTCTAAAGCGAGAACAGGACCAGATGATGTCCAGCACCAATGGCAATGGCGAACAGCAGACCGGATTTTGGGCGGGGTTCAAGCGCGTGCGCACAACCGACGCGTGGCAGGAATTCTCCGAGACCGTCTCGGTGGTATTGCAGGCCCTGCTGATTGCCGTGGTGGTGCGCAGTTTCTTGTTCCAGCCCTTCAATATTCCGTCCGGTTCGATGATTCCGACCCTGCTGGTGGGGGATTATCTGTTTGTCTCCAAATATGCCTATGGCTATTCCAAACATTCGTTCCCCTTGAGCCCCGACCTGTTCGAGGGCCGCATCATGGCGTCCGATCCGGTGCGCGGCGATGTCGTTGTGTTCAAATGGCCCAAGGACAATTCAACCGATTACATCAAGCGGGTGATCGGTTTGCCCGGCGACAAGATCCGCATGATCAACGGGCATCTGCATATCAATGGCGTGCCTGTCAAAAAAGAGATGATCGACCGCAAGGAGATCCAGGCCGGAGCGGGCTATCGCGACCGTGCGGTGCGCTACCGCGAGACGCTGCCCAACGGGGTGAGCTTCGTGACGCAGGAGCTCGAGGTGTTCGGCAGCACGCTTGGCCGCAATACGCCGGAATTTTCGGTGCCGCAGGGCCATTATTTCATGATGGGCGATAACCGCGACAATTCCAGCGATTCACGCATTCCGGTTTCCGAGGGCGGGGTCGGCTTTGTGCCGTTCGACAATATCGAGGGCCGCGCCACGATCATCTTCTTCTCGATCGAGGAGGGCGTGGCCGGCTGGCAGATCTGGAACTGGCCTTGGGCGGTGCGCGGCTCGCGTTTGATGACCGGTATCCATTGAGGCCGCTGATGGCACGCGCAAAATCATCCGATATCGTGTTGGAAACGGCCCTGGGCCATCGCTTCAAGGACCGAAGCCTGCTCGAGCGTGCCTTGACGCATATCAGTGCCTTGTCAGGCACGCCCTCCGACGGTCCGCACTACCAGCGGCTTGAATTTCTGGGGGACCGCGTGCTCGGCCTGATCGTTGCCGATATGCTCTATCGCAGTTTTCCCGACGAGAGCGAGGGCGATCTGTCGCGACGTCTGGGTGCTTTGGTGCGGCGCGAAACCTGTGCCGCGGTGGCGCGCGAATGGGAGGTGGCCTCCCATCTTCGGGTCGGCATGGCCGAAAAGCGTTCGGGCCTGCGCAACCGCGAGGCGATTTTGGCCGATGTCTGCGAGGCCCTGATTGCCGCGGTCTGGATGGATGGCGGGATTGAAGCCGCCCGTCTGGTGGTCGAAAAAGCCTTTGCACCGCGCATGGATGCCGCACCCCATGCTGTGCGTGACGCCAAATCTCTGCTACAGGAATGGGCATTGGGCCGCGGATTGAAAACGCCTGTCTACGAGGCGGTCGAGCGGTCCGGTCCCGATCACAAGCCGATCTTCCGGATCGAGGTTGTGGTGGACGGATTTGCTGCCGCGTGCGGCGAAGGCCCGTCAAAACGTGTCGCCGAACAGGCCGCTGCCGATGTGTTTTTGCAGCGTGAAGGGATCAGGGAACAAAGATCATGAGTGAACCGGCCCCCTACACACAGACCCATTGCGGTTATGTCGCCCTGATCGGTGCGCCCAATGCGGGCAAATCCACGCTGGTCAATATGCTGGTCGGCGCGAAAGTGTCGATTGTCTCGCGCAAGGTACAGACCACCCGCAATCTGGTGCGCGGCATTTGCATGGTCGATCAGGCCCAGTTGATTTTTGTGGATACGCCCGGCCTGTTTGCCCCCAAACGCCGGTTGGAACGCGCAATGGTGACATCGGCCTGGGGCGGGGCAGGTGATGCCGACGTCATCGCTCTGCTGGTGGATGTGCGCCGCTGGCCCGACGAGGAAACCCAGGCCATCATCAGCCGGTTGAGCCAGCTCAAACAGCCCAAAGTGCTGATTTTGAACAAGATCGACACCATCGAAAATGTGAAACTGCTGGCCTTGGCGCAAGAGATCAACGAACTGCACAGTTTTACCGATACATTCATGATTTCCGCGCTCAAGGGCCACGGTGTCGAAGTCCTGAAAAAGCGGTTGGCCGAGATGTTGCCCAAGGGACCGTGGCTCTATCCCGAGGATGAAGTCTCGGATGCGCCCTTGCGCCTGCTGGCGGCCGAAATCACCCGCGAAAAGCTGTTCGAGCGGATGCATGACGAATTGCCCTACCGCTCGACGGTGGAAACGGCGGACTGGAAGACCCTCAAGGACGGATCGGCCCGCATCGAGCAGGTGATCTATGTCGAGCGCGAAAGCCAGCGCAAGATCGTGCTGGGTGAAAAGGGGCGTGGCATCAAAAGCATCGGCGAGGCGGCCCGCAAGGACATTGCCGAAGCCGCCGATTGCAAGGTGCATCTGTTCCTGTTTGTGAAAGTGCGCGAAGATTGGGCCAATGATCCGGCCCGCTATCGGGAAATGGGCCTCGAATTCCCCAAAGATTGAGGGCCTTGGCGTGGAATGGCGCGACGAAGGCATCGTCATCGGTGTGCGCCGCCACGGCGAAACCAGCGTGATTCTCGACCTGTTGACCCGCCAGCACGGCCGCCATCTGGGGCTGGTGCGCGGCGGCCGATCGCATAAGCTGCAACCCTCGCTGCAGGTCGGCAACGGGCTCGATGCGGTCTGGCGCGCGCGGATCGAGGACCATCTGGGCGAATACAAGATCGAGGCACGGGTGATGCGGGCCGCGCGGTTGATGGACCACCCTGCTGCCCTTTACGGCCTGTCCCATCTGACCGGCTTGGCGCGCCTGCTGCCCGAGCGCGATCCGCACGAGGCGCTTTATGAAACACTCGGCATTGTGCTGGACCAGCTGGTCGATCCGCTGCTGGCCGCCCCTTTGGTGATCCGCTTCGAACTGGCTGTGCTGGGTGAATTGGGTTTCGGCCTTGACCTCGGCGAATGTGCCGCCACGGGCCGCACGGATGAATTGGTCTATGTCTCGCCCAAATCAGGCCGCGCTGTCAGCCGCGAGGCGGGCTTGCCCTGGCATGACAAACTCTTGCCCTTGCCCGAATTCCTGAAGCTGACAGGCGGCGAGGCCAAAGCGATGCCCGATGATATGGCCATACACCAGGGCTTTCTGCTGACCGGATTTTTTCTCGAGCGCCATGTCTATGGTCCGCGGGCTTTGGCCATGCCGGATGCGCGGCAGGGCTTTATCGCCAGTATCATCAAAAGCCGGTTGCCCGATTTGCAACCGTTATCGATTGCGGATGATCAGACAACGGTGCCGTGAAGATCATAGGCATCGGCGCGTTCGATCTTGACGGTAACGATGTCACCGGCGCGCAACGGACGGCGGCTGGCCACATAGACATGCCCGTCAACCTCCGGCGCATCCCATTGCGAGCGGCCTTTGGACACGGTTGGTCCGCCTTCATCGATCATGACCTTGATGCGCTTGCCGACCCGCGAGGCCAGACGTTTGGCGCTGATGGCCTGCTGGCGCTCCATGAACTTGTTCCAACGTTGGGTTTTGATCTCTTCGGGCACCTGAGGGAGACCCAGATCATTGGCGGTGGCGCCTTTGACGGCTTCATATTTGAAGCAGCCGACCCGTTCCAGTTTGGCCTCGTCGAGGAAATGCAGCAACTGCTCGAAATCCTCGTCGGTCTCGCCGGGGAAGCCGACGATAAAGGTCGAGCGGATCGCCAGATCGGGGCAGATCTCCCGCCATTTCTTGATGCGCTCCAGCGTCTTGTCCTGATGGGCCGGACGGCGCATCGCCTTCAACACGGTCGGGGAGGCGTGCTGGAACGGAATATCGAGATAGGGCAGGATCGCCCCTTCCGCCATCAGCGGGATCACCTCGTCGACATGCGGATAGGGATAGACATAATGCAACCGCACCCAGACGCCGAGGGTGCTCAAGGCGCGCGCCAGATCGAAAAAGCGGGTTTTGACCTCGGTATCATTCCACAGGCTGGGCGCATATTTGACGTCGATGCCATAGGCCGAGGTATCCTGCGAGATCACCAGCAATTCCTTGACGCCGGCTTTGACCAGCTTTTCCGCCTCGCGCAGCACATCCCCGACAGGGCGGGACACCAGATCACCGCGCAGTTGCGGAATGATGCAGAAGGTGCAGCGGTTGTTGCAGCCCTCGGAAATTTTCAGATAGGCATAATGGCGCGGTGTCAGCTTGATGCCTTGATCGGGAACCAAATCGACATAGGGATCATGGGCGGGCGGGACCACATCATGCACCGCTTTCATGACGCTTTCATAGGCTTGCGGGCCGGTAATGGCGGCAATGCCGGGATGGGCGGCCAAAATCTCGTCGGGCTGCGCGCCCATGCAACCGGTCACGATCACCTTGCCGTTCTGCGCCATGGCCTGGCCGATCGCTTCCAGTGATTCCGCTTTCGCACTGTCGAGAAAACCGCAGGTGTTGACGATCACCGCATCGGCCCCGACATGGCTTTTGGACAGCTGATAGCCTTCCGAGCGCAATTGCGTGATGATCCGTTCGCTGTCCACCAAAGCCTTGGGACATCCGAGCGAAACAAACGAAATGGTGGGGGCTTGTGCGGTCATAACAACTCCGTGGACGACGGGTTTTGCCAAGGGGCAGGAATTTGGCCGATGGACAGCAACACGCCTGCCACACTCCTAGCGGATGTGCAGGGAAGGCTCAAGCATTCTGGTGATATGAAGCCAGTGCGTGCTCACTTCCCCGCCAGAATCAGCGCCCAGTAATTGCGGTAGCGGGCGTCGGGGGCGTCCGAGCGGGCCATGCCGATTCTGACGGCGTCAGGCATCAAAAGATTGGCACGGTGCAGGGGCGAGCGTTGCCAGGATGCCAGCGTGGTTTCGACATTGGCATGACCGGCCCCGACATTTTCGGCCCCTGTCTGCTTCTTGAAGCCGCCGTCATTCATACGCTGGACAAAATCGGGCCCGACCTCATGCGATAATTTGTTATTGGCCGCCATCATGCCGGCCTGATCCTTGGCCAGTTCGACCAGTCCGCGATCCACAACCACCGGCGGCAGGCCGTTTTCGGCGCGAAAGGCGTTAATGCCTGCCAAAGCCTCGTGGGACACGTCAACGGCATCGGATCGGCCCGATTTCAGGCTGTTGCAGGCAGAAACCAGCAAAGCGGTTGCAGTCAGGGTCAAAAAAACACGACGTGAGCGCAGGGGATTGAGCATGGGGTGATAACTCTGCTTGCATGAACCAATGCCTTCCTCCTATCGTGAAGTGGTAACAGAGTCCAAATCTTCGATCCGACAAGACCGATTTGGCGACGAGCGAGGACAGATGCGCGTGATAGAGCCGACAGAGATTATCCCCCCCGGCGGACGCCCGCGCTGGCAGCCGGATTGGCGTCCGCGCTTGTCCGGCGTGCTGGTGTCGCGCATCGTGGCCTTTCTGTTCGATTTTCTGGCGATCGGCCTTCTTGTCTGGTTTTACGGGTTTCTGGCGGCGTTTTTCGGTTTCCTGACGCTGGGTCTGACCTGGCTGGTGTTTCCGGTTCTGGTGCCGCTGGTGGCGCTGCTTTATAACGGTTTCACGATGTCCGGTCCGCGCGCCGCCACCTGGGGCATGCGGATTGCCGGCGTCGAGGTGCGCAATATCGATGGGTCGCGCGTGTCCTTTCTCCCGGCGGCCGGACATGCGGTGCTTTTCTATATGAGCTGCTATTTCCTGACGCCGATGATCCTGCTGATCGGTCTGTTCCGGTCCGACCGGCGGATGGCGCATGATTTGTTGACGGGGATAATCCTCATCCGCAAAGCGGGCTGAACGAGGGTGAAAGGCGGGGTAAGCCGGTGACAACACAAGCGCGTGATGCTCCGCAATTCTATCTGACCGCGCCGACGCCGTGTCCCTATCTGCCGGACAGGGTCGAACGCAAGGTGTTTACCCATCTGATCGGGCGGCGCGCCCCCGAGTTGAACAATGCCCTGAGCCAGAGTGGGTTCCGCCGCTCGCAAACCATCGCCTATCGTCCCGCCTGTGACGGTTGCAAGGCCTGTGTGTCGATCCGCGTGCCGGTCGACGAGGTGCGGCTGTCGCGCACCATGCGCAAGGTTTTGGCGCACAATGCCGATCTGGTCGGGCAATGGAAGGACAATGTGCCGACCAGCGAACAATACAGCCTGTTCCGCTATTATCTGGATTCACGCCATGCCGATGGCGGCATGTCGGATATGAATGTGCTGGATTATGCCATGATGATCGAGGACAGCCATGTCGACACCCATCTGGTCGAATATCGCAAGCGCGGTCCCGACAGCGGTTTGACCGGAGCCGGGACGGGCGACCTGCTGGCGCTCGCCCTGACCGACGTGCTCGAGGACGGCCTGTCGATGGTCTATTCGTTCTACGATGTCGACCAGACCAGCCGCAGCCTCGGCACGCTGATGATCCTCGACCACTTCATCCGTGCCCGCAAAATGGGTTTGTCCTATGTCTATCTGGGCTATTGGGTCGATGGTTCTCCGAAAATGGCCTATAAAGGCCGCTTCCGTCCGCAAGAACACCTGAGCATGGAAGGCTGGACGCGGGTGGACTAGGAACGGCCACCTGCATCGCAACTGGTGACAACCGTCCCGTTCAACCCGAAAAGCGGCTTGATTTGGGGAAGCCTTTGGGCGGCAGGCGTCCGGCTTCGGCGCGGTTGCCGATCCATTCGCGCAAATCCGCTTCGGTCACGGTCCAGGTGCGGCTGGATGTATCAAGCCACGTCAGACCGTCTGCCAGATTGAAGGTTTTGGCATCGACAATGCCGCCATCCTTGTATTTCTGCAGGCGCACGCCTTTGCCGCGGCCCATTTCGGGGATTTGCGCAACCGGGAACACCAGCAATTTGCGGTTCTCGCCGATGGTGGCGACGTGATCGCCCTCGACGGGAACCACCAAACGTGTGACTTCGCCCGCATCGACATTGAGGACCTGGCGTCCCTTGCGGGTATTGGCGATCATATCGTCGGAGCCAATCACAAATCCGCGGCCGATCGACGAGGAGACCAGCAATTTGCTGCCCGGCTTGTGCGGCCAGACTTTGACAATGTCCGCGCCTTCATCCAGATCGACCATCAGCCGGATCGGATCGCCAAACCCGCGGCCGCCCGGCAGTTTCGAGGCATCCAGCGTAAACACCTTGCCGTCTGTCATCATCATCAGCAATTTGGCGGTTGTCTCGGTGAAGAACGAGAATTTCAGCCCGTCATCGCCCTTGAACTGCAGGCTCGACAGATCCTGCTGGTGGCCTTTGAGCGCACGGATCCAGCCTTTTTCAGTGACCACGACGGTCAGCGGTTCGCGCTCGACCATCGCTTCGGTCAGATCGATATCGGCTGTTTCGGGCGGTGTGTCGAAGGTGGAGCGGCGGCGGCCGATTCTGGTTTCCTGCGAGAAAGTCTTTTTCACATCGCGGATTTGCGCCGAAATGCTCTTCCATTGGGCCTTTTCATCGCCGAGCAAGGCGTCGAGCTTGGATTTCTCGTCGATCAGATCGGCGAGCTCCTTTTTCAGCTCCATTTCTTCCAGACGGCGCAGCGAGCGCAGGCGCGTGTTCAAAATCGCTTCGGCCTGGTTGTCGGTCAGCGTGAACGCCTTGATCAGCGCCTGCTTGGCCTCGTCCTCCTCGCGGATGATTTTGATCACCCGGTCGAGATCGAGATAGACAATCAGCAAGCCGCGGACGATTTCCAGACGGCGTTCGATCTGGTTGAGACGGTTTTGCGACCGCCGCTGCAACACCACGCGGCGATGGTCGAGCCATTCGCGCAAGGCTTCGGGCAGGCTCAGCACTTTGGGAACCAGTCCCGCCGTCAGGACATTCATGTTCATGGAAATGCGGCTTTCAAGCTCGGTGAGCTTGAACAGCGATTCCATCAACAGCACCGGATCGATGGTGCGTGCACGCGGTTCGAACACCACGCGGACATCTTCGGCCGATTCATCGCGGATATCGGCCAGAAACGGCAGCTTCTTGTCATTGACCAGTTCGGCGATTTTTTCGATCAGCCGTGACTTGGGAACCAGATAGGGGATTTCGGTAACCACAATGATCCAGCCGCCACGCGGCAGCTCTTCCTTGTGCCAGCGGGCGCGGACGCGGAAGCCGCCACGGCCGGTGCGGTAGGTTTCAGCAATGCTCTCGCGGCTTTCGACAATGACCCCGCCTGTCGGAAAATCAGGGCCGGGGACGAAGTTCAGCAGCTGGTCGGAGGTCGCCTGCGGATGGCCGATCAGATACAGCGCGGCATCGCACAATTCGGCGGCATTGTGGGGCGGGATCGAGGTGGCCATGCCCACCGCAATTCCTTGCGAGCCATTGGCCAGGAGATTGGGGAAGGCGGCAGGAAGAACCATCGGCTCTTCTTCGGAGCCGTCATAGGTCTCGCGGAAATCGACGGAATCTTCGTCCAGCCCTTCGAGTATAAGACGGGCGACTTCGGTCAGTCGCGCTTCGGTATAACGCATCGCAGCCGCGTTATCGCCGTCGATATTGCCAAAATTGCCCTGTCCATCGACCAACGGATATCGCTGGGCAAAATCCTGCGCCAGACGGACCAGCGCATCATAGACCGACTGGTCGCCATGCGGATGGTATTTACCGATGACATCGCCGACCACACGCGCACATTTTTTGAAGGCCGCACCGGGATCAAGTTTCAGCAAGCGCATGGCATAGAGCAGGCGGCGATGCACAGGCTTCAACCCGTCGCGGGCATCGGGCAAGGCCCGGTGCATGATCGTCGACAGCGCATAAGCGAGGTACCGCTCCTCGAGCGCCTCACGCAGGTTCACACTGGTCACGCCATCCCCTGATGGCGGGTCGACGGGCTTGCCCATTCAGTCCTCGCTCTGGCTCAAACAGTGAACAAAAACCCCCAGGCCAGATCGGAGCCGGATCAGTTCTGTCTGTTGGAAGTGGTCACAGCACTAGCGAATGCACCGAGTCAGGGCAAGGGGGGATACAGGTCCCGCACATAAAATAGCCCCGCTTCCACAAGCGGGATGACAAACCAAACCCGTTATGTCAATATTATGTTGACATAACGGCTCGCCAAACCAAACGATCACCATGATTCAGACGTTTCGGGCAAAAGCATTGCAGCGCTTTTGGGAAAAAGATGACCGACATGGATTGCGCCCCGACTGGGTCATTCGCATCGGTTAACTTCTTGATGCCTTGGACAATGCCGCAAAGCCCGAGGATCTCAATCTGCCGGGTTTCGGTTTCCATGCTTTGGTTGGCAACCAGAAGGGCCGCTATGCGCTAACGGTGTCACGGAATTGGCGGATGACCTTCGATTTTATTGATGGTCATGCGCTGCAGATCGATTTGGAGGATTATCATGGTTAGTCAACGATCATCCACCCGTCCACCGACCCATCCGGGGGCTTTGTTGCGCGATATCATCCTGCCGGCCACGGGCCAGACCAAAACAGAAATCGCCCGATTGCTGGGGATTTCGAGAGAGACACTCTATCGGTTTTTACGCGAGGATCAGGGTATTACCCCCGATCTTGCCGCCCGTCTTGGCAAGCTATTCGGCAACGGTCCGGCTTTTTGGCTGTCATTGCAGGCCACTCACCAGGCATGGTTGGCTGAGCAGATCGACACATCAGCAATTCCCACCATCTCGGCGGCTTGAGACACCAGTAACAAAAAGGGCGGCCCACATGAGCCGCCCCCTTCAATATCCTCAAAATACAGCTTATTTTGGCAGCGTGTCGTCGATGCCTTTGATGTAGTAGTTCATGCCGAGCACCTGCTCGTCGGACAAGGCGCCATTGCCTTTGCACTCGATCTGCTTGCCGTCCTGGCCGAAGACCGGGCATTTGAAAGCATCGAGCTTGCCGGTCTTGATGGCCGCTTCTATTTCCATTGCCAGCTTTTTCACGTCATCCGGCATGTTGGTATAGGGCGCCATATTGACCATGTTCTTGGCCATGCCATCCCATGTGTCGATGGATTTCCAGCTGCCGTCGAGCTGGGCTTTGACGCGGGAAATGTAGTAGTCGTCCCAGTTGTCGATAATCGAGGTCAGCGTGCTCTTGGGCGCAAAGCGGATCATGTCGGAGGCCTGGCCGAAAGCCAGCTTGCCGGCCGCTTCAGCCTGCTGCAACGGGGCAGGGCTGTCGGTGTGCTGGGTGATCACGTCGGCACCCTGGGCCAGCAGGGCCTTGGCCGCATCGGCTTCCTTGCCGGGGTCGAACCAGGTGTTGGCCCAGACGATCTTGACCTTCACGGCCGGATTGACGCTTTGCGCGCCGAGCATGAAGGCATTGATGCCCGACACCACTTCGGGGATCGGGAAGGAGGCGACATAGCCCAGAATGTTGGATTTGGTCAGCTTGCCGGCAATCACGCCCTGCACATAACGGCCTTCATGGAAACGGGCCGAATAGGTGGCGACATTGGCGGCGCGCTTATAGCCGGTGGCATGTTCGAAATGAACGTTGGGATATTTGGCCGCCACTTTGAGGGTGGGTTCCATGTAGCCGAACGAGGTGGTGAAAATCAGCTTGTGGCCGGTGCGCACCAACTGTTCGATCGAACGGTCGGAATCGGGCTCCGGTACGTTTTCCAGAAATGTGGTGGTGACTTTGTCGCCCAACGCCTTCTCGACCGCCAGACGGCCCTGATTGTGCTGGTAGCTGTAACCGAAATCGCCGACAGGGCCGACATAGACAAAGCCGACCTTCAGCTTTTCCTGTGCGCCTGCGCTGGCTGTCAGGCCGAGTGCCAGCGTTGCTGCCCCCAACCATTTGATCATCTGTTTCATCCTTGTCTCCTTTGGGCTTGAAAATCCGATGTTTGGTGATGATGGACCGGCGTCTGAACCGGTCCGTTTGCGAAATCCTTTTACCGGTCCGGCACAAAACTCTGGCCGAGCGATCCCGGTGCTGCCGATCCACCCCGTCGTCCCAGCGACATCAGCACCAGAGCCAGCAATGTCGCCAGATAGGGCAGTGCGCTCAACAATTGCGACGGAAGCCCCAGTGAAGCCGCTTGCGCATGCAATTGCAAGACTGTTGCGCCGCCGAACAGCAGCGCGCCGAGCAAGAGCCTGAACGGAAACCACGAGGCAAATACCACCAGAGCCAGGGCGATCCAGCCGCGCCCTGCTGTCATTCCGGGTGACCAGAACGGGGTATAGACCAGCGACAGATAGGCCCCCGCAAGGCCGGCACAGGCCCCGCCGAACAAGACGGCCCAATAGCGGATTTTTAGCACGGGCAAACCGATGGCATGGGCGGAAGCCTGGTTTTCGCCGACCGAGCGCAAAACCAATCCGGCCCTCGTCCAGCGCAGGAACACAATGCTCAACAGCGTCAGCGCCCAGGCCGCATAGACAAACGGATCCTGCCCGAAAATGACTTTGCCGAAACCGGGTAAATCGGACAGGCCTTCCATGGAGAGGCCCGGGACTGCGGTGCGGCTGGTGCCGACAAAGCCCGCCCCGATCAGGCCCGACAGGCCCAGCCCGACAATGGTCAGCGCCAGGCCGGAGGCGACCTGGTTGGCGCCCAAAGTCAGGGTCACAAAGGCGAACAGGCTGGCCAGCAGCATGGCCGACAGCATGGCAACGATTACGCCAAGGCCGGTGGAACCCGACACAGTGGCCGCGGCAAAACCGCAGGCCGCGCCGGTGGCCATCATGCCTTCCAGCCCGAGATTGAGAACACCTGCGCGCTCGACGATCAATTCGCCGATAGCGGCCAGCAATAACGGGGTTGCGGCCGTGATAATGGTCAGAAGGACGGCTTGGGTCATATCCATGGGTCATGCCTCCTTGTTCGGCGTGCGCACCACGCGAATGGAGGAGGAGGCCAGGGCATCCGCGGCCAGAACGCTCAAGAGCAACAGGCCCTGGAAGCAGGTGGTCAGGTCCAGCGGCAATTTCATCATGATCTGGGCATTTTCACCGCCGATGGCCGTCAAAGACACAACAAAAGCCCCGAAGACAACTCCCAAAGGATGCAAACGGCCCAAAAAGGCCACTGTAATGGCGGTAAAACCGTAACCGGCCGAAATCGAGGGTTTGAGCTGTCCGATCTGGCCCGTAACCTCGACAATGCCGGCCAATCCGGCAAGCCCGCCCGAAATTGCAAAGACCGTCAGGCTGATGGCGGAAGCAGAAAATCCTGAAAAACCGGCCGCTTTGGGGGCCGAACCGATCACCTTGATCGCATAGCCGAACAGGGACCATCCCAGCACGATCGTGCTGGCCACCACCACAATGATGGCAAGGATGAGGCCCGCATGCAGTCGCCCGTCCTCGAACAGGATCGGGAGCATGCTGCCTTTGTCGAACATCACGGTTTGCGGAAAATTGAAGCCTTTGGGATCACGCCACGGGCCGCGCACCAGATAATCGAGGATGAGTTGCGCAATATAGACCAGCATGAGGCTGGAGAGAATTTCGCTCACCCCCAGCCGCACCCGCAGATAAGAGGGGATCAGCGCATACAGGGCCCCGCCGATTGCGCCCGTCACCAGCGCGATCACCAACAGCCAGCGGCCGAGTTCCATGCCTTGCGTGGCCAGGGGCAGAATGGATCCGACAATCGCCCCCATCGTATATTGGCCCTCGGCCCCGATGTTCCAGAGATTGGCACGGAAGCAATAGACCAATCCGGTGGCAATCAGCGTCAACGGGATCATCTTGATCCCCATCTCCTGCAGGGCCCAACTGTCGCCCAGCGGCTCACGGATATAGATGTCGAACGCCGCCACAGGCGACCGGCCCATCAGGGCAATCACCAGAGCCGCCATCAATCCGGCCAGCATGATGGCAATCAGCGGCGACAAAGCGCGGACGATCGGCGAGACCGAGGCGCGTGGGACCAGTTCAAGCCGCATCATCGACCTCGCTGCCGGCCATCATCAGGCCGATGGTTTCGCGCGTCACCTGTCCGGTTGGCAGAGCAGCCGACAGCGAGCCCTCATGCAACACGGCAATCCGGTCCGAGATCGAGAACAGTTCATCCAGGTCCTGCGAGATCACCAGGACAGCCGCGCCCTGGGCCGCCAGATTGATCAAGGCCTGGCGGATCGCGACTGCGGCGCCCGCATCCACTCCCCAGGTCGGCTGGTCGACGACCAGCACGCCGGGGCGTGCGAGAATTTCGCGGCCGACCACGAATTTCTGCAAATTGCCGCCCGACAGGCTGCTGGCCAGCGGGTTCTTGCCGGAAATGCGCACATCGAATTTGCTGACAACCTCGTCGGACAGGCGTCTGGCCCGCCTGAAATTGACCATGCCGTAACGGTCGAGGCGGTCGGTGCCGTGGCGCGACAGCACCAGATTGTCCGAGAGTGCCATGTTTGGCACCGCGCCGTGGCCTAACCGTTGTTCGGGGATAAAAGCCGCCCCCAAAGCGCGGCGCGATTCAATATCGATATGTCCGACCGGCATGGTGTCGATCAGGATCGTACGGGCCTGCGGGGCCAGGATCTCGCCCGACAAGGCGGCAAACAGCTCGCTTTGGCCGTTGCCGGCAATACCGGCAATACCCAGCACCTCGCCGCCATGCACCGTCAGCATGATGTGGTTGAGGCTTTTGGCATGCATGTCGGGTGCGGGCAGTGTCAAAGCCTCGACCTCGAGCCGGACATCGCCGATCTTGTGCAAAGCCTGAGAGCGCACCTCCGGCACATGCGTGCCGACCATCATGGCTGCCAGCGAGCGGACATCCTCGCTGCGCGGGTCGCATTCCCCCACCAGCTTGCCGCCGCGCAAGATCGTCGCCTTGGAACACAGGCGCCGGACCTCGTCGAGCTTGTGAGAGATATAGAGCAGGCCGCACCCTTTCTGGGCCAGCTGTTCCAGCGTTACAAACAGCGCATCGGCCTCTTGCGGGGTCAGCACCGAGGTCGGCTCGTCCAGCACCAGCAATTTGGGATCGCGCAGCAAAGCGCGGATAATCTCGATGCGCTGTCTTTCACCTGCCGACAGGCTGTTGACAGGCCGCGCGGGTGACAGAGCCAGTCCGTAAGCCTCACCGACTTCTTCAATGCGCTTGGACAAGCGGCGCAGGTTGAACCCGTTCTTGCGGATGGAGCCGGGCAGGGCGGCGGCAATGTTTTCGAGGACGCTCAGGTTTTCAAACAGCGAGAAATGCTGGAACACCATGCTGATGCCGAGCTTCGCCGCATCTTGCGGGCTTTCGAATTGCACGGTCTCGCCATCCCAGACAATCTCGCCTTCATCGGGGCGCAGCAGGCCGTTGAGGATTTTCATCAAGGTGGATTTGCCCGCGCCATTTTCGCCTAACAGCGCGTGGATCTGCCCGCGCTCCACGCCGAGATTGATGCTGTCATTGGCGGTAAAGGCGCCGAACCGTTTGGTAATTCCCGTCATCTGCACCAGCAGACCGCTCGTGCGGGCAGAATCATCTGCCAGCCCGGCCTCGATGGTGGGGAGCATTTGCGACTGCTTTGCGCTGTCAGCAGCAACGGTCGAGGTCTCGTCGGCCTCCATTTCATCCCCCTCTGGTGACGAGATCATCACCCAGCGACTTGACCACATCAAGGGTCTGCGCCGCAATCATTTGCTCGATTTTCAGGAGGGTTACGCACAAGACTTGCGTCATAACGCCCTGCATAGGGCGACCGGAAGCGGTGGTTACACACAAGTATGGGTCGGCATTTGCGTATTTATCCGCCATGGTACCTGCTATCCATCGTCATGGATGGTGACAGCCATCCCCATTCCCAACCGGCAAGAGATTCTGAAACATATGACCACATCCGCCAAGGCACAGTCGCCGATGTCCTCGCCCGAGCCTGTCGCACAACACGAGAGAATGGAACCCAAATTCGTCTCGGTCCTGCGTGAAGGCTACAATCTCGGCCGTTTCAAGCTCGATCTGGTGGCGGGCATTACGGTGGCGATGGTGGCCTTGCCTTTGTCGATGGCGATTGCCAAAGCCTCCGGCACCACGCCCGATCGCGGGCTTTTTACGGCGGTGGTCGGAGGGTTTCTGATTTCGCTGCTGGGCGGCTCGCGTTTCCAGATCGGCGGTCCTGCAGGCGCTTTCATCGTGCTGGTGTCGGTGACCATCGAGCGGCATGGCATTGATGGTCTGATGCTGGCGGTTCTGCTGTCGGGCGTGATGATGCTGGCATTGGGGTTTTTACGGCTTGGTGCCATTATCAAATATATTCCGCATCCGGTGACCGTCGGTTTTACCTCCGGCATCGCGGTGATCATTTTCTGCAGCCAGCTGGTCGATTTGTTCGGCCTGCAACTGGCCGGCCGCGAGCCGGGGGCGCTGATCCCCAAATTCGTGGCGATGGCCGCAGCCCTCGGCACCGTCAATCCGGCGGCGGTGCTGGTCAGTGCCCTGTCGATCGGCTTGATCCTCTGGTGCCGCAGATACCGGCCCCATTGGCCCGGTCTGCTGATCACGATTGTCGCCTCCGGCTTCATCGCGGTTGTGCTGTCCAAACTGGGATTGAACATCGATACGATCGGTTCGAAATTCGGCGGAATTCCCAATCTGTTGCCCGCTCCCCACATCCCCGATCTGGCCCTCGACAAAGTGATGGCCGTGATGCCGGATGCGGTGGCCTTCACGCTGTTGGGCAGTATCGAAAGCCTCTTATCCGCGGTTGTGGCCGACAGTATGACGGGGCGCAGGCACCGCTCGAATATGGAGCTGGTCGCGCAAGGCGTCGGCAATATCGGTTCGGCGCTGTTCGGCGGCATTTGCGTGACCGGCACCATTGCGCGGACCGCCACCAATGTCAGGGCTGGCGGCACTTCTCCGGTGTCCGGGATGATCCATGCGGTAGTATTGCTGGGGCTGATGATGGTGGCGGCTCCGCTGGCCTCCTACATACCCTTGGCTGCCCTGGCGGCGGTGTTGGCGGTCGTATCGTGGAATATGGCCGAAAAGAAGGAATTTGCGGCCATTCTGCGCCATTCGCGCGAGGATTCGCTGGTGGTGCTGTCGACTTTCGGTCTGACGGTGTTCCGTGATCTGACCGAAGGGATTCTGGTTGGTGTGGTGCTGGGCTCGCTGTTCTTCATCCGCAAAATGGCGCATCTGATGGCGGTCGAGGCGAACCATGGGCCGCAGCACGAGGTCGATCTGCCGCAGAGTTTGCAAGGGGATGACCGCATTGCCTATGCGCGGCTGACGGGCTCGTTTTTTTTCGGTTCGGCTGCGGATGTCTCCAGCGTGCTGGAGCAGATCGGCATCAGGCCGCAGGTTCTGGTGATCGATTTCAGCGCGGTGCCGTTTTGCGATGGCTCGGCCGCCCATGCGCTTCATGCCGTGATCGAGCGTCTGCACAGCAATGGCATGCTGATCATCCTCTCCTCGTTGCGCGATGATGTGGCGGCTGTGCTGGCCACCCACCAGATCGAGGCGCCCTTGGTGGAACGGGTCGAGACGGTCGAGCAGGCCGGACGGTTGGCCCAAAACCATCTCAACCCGGCCGTTGCAGGGTAATCCGTCTGGTCTGACGGGTCAGGGCAGTTCCAGCTCGTGATGGAGCGGAGCGAAATAGCTGTCGATCTGGTCCATATCCAGGTCTTCGAGCGTGGCCGGTGTCCAGCGCGGGGCTTGGTCCTTGTCGATGACAGCGGCGCGCACGCCCTCGTAAAAATCGACGCCGTCCAGCACCCGCGAAACGATGCGGAATTCCATTTTCATCGCTTCGCGGAAGGTCAGCGCCGCTCCCAGCCGCAATTGCCGGAAGGTGATGGCGAGACTGGTGGGGGATTTGGTCCGGATGGTCTGAGCGGCTTGTGCGGCAAAGTCGGAGCGTCCGGCCTCCGCATCCAGTCGCGCCAGCACATCCGGCACCGAGGTGCCGGCAAAGCAGGCATCGATCATCGCGCGATGCGCAGCAACCGGCGCATCCTGTTTGGGCTGGCTAAAGCGGGCAAGAACGGCATCAATCGCTTCACCGGCAATCAGAGCGGCTTTGAGGGCCGGAAAATCCTGGCTTGCCACCGCGTGGGTCGCCAATCCCAAAGCGAGGGCATCGGCGCGGTTGATGCGGGTGCCGGTGAGGGCGATCCACATACCGGTTTCGCCCGGCAAGCGTGGCAGGGCATAGCTGCCGCCGACATCGGGAAACAGGCCGATGCCGACTTCGGGCATGGCAAACGACCAGCGGTCACCGGCAATGCGGTGGCTGCCATGCAGAGAAATGCCGACACCGCCGCCCATCACAATGCCGTCGATCAGCGACAGATAGGGTTTGGGATAATATTTGATGCGGGTATTGAGCCGGTATTCATCAGCCCAGAAGCGCACCGCGGTGTCCTTGCGGCCCTGTTTGCCGAGTTCGATGATCGAGCGGATATCGCCACCCGCGCAAAAGGCCTTCTCGCCCTCGGCATCCAGCACGATGCAGGCAATATCGGGGTCGTGCTCCCACGCATCCAGCGCTTTCGCAATGGCATGCACCATCGGCAAGGTCAGGGCATTGAGGGCTTTGGGGCGGTTGAGATGGATCAGTCCGGCCGATCCGCGCTTCTCGCAAATGATGTCTGGCGTTTCCATGTGACGCACCCCGTCGACTGATTGTTCTGGTTTGGACCCTCACGATGACACGAGAGGCGGGGGTTGGTCCACTCGGCTTTCGCAGGGGGGGCGTTGGTGCTAGAAATGGGGCAGGCGATTTCATCCCTGAATCAAGAGGGTCACATGTCAGGTTTTTCTTCATACGATTTCAAAGGGTTATCAACGGATCTTGATCTGGTCCACCGTCCGCGCCGCAACCGCAAGGCTGATTGGGCACGCCGGTTGGTGCGCGAGACCACCGTGACGGTCGACGATCTGATCTGGCCGCTGTTCGTGCGCGAGGGCAGCGGCATCGTCGAGCCGATTGCCAGCATGCCGGGGGTGTCGCGCCTGTCGGTTGACGAGGTGGTCAAGGCCGCCCGGATTGCTGCGGATGCCGGTATTCCGGTGATTGCCCTGTTTCCCTACACCAACCCCGCTTTGCGTGACGAGCAGGGCAGCGAGGCGCTCAACGGCCATAATCTTGTCTGCCAAGTCTGCCGGGCCGTCAAAAAGGCCGTGCCGGAGATCGGCATCCTGACCGATGTCGCGCTGGACCCCTATACCAGCCACGGCCATGACGGCCTGCTCGAGAACGGGGTGATCCTGAATGATGCCACGGTGTCGGTGCTGGTCCGTCAGGCGGTGTTGCAGGCCGAAGCGGGCTGCGATATCATTGCTCCGTCCGACATGATGGATGGCCGCATCGAGGCCATTCGTGCCGGCCTCGATCACGCCGGTTACGAGGATGTGCAAATCATGGCCTATGCGGCCAAATATGCCTCGGCCTTTTATGGTCCGTTCCGCGAGGCGGTCGGCTCCAATGCCACGCTGCAAGGCGACAAACGCACCTACCAGATGGACCCGCATAATTCAGACGAAGCGCTCTACGAGGTCGGGCTGGATCTGGACCAAGGCGCCGATATGGTGATGGTCAAGCCGGGCATGCCCTATCTCGACATCATCCGGCGGGTGAAGGATACGTTTGCGCGCCCTACCTTCGCCTATCAGGTGTCGGGTGAATATGCGATGATCGAAGCCGCCGCCCAAAACGGCTGGATCGACGGCGACAAGGCGATGATGGAGAGCCTGACGGCGTTCAAACGCGCGGGGGCTGACGGTGTGCTGACCTATTACGCCCTGCGCGCCGCCCGCAAGCTCGCCAAGGGATAGACCGCGAAAAAGCTTGCGGGGCCTTCCGGCTCCACAGGCTTGAAACGGACAGCAGCGTAGGCTGTTACGGGCGCGGAACGCGGCAGATATCGAGGCTTGCCAGTGCCTTTTCGCGCGCGGTGTCATTGAAATAGCCCTGATCGCGGAAGGCTGCGAACTCGGCCTTGTTCAGGCTGCTGACGGTGCGCGAGGCATAGCAACCGCAGCCCTTTTCGGCGACTTCGACGCTCATATTGTTTTCTTTGGTCACACGGCGCATGCAGAATTCTTTGGTCGTGATGCGCAATTCGTCGCGGCTCATGGTCTTGGCGCTGGGATCTGGTTCGGTCACGGTGTTGCAGCCTGCAACGGCCAGCATCAGCACAAGACCCGCGATACGCATTCCATTGATCATTGTTACCCTCCGGTGATGGAATTGAATGTGGCCGAACAAGTGCAACGTCACGCGGCTCAGGTCAATCTCTTGCTCGACATTATTGCACGGCCTCAGGAATATCGCCGGATGGCGGCATGGATGTCATGAAAAGCCGCCCCGCCGAACGGAGCGGCCTGATCGGCTCCGGTCAGCGTATTGATGCCCTGTCCGTCCGGATAGGCGGAATTGGGCCAGATTGATTCGGCAATCAGCACGCCCGGCAACACGCCACGGAACAGTTTGGCATGGAGCCGCACCGTACCCCGCTCATTGCTCAGTTCGACCTCGCAGCCATCCTCGATATCCAACCGCCCGGCATCGGACGGGTGGATCAGCACGGTCGGCATGACCTCCTTGCTGCGCGAGGTTTTGGTTTCGGTAAAGCTGGAATTGAGATATTGCCGCGCCGGACTGGTGGCGAGTTTGAAAGGATAGTCCTCGGTAGCGGCTTCATTCACAGCCCAGTAATCGGGCAGAACAGGCAGGCTCGAAAAGGGTCCCATCGGGCCGTTATTGGCAAAGGGCACCGTGGCCCAATCGGGTTTGAACCGGAATTTTTTATCGGGCCATGCAAAGCCGTCGCGATAATGGGCGGTGGCGAAATCGGGTTGGCAATCGATGAATTTTTTGGCCTCGATCTCCGCCAGCGTGCCCCAGCCCGAGGCCTGCAAAGTCTGGTCGATCAACTCGCGCGGGCTCATCGCAAAGCCCTTGTGTCTGGCGCCCAGCCGTTGGGCCAGTGCCGTCACCAGTTGGTGGTTGGACCAGCACTCGCCGGGCGGGTCGATCAGCTTGGGTCCGAGCGTGATGTGCTGGTGTCCGCCGCCCGAATAGATGTCGTCATGCTCCATGAACATGGTGGCCGGCAGCACCAGATCGGCCATTTGCGCGGTGTCGGTCATGAACTGCTCATGCACCACCGTAAACAGATCCTCGCGGGCAAAACCCTGTTTGACCAAAGTTTGTTCGGGCGCGACCGAGACCGGATTGGTGTTCTGGATCAGCAGCATCTTGATCGGCGGGCCGCCTTGCAGGGCGACAGGGTCATGGGTGAGGACCCGGCCGATCTGCGATTGGTCGAGCCGCCGGATCGACGGATCAACCAGATCGAGCCCCTCGATCATCTGTTTGTTCCAATGGAATATCGCGCCATTGTTGTGGAAGGCGCCGCCGCCTTCATACTGCCATGCGCCCAGAACGGTGGCGATGCAGCTGGCGGCATGCATCGAGGCCGAGCCGTTGCGCTGGCGGGAAAAACCGTAGCCGAGCCGGAAATAGCTGCGCTTGGTGTTGCCGACCAGTTTGGCAAAGGCTTCGATCTCGTCGACACCGAGACCGGTAATCGCGCTGGCCCATTCGGGTGTGCGCGATTGCAGATGCGCCTCGAGTTCGTCGGGACAATCGGAAAATTCTGCCAGATAGGCGCGGTCGGCCAGATTGTCACGGAACAGGATGTGCATCACCGCACAGGCCAGGGCGCCGTCGGTCCCGGGACGCAGGCACAGGGCCAGATCGGCCTGTTGCATGGTCGCGTTGTGGTAGATGTCGATCACCACGATTTTGGCCCCGCGCTCCTTGCGGGCCCGGATCGCATGGGTCATCACATTGACCTGTGTGGCCACCGCATTGGTGCCCCAGATCACGACGCAATCCGACAGCGCCATCTCGCGCGGATCGGGGCCGGCCAGGCGACCGGTGCCGGCCAGATAGCCGGGCCATGCCAAGGCAATGCAGATGGTCGAATAAAACCCCGAATAGCGCATTTCGTGGCGAAGGCGGTTGATGCCGTCGCGCATGACCAGTCCCATGGTGCCGGCATAATAATAGGGCCAGACGCTTTCGGAACCGAACTGCTCTTCCGCCTCCACCATGGCGTTGACCGTCAGGTCCAGTGCCTCGTCCCACGAGATCCGCTCCCATTGGCCGCTGCCTTTGGGGCCGATGCGGCGCAAGGGATGCAGCAGGCGGTCGGGATGGTGGATGCGCTCGGCATAGCGGGCCACCTTGGCGCAGATCACGCCTGCCGTATAGGTCTGTTCCTGAGAGCCATAGACACGGCCGATGGTGTTGTCCTCCAGCACCTCGACCTCCAGCGCGCAAGCCGAAGGGCAATCATGCGGACAGCACGATGCATGGCGGCCTGCGGTCTGGCGGCCTGATTTCTGGAGACGGGTGGCATTGGCTGGAAATGGCAAATTCATAACCGCAATTATGAAAGCAATCGTTCGGGCTGTCGAGGGGAGGCAAGCCGGCCAGCGCGCATAAAAAAGGCGGCACCGCAGTGCCGCCAGAATTGGGGTCGTTCAATCGGCTGATTAGCCGACGATTTCCATTTCGGAGAAGAAGTGCTTGATTTCGCCGGCAGCGGTATCGGCAGCATCCGAACCATGCACCGAGTTTTCGCCGATCGACTTGGCGAACAGCTTGCGCACAGTGCCTTCTGCCGCATTGGCAGGATTGGTGGCGCCCATCACATCGCGGTAGCGGGCAATGGCGTTTTCGCCTTCGAGAACCTGCACGACAACCGGACCTGAGGTCATGAAGTCAACCAGTTCGCCGAAGAAGGGACGGTCTTTGTGGACGGCATAGAAAGCGCTGGCATCTGCGCGGCTCAGCCACAGACGCTTCTGGGCCACGATGCGCAGGCCAGCCTTTTCGATCACGGCATTGACCGCGCCGGTCAGGTTGCGTTCGGTAGCATCTGGTTTGATGATGGAAAGTGTGCGTTCGGTTGCCATGACTGATCCTGTCCTCAGTTGAAATCGGATGGGCGGGTTATACCCGTCTGTTCAGGTCAGGACAAGCCTCGCGGGCCGTCCCGATCCAACTGTGTTTAGAAAAGGTTAACCACGCGCATCAGGCCCCGTCAGGGACAATCAGCATCGGCTGGTCGGGCGAATGGCTGCCTGCAGGCTTTTTCAGCGTTTGCCCGTTGACCAGCAGGGCCAGGGCCATCGGATAGAGCTGGTGTTCGGCCTCCAGCACCCGCGCGCCCAGACTGTCTGCGGTATCGTCATCCAGCACAGGCACAGCGGCTTGGGCGATGATCGGACCGGCATCGACATCGGGGACGACGTGATGCACCGTGCAGCCGTGGATCTTGACACCTTCGGCCAGTGCCCGCTCATGGGTGTGCAGGCCCTTGAAGGAGGGCAGCAAAGCCGGATGGATATTGATCAGGCGTCCGGTCCAGCGGTTGATGAACCATTCGGTCAGCACCCGCATGAACCCCGCCAGACAGACCAGCTCGACTTTGTGGCGAACCAGCTCGGCATCGAGGGCGGCTTCGAATTCCTGACGGCCGTCAAAGGTGCGGTGGTCAATGACCGCCGTTGCAATCTTGTGCTCGCTGGCAAAGGCCAGACCGGCGGCATTGGGCTTGTTGGAAACCACCAGAATGATCTCGACCGGATAGGCCGGATCGCTGGCCGCAGCCACAAGAGCCTGCATGTTCGAGCCGCGGCCGGAAATCAGAACAGCGACTTTGCGGCGGTGTGGACTGGTGGACATGCTTGCTACTCCCGTGGGTTAGAGGGCCAGCGCGCCTGTGGTCCGGACCCGTTCGCCTGTTCCCGAATGGGTGATGATCCGGCCCAGCGCCACCGGCTGTTCACCGGCTTCACGCAAAGCGGCCATCACGCGATCCGCATCGGATGCGCCGGTGACCACCACCATGCCGATGCCGCAATTGAAGGTTCTGAGCATTTCAAACTCGACCACTCCGCCTTCGCGCGCCAGCCACGAGAATACCGGCAGCACGGGCAGGGCTTCCAGCGTGATTTCCGCCCCCAAGCCCTCGGGCAACACGCGCGGAATATTGTCGATGAAGCCACCGCCGGTGATATGGGCCAATGCCTTGATGGCCTGCGTTTGCTTGATCACCGACAACAGGGCTTTCACATAGATTTTGGTCGGCGTCAGCAAGGCTTCTCCCAGCGATTGCGCGGGCGCAAAGGGAGCCGGATCGTGCCAGCCCAAACCGGTCATCTCGACAATACGCCGCACCAGCGAATAGCCGTTGGAATGGACACCGGAAGAGGGCAGTCCGATCATCACATCACCTGCACCGATATCGGGACGCGGCAGCAAGGTGCCGCGCTCGGCCGCACCCACCGCAAAACCGGCCAGATCATAATCGCCTTTGCCGTAAAGGCCCGGCATTTCGGCGGTTTCCCCGCCGATCAGCGCGCAGCCCGATTGCACGCAGCCTTCGGCAATGCCTTTGACGATCTTGGCGCCTACATCGGGGGCCAGTTTGCCGGTGGCGAAATAATCGAGGAAGAACAGCGGTTCGGCACCTTGCACGATGATATCGTTGACGCACATGGCGACCAGATCGATGCCGATCGTATCATGCCGGTCGGTGTCGATGGCGATTTTGAGTTTGGTGCCGACCCCGTCATTGGCCGCAACGAGGATCGGATCCTTGAAACCTGCGGCCTTGAGATCGAACAGGCCACCGAAGCCGCCGATTTCCGCATCCGCACCAGCCCGCCTGGTCGCGCGCACCATCGGTTTGATGGCATCGACCAGCGCATTGCCGGCATCGATATCAACGCCCGCATCGGCATAGGTCAGACCCTGTTCTGCATTGCGGGAGTCTCCAGCCTTGCTGGTCTGCGGGTCTTGCTTCATGCTTGTGGCCTCGGTTTCGTCATCGATACGCTCGTCAGATGGATTGGCGGTAGAACTCCTCGCGGCACTTGGCAAGTGCTTGGCCCAACCTAGCTGTGACTTATTCCTATCAAAGCGGGTGGTTCCGCGCCAGATGAGAAGGCTCCTTTGTTGATGATTCCCAATCTGATCACCATTATGCGGTTGTTTCTGGTGCCCGTCAGCATCACGCTGGTTGTCATGCGGGAATGGGAGGCGGCTTTTTCGGCCTTTTTGCTGGCCGGTATTTCCGATGCCGCCGATGGCTTGATTGCCCGCCATTTCGATATGAAAACCGAATTGGGGGCCTATCTGGACCCGATTGCCGATAAGACCCTGCTGGTTTCCTGCTTTATCACGCTGTCGATTATCGGCGAGGTTCCTGCCTGGTTGACCATTGCCGTGGTGTTTCGCGATCTGCTGATTGTCGGAGCGGTGGTCCTGTGCTGGGTGCTGGAAAAGCCCATGCCGATCCGTCCGCTGATGATCTCCAAAATCAACACCACCGTGCAACTTCTGTTTATCGGTGCTATTTTGGGCAGCCATGCTTATGGGCTCCGGCCGGGTGTGGCGGTCGTGGATGACTGGGAAAGATCGGCCGCTGTGCTGGTGGCAGGCTTGACGCTGGCCTCGGCACTGGCCTATCTCGCGCAGTGGTTGCGCCATTTGGGGCCTGACCAACGCGAAGATCTGTTTTGAGGGGACACAGCATTATGGGCGGATCGGGCCTGTCGCGCATCCAGCTGTTTTGGGTTCTGGTGGCACTGGCCATCGGCTGCACCATTGCTTTGCTGCGCGATGCCATGCTGCCCTTTGCCGCAGCCTTCTTTCTGGCCTATGCGCTTGATCCGGTTGTGACCCGCATTGAAAAGCTCGGCCTGTCGCGGGCCATGGCCACCGCCCTTGTCACGGGGGTGCTGGCGCTGGTGATCGTGGCGGTGTTTCTGGTGGTGATCCCGTTTCTGATCGACCAGTCATTGGCCTTTGCCGCGCGCGCGCCTGCGATTGCCGAGCGCCTGCGCCTGATGCTGGTGCAATCGGTGCTGGCCGACCGCCTGCGCGGGCTGGCCGATTTGCAGGATATCACCTCGCATCTCTCCACCATCATGGGCAGTGCGGGGGAATGGGTGGCGTCGCTGGCCCGTTCGCTGCTGTCGGGCGGTCGGGCGGTGTTCGGCCTCATCTCCTTGCTGGTCTTTGCCCCCATCATTGCCATCTATCTGTTGATCGACTGGCACCGGATGCTGGCTGTGCTGGATGATCTGGTGCCTCCGGCGCGGCGTCCGCTTGTGCATGCGATTGTCGGCGATATTGACCGGTCACTGACCGGATTTTTGCGCGGGCAAAGCCTGATCTGCCTGTTTCTCGGCGCCTGGTATGCGGCGGGTCTGGCTTTGGTCGGGTTGAATTTCGGCGTGCTGATCGGCTCGGTCGCGGGCTTTTTGAGCTTTGTGCCGTTTCTGGGCTCGGCAGGCGGCTTGCTGGTCGGGCTCGGTTTCGGACTGGTGCAATTCTGGCCTGATTACTGGCCGATCCTCGGTGTGCTGGCGGTGTTTGCCTCTGGGCAGGTGCTGGAGGGCAATATTCTGTCGCCGCGCATTGTGGGCGGTGCGGTGGGCCTGCATCCGGTCTGGCTGATGTTCTCGCTGTTTGCCTTCGGCTCGCTGTTCGGCTTTCTGGGGCTGGTCATCGCCGTGCCGCTGGCGGCCACTTTGGGTGTTCTGGTGCGCCATGCCGTCAAGTCATACCGCCACAGTGCGGCCTTTCTCGGTGCTGACGGATCAGACGCGTGAGCGAGCAAAACCGCCAATTACCACTTGCTTTGCCGATCCTGGAGCGGTTCGAACGCGAGGATTTTCTGGTCGGTGAAGCCAACGAGCTGGCCTATGCCACCCTCGAGCAATGGCCCGATTGGCCCGATCCCGTCATGCTGCTGCTTGGCCCCCCCGGTTCGGGCAAGACGCATCTGGCCTCGATCTGGGCCAAGCGCGCCCATGCCTGGTCGGTTGTCTCTACCGATATCAGCCATCGTCCTGCCGCCGAATTGCTGGCCAGTACGGCCGTGCTGATCGAGGATGTGGATCGCGGTTTGCCGGATGAGGCGGCGTTTTTCCATCTGCTCAATATTGCGCGCGAAAAGAAATGTTTTGTGCTGCTGACTGCACGCACCCCGCCGGGTGATTGGGGCATCAAGACCATGGATTTGCTGTCGCGCCTGCGTCTTGCACCCCGCATCGACCTCAGCGAGCCCGATGATGCGCTGATGGCCGGTCTTTTGGTGAAGTTTTTTGTCGAGCGGCAAATGGTCGTCGATATGCAGGTGGTAGACTTCATCCGTTCGCGGATCGACCGTTCGGTCGCCTCCGTGCGCGATTTTGTCGATGCGCTCAACAGCGAGAGCCTGGCCCGCAAAAAGCGGATTACCCGCAATCTGGCGCGCGAGCTTTGGAAAAGTAACCCTGAAAGCGATCCCGGTTTGCCCTTTCAGGGATAATCGCGTCATACTGTCTCACGAATGTCATATTGCTTTGCGAAGGCTCCTGCTTCGCAATCAAGATGATCGGGTGAAGTGTGAGGCGGAATCAGACCATGAAGGCCAAGTCAGGTGAACAACCCGTGCAGATTGAGGTCTCTCTCAATCCGCAATCGCCAGTGCCAGCTGCCGTGCCGCATGAGTTCGATCGCGTTCTGTTCGGCTCGCCCAAACGCTTCATCAATCGTGAATTGTCCTGGCTGGGGTTCAACCTCCGCGTGTTGGAGGAGGCTTCCAACCGCCAGCATCCCTTGCTGGAACAGCTGCGTTTCCTGTCGATTTCGGCCAACAATCTCGACGAGTTTTTTATGGTCCGCGTTGCGGGTCTTCGCGGGCAGTTGCGCTCCGGCGTCTCCAACCTGTCCCAGGATGGACTGACACCCGCCGAACAGTTGCACCAGATCGGCGAGGGCGTGGTGGCGCTGGTGGCCGAACAGCAAAAGCGCTGGCTCGACATCCGCGAGGAATTGCGCGCCGAGGGCATTTCTATCATCGACCAGAATGACATCACGGAAGATGAGAAAACCTGGCTGGAAGCTTATTTTCTCGAGCATATTTTCCCTGTGCTCACACCTCTGGCGATTGATCCGGCCCATCCGTTTCCGTTCATCCCCAATCTCGGTTTCTCGCTGGCGTTGGAACTGCAGCGGGCGAGTGATGGCCGCAAGCTGAATGCGCTGCTGCGCATTCCGCTCAAAATCGATCGTTTTATCCACCTGATGCCATCCAACGAGAGCGGGACGGGTCGTTTCATTACGATGGAACAGGTTCTGGCCTTGTTTACCAACCGGCTGTTCCCGGGCTATGTCGTGCGTGGTTTCGGGGCGTTCCGGGTGATCCGCGACAGCGATATCGAAGTCGAGGAAGAGGCCGAAGATCTGGTGCGGCTGTTCGAGACCGCGCTCAAGCAGCGCCGGCGTGGATCGGTGATCCGTCTCGAAATCGATGCGGCCATGCCCGAGGATCTGCGCCATTTCGTGGCCGGAGAGATCGGTTCCGTCCCCGACGAGATTTTCGTGATCGAAGGCATGCTGGGGCTGGATGAACTGTCGCAACTGGTCTCGCTTGATCGGCCAGAATTGAAATTCGTACCCTATAATCCACGCCATCCCGAGCGGATCCGCGAGCATGCGGGGGATTGCTTTGCGGCGATCCGCGAAAAAGACCTGATTGTCCACCACCCCTATGAATCCTTTGATGTGGTGGTGCAGTTTCTCAACCAGGCAGCGCGTGATCCCAATGTCATCGCCATCAAACAGACATTGTACCGCACCTCGTCCAACAGCCCGATTGTCAAAGCCCTGGCCGAGGCCGCCGAGGCAGGCAAATCCGTCACGGCGCTGGTCGAGTTGAAGGCGCGGTTCGACGAGGAAGCCAATATCCGCTGGGCGCGCGATCTGGAGCGCGCAGGGGTGCAGGTGGTTTTCGGTTTTATCGAGTTGAAAACCCATGCGAAACTGTCGATGGTCGTGCGCCGGGAGGGGGGCAATCTGACCACCTATTGCCATATCGGCACCGGCAATTACCACCCGTTTACGGCGCGCATCTATACTGATCTGTCCTATTTCACCGCCGATCCGGCGATCGGCCGCGATGTGTCGCGCATTTTCAACTATATCACCGGCTATGCTGAACCTGCCGCGCTCGAAGCCATGGCAGTGTCTCCTCTGACCCTCAAAAAACGGATTCTGAGCCATATCGGCGAGGAAATCAGTCACGCCCGTGCCGGCCGTCCTGCCGCGATCTGGCTCAAATGCAATTCGCTGGTCGATACGATGGTCATCGATGCGCTGTACGAGGCCAGCCATGCCGGTGTGCAGATCGATCTGGTGGTGCGCGGCATCTGCTGTTTGCGTCCCGGTGTACCGGGCCTGTCGGAAAACATCCGTGTGAAATCGATTGTCGGCCGTTTTCTCGAACATTCGCGCATCTATGCTTTCGGCAACGGCCATGGCCTGCCCAGTCCCGAGGCGCGGGTCTATATCGCATCGGCGGACCTGATGTCGCGCAATCTCGACCGGCGGGTCGAGGTGATGGCCCCGATTGTCAATCCGACCGTTCACGAGCAGGTTTTGAACCAGATCATGATCGCCAATCTGCTCGACAACCAGCAAAGCTGGACCATCGGTCCGGATGGACGCTGCAAGAGGGTCGAGGTGGCCGAGGGCGAGCGCGTGTTCAATGCGCATCACTATTTCATGACCAATCCGAGCCTGTCGGGCCGTGGCAAATCCCTCAAAAGTTCTAGCCCGCGGAGTTTGCGCAGCAAGAAATCCAAAGCAGAATCGGTGTAAGGTTCGCCCGACCTCACCGAACAAGGTTTTACAGACTTGATCAAAGAAGCTCAGGGCCGTCTGAAAGTGGGCGATTCCGTCGCCATTATCGACATTGGCTCCAACTCCGTCCGCCTGGTGGCTTATGAAGGGCTGACCCGCGCACCATCGGCTATTTTCAACGAAAAAGCCCTGTGCGGCTTGGGTCGTGGCGTGAAAACCACCGGACGTCTGGCCGACGAGGCGATGGACAAGGCTTTGGCGGCCTTGCGCCGGTTCCGTGTGTTGTCCGACATCATGCAGATCAAGGATCTGACGGTGATTGCCACCGCTGCGGCGCGCGATGCATCCAATGGAGAGGATTTCCTCAAAGCCTGTAAGGAGGTGACGCGGCGTCCCGTACAACTGATTTCGGGGCGGCGCGAGGCCGAATTGTCGGCGCTTGGCGTTATTTCCGGCATCCAGAACCCCAACGGTCTGGTTGGCGATATGGGGGGCGGCTCGCTCGAATTGATCGATGTGGTGGGGGATCGCTTGGGCGAGGGGATGACCCTGCCGCTCGGCGCGCTGACCTTGCAGGATCTGGCGGGAGCCAACAAGAAAAAGACCGAAAAGCTGGTCAGGGATTCGCTGGCCAAAGCGGACGGCATCAAAACCCTCAAGGGGCGCAAATTCTACGCCATCGGCGGCACCTGGCGTGCTTTGGCACGCTTGCATATGAAGCAACGGGGCTATCCCCTGCAGGTCATGCACCATTATACGATTTCCGCACAGGATGCGCTGGATCTGCTGGCGCTGGTCGAGCGTGTGCAGGCCGATACACTCGGTTCGATCCGCTCGGTCTCAGAGGCCCGCCGTCCGCTTCTGCAATATGGCGCGATGGTGATGGAGGAGATCATCCGGCGCGGCAAGCCCAGCGATGTGGTGATTTCCGCGCTCGGCGTGCGCGAGGGCCTGTTGTTCGAGCGTTTGAAGGGCGAGGACCGCAGACTTGATCCGTTGATGGCAGCGGCGCGTGAATTGAACGTGTTGCGCTCGCGTGCTCCCATGCATGGCGAGGAATTATGCGACTGGACGGATGCCTTATGGGCCTCCAGCGGTCTCGACGAGACCACCGAGGAGCGGAGGCTTCGCCATGCGGCCTGTCTGTTGTCCGACATCGGCTGGCGCGCCCATCCCGATTACCGTGGCGAGCAGGCCTTCAACATCATCGCCAATGCGGCCTTTATCGGGGTTGACCATCCCGGCCGCGCCTTCATTTCGCTGGCGGTCGCCTATCGCCATATGGGTGGCGGCGATGACGATGTGTCGCCGCGCCTGCGTGATCTGGTCTCGACCCGCTTTCTCGACCGCGCCAGAATTCTGGGCGCGGCCATGCGCGTCGCTTATCTGGTGTCTGCTGCCATGCCGGGCGTCCTGCCCGAAGCCACTATCCGTTGCGATCAGGGCCGCGTGGTGTTGACGCTCTCCAAAGCCTTCGCCGCTCTGGCCAATGACCGCCTGTTCAACCGCCTCAAAACACTCGCACGCATTTTGGGCCGATCGGCGGATTTCAATTTCAGTTGAGATTGTCCGGGGAATTGTCATTCCCCTTGCAGGTCATGGCCGCATCTTTTGCGGCCATCCACGGCAAAGGCTTAACGCGCCACGACCTTGCCCTGTTCGATGGCCAGTGCCAGACGGCCATGCTTGAGGGCGAGGGCTTTTTCCCCGAATACGGGCATGCGCCAGCCGTTGAGGGCTGGGACTTCGGCGGCGTCGTCCTGGGCAATGGCTTCGAGATCGTCGACATTGGCCAGCACTTTGGGGGCGACGCCTTCGGTCTCGGCGACCATTTTCAGCAAGACTTTGAGCAATTCGACGGTCGCCGAATTGGTGTTGCGCCGCTCGGCCCGTTCCAGCGAGGGCAGGGTTTTGGGATCGCGCGCGATCCCTGCTTCAACAGCGGCCAGAATATCGGTGCCGACCCTGGAACGCTCGAACCCCGACGGGATAGAGCGTAATTTGCCCAAAGCCTCGACGCTGCGTGGGGCGGCGGTCACAATATCGATCACCGCATCGTCTTTCAGCACGCGGGAACGCGGCACGTTGCGTTCACGTGCTTCCAACTCGCGCCAGGTCGACAGTTCGATCAGCAAGGCCAGATCGCGCGGCTTGCGGATGCGGCCTTTCAGCCGCTGCCAGGCATCTTCCGGCTTCATGTCATAGGTCGATGGCGAGGTCAGGATCCGCATCTCGTCGGCCAGCCAATGGGCGCGGCCCGACTCGTCGAGCTTGGTCTTCAGGGCCAGATAGACATCGCGCAGATGGGTGACATCGGAGCGGGCATAATGCAGCTGGGCATCCGACAAGGGCCGCTGCGACCAGTCGGTAAAGCGCGAGGATTTGTCGATTCGCGCTTTGGCCAGATCATGCGCCAATTGCTCGTAGGACACGCTGTCGCCATAGCCGCAGACCATGGCAGCAATCTGGGTGTCGAACGCAGGGGCGGGGATGCACTGGTCCTGGTGCCAGAAAATTTCGATGTCCTGACGGCCCGCATGGAGCACTTTGAGGACTTTTTCGTTGCGCATCAACTCGAAAAACGCCGACAGATCGAGATCGGGGGCCAGCGGGTCAATCAGCACATCCTCTTCGGGACTGGCCATCTGGATCAGGCACAGTTTGGAATAGAATGTGGTTTCGCGCATGAATTCGGTATCGAGTGTCACGAAATCGTGCAGGGCGAGCCGCGCGCAGGCCTTGTTGAGGGCATCGGTGGTGTCGATCATTTTCATGGGCAGAATCCTTAAAGGATCACAGGGCGCGCGCCAAGTAGCCAAAAGCCTATCGCATGTGCTTCTTGCGCAAGGCTGTTGTGCGTCTTGCGACAGTGGGGAAGACCCTGAAAGGGTTTCGGATCAGGAATTGCGCTCCCCGGGTGCAAAAAAGCGTCCCCGCGCTTGACAAGCCAGCCCTGCTTGTGTGCTTCTCCGACCCACGTTCAATGTTTATAAAAGGCAGGGCTGTTCACGGTTTGGCCGGTCAGTCCGCCCCCTCGAAGGTCGATCACTATGAGCACTGTGAAAAGTCAACGCTATCGTTCCCATACCTGTGGTGCCCTGCGCGTTAGCGATATTGGCTCCGTGGCCCGCCTTTCGGGCTGGTGCCACCGCATCCGCGACCATGGTGGTGTGCTGTTTATCGATCTGCGCGACCATTATGGCATGACCCAATGTGTGGTTGATCCTGATTCTCCGGCCTTCTCGGCGGCTGAAAAGCTGCGTTCCGAATGGGTGGTGCGGTTTGACGGCAAGGTGCGGGCGCGTCCCGATGGCACCGACAACAAGGATCTGCCGACCGGCGCGATCGAAATTTTCGTGACCGATATCGAGGTGCTGGGTGTCGCGGCCGAATTGCCGTTGCAGGTGTTCGGCGACCAGCCTTTCCCCGAGGAAACCCGTTTGCGCTATCGTTTCCTCGATTTGCGCCGCGAGAAGCTGCACAACAACATCATGACGCGTGGTCAGGTGATTGACGCCATGCGCTCCAAGATGAAAGGGCAGGGCTTTTTCGAGTTCCAGACACCTATTCTGACCGCATCGTCTCCCGAAGGCGCCCGCGATTTTCTGGTGCCCTCGCGCATCCATCCAGGCACCTTTTACGCGTTGCCGCAGGCTCCCCAGCAATACAAGCAGCTGTTGATGATGGCGGGCTTTGACCGCTATTTCCAGATTGCTCCGTGCTTCCGTGACGAAGACCCGCGCGCCGACCGTCTGCCCGGCGAGTTCTACCAGCTCGATCTGGAAATGAGCTTTGTCGAGCAGGAGGATATTTTTGCGGCCGTCGAGCCGGTGATCGGTGGTGTGTTCCGCGATTTCGGCAATGGCAAGCCCGTCACGCCGAGCCCGTGGCCGCGGATTCCCTATGCCGTATCCATGCGGAAATACGGTTCGGACAAGCCAGACCTGCGCAATCCGATTGAAATGCAGGATGTGTCCGAGCATTTCCGCGGCTCGAACTTCAAAGTCTTCGCGCGGATGCTGGAAGAGCCCAAGCACCAGATCTGGGCCATTCCGGCCAAGACCGGCGGTTCGCGCTCGTTCTGTGACCGCATGAACTCCTGGGCGCAGGGGGAAGGCCAGCCCGGCCTTGGCTATGTGTTCTGGCGTGAGGGTGAAGCCGGTGGCGCTGGCCCGATTGCCAACAATATCGGCCCCGAGCGCACCGAGGCGATTCGCCAGCAGCTCGGACTGTCAGAGGGCGATGCGGCGTTTTTTGTCGCCGGTGATCCCGAAAAATTCGTTAAATTCGCAGGCGCAGCCCGCACCAAGGTCGGTCAGGATCTCAAATTGATCGACGAAGACCGCTACGAACTCGCCTGGATTGTCGATTTTCCGATGTTCGAATGGAACGAGGACGACAAGAAGGTCGACTTCTCGCACAACCCGTTCTCGATGCCGCAAGGCGGTTATGAGGCCTTGCAGCATCAGGATCCGCTGACCATCAAGGCGTTCCAGTATGACATTGCCTGCAATGGCTATGAAATCGCCTCGGGCGGCATCCGCAACCACAAGCCCGAAGCCATGGTCAAGGCCTTCGAGATCGCCGGTTATGGCGAAGAAACCGTGATCGAACGGTTTGGCGGCATGTATCGCGCCTTCCAATATGGCGCACCGCCGCATGGCGGCATGGCGGCAGGTGTGGATCGCATCGTGATGCTGCTGGTCGGCGCGCAGAACCTGCGTGAGGTGACCTTGTTCCCGATGAACCAGCAGGCGCAGGATTTGTTGATGGGGGCACCCGCTGCACCGACCAACCAGCAGTTGCGTGATTTGCATCTGCGCCTGAACCTGCCGGAAACTCCCGCCCGCTAATTCTGTCAGCCGCACGGATCGCGGTGATGTTGCCGAAGGTTTTTTCTCATCCTTTTGGAGGAAAGACCGATTAAGGCTTCCATCACCGCTCCTGTTGCGGCTAGACTTGATGATGTTCACTTGTGGCAGATCGGCAGATCTTGCCACAAGATGTAAAAATGAGGGGGAAACGACCAGATGGCCACTTTGTCTGATGAACTGCGCTCAAGCGCTTTGGCTTTTCACAGCCACCCGAAGCCGGGCAAGCTGGAAATTCAGGCCACCAAGCCGCTGGGCAATCAGCACGATCTGGCCCTGGCCTATTCCCCCGGCGTTGCTGCCCCTTGCGAGGCGATTGCCGCCGATCCGAGCACGGCTGCCGATTACACGATCCGCCAGAATCTGGTGGCCGTGCTGTCCAACGGGACGGCCGTGCTGGGACTGGGCAATATCGGCCCGCTGGCCTCCAAGCCGGTGATGGAAGGCAAGGCCGTCCTGTTCAAGAAATTTGCCGGTATCGACGTGTTCGATATCGAAGTGGCTGAAACCGATGTTGACCGCATGGTCAATGTCGTGGCGGCCCTCGAGCCGACATTCGGCGGGATCAATCTCGAAGACATCAAAGCCCCTGAATGTTTCGAGATCGAAGAGCAGTTGAAAGCCCGCATGGGTATTCCGGTGTTTCATGACGACCAGCACGGGACTGCGATCATTGTGTCGGCTGCTGTCATGAATGCGATGGCGCTGGCGCATAAGGATCTCGGCCAGATCAAGGTTGTGACCTCGGGTGCGGGGGCTGCCGCACTGGCCTGCCTCAATCTGCTGGTGACCATGGGTGTCAAACGCGAAAATATCTGGGTTACCGATCTCGAAGGCGTTGCCTATGAGGGCCGCGAGGCTTTGATGGACCGCTGGAAAGCTGTCTTCGCCCAGAAAACCGACAAGCGCACGCTGATCGAAGTGATCGAAGGTGCCGATGTGTTCCTCGGCCTGTCTGCGGGCGGTGTGTTGAAGCCGCATATGCTCGAAAAAATGGCGCCCAAGCCGCTGATTCTGGCTTTGGCCAACCCCAATCCCGAAATCATGCCGGATGAGGCACGCGCCGTGCGTCCCGATGCGATGATCTGCACAGGGCGGTCGGATTTCCCCAACCAGGTCAACAATGTCCTGTGCTTCCCCTATATTTTCCGTGGCGCGCTCGATGTCGGAGCCACCACCATCAACGAGGCCATGAAAATCGCCGCAACCCAGGCGATTGCCCAGCTGGCACGCGAGGCTCCCTCCGATATTGCCGCGATGGCCTATGGTGGCGAAGTGGCGACCTTTGGCGAGCAATCGCTGATCCCGAGCCCGTTCGATCCGCGCCTGATTTTGCGGATCGCTCCTGCCGTCGCTTTGGCGGCGATGGAAACCGGCGTGGCCACCCGTCCGATCACCGATTGGGACGCCTATCACGAGCAGCTCGACCGTTTCGTGTTCCGCTCCGGTTTCGTGATGAAGCCGATTTTCGCCCAGGCCAAGCAGGATCCCAAGCGCGTGATCTATGCCGATGGCGAGGACGAGCGCGTGTTGCGCGCCGCTTTGATTGCGCTGGAGGAGGGGATCGCCCTGCCGATCCTGATCGGCCGTCCGGCGGTGATCGAAGCGCGCTGCAACCGTTACGGCTTGAAACTGCCGATCGGTCAGGGTGTCACCATCGTCAATCCGGAAGATGATCCGCGTTACCGCGATTATGTCGCCACATTCTTGGAGCGGGCCGGCCGGCGTGGGATTACGCCTGCGGCCGCCCGCACTCTGGTGCGCACCAATACCACCGTGATTGCCGCGATTGCTGTTGTGCGCGGCGATGCCGATGCGATGATCACCGGTTTGGAAGGCCGTTTCACCTCGAAACTCAAGCTGATCCGCGACATAATCGGTGCGGCCCCCGGTATGCGCCGCTTTGCCGGCATGAGCCTGATGATCACCCAGAAGGGCCATTATTTTATTGCCGATACGCATGTGCGGCCGGATCCGACCGCCGATGAAATCGCCGATACCACCATTCAATGCGCCCAGATGGTGGCCCGTTTCGGCATTACGCCGAAAGTGGCTTTGCTGTCCCATTCCGATTTCGGTGCTTCTGATACACCATCGTCCATCAAAATGCGCGAGGCGACCGCCATGATCCGCGATCGCATGCCGGAGCTGGAAGTCGATGGTGAAATGCAGGGGGACACGGCATTGTCACAGATGTTGCGCGACAACAAATATCCGGATTCACGTCTGCATGGTGAAGCCAATTTGTTGATCATGCCCAATCTGGATGCGGCCAACATCGCCTATCAACTGATCAAGATTTTGGCTGATGCCTTGCCCGTTGGCCCGATCCTGATCGGTCCGGACCATCCTGCCCATGTGCTGACCACCTCGGTGACAGCGCGTGGTGTTGTCAATATGACAGCTGTGGCTGTGGTCGAGGCTCAGGCGCGCGAGCAACGTATCCGCAAGCGCTCAAGCCGACCGGGGAGCTGATTGCCACTGTGGCAGGGGGGATAGCCCTGTCGCTTTGCCGCTTGTCAGATCGAAAAACTGGTGCCGCAGCCGCATGAGGCCGTGGCATTGGGGTTCACCACCCTGAATGTCTGGCCCATCAGATCGTCGACGAAATCGACCTCTGATCCTTCCAGCAGCGGCAGGGAGACCGGATCGACCCGCAAATTGACGCCATTGCGGCTGATCACCAGATCATCGGCGAATCGCTCGGATGACAGGTCGAATTTATATTGGAAACCGGAGCAGCCGCCGCCATCCACACTCAGCCGCAATTCGGTCCCCTCTGCCTCTCCGGCAAGAATGGTCTGGATCCGCTTGGCGGCACGTTCTGTCAATGTCAGGGTGTGATCGCTCATAGCTGTCCTCACGGAAGGGTCGACATTTGCGGGCACGATAACAGGGACCAATCGGGTCAATAGCATGGCCCCGCATTGCTGTTTCATGATAGATAGTCTGCACATGGACCGATTTCAACAAGCGGATTGAAGAGGACAGGCGGATTTGCCGGCAAACAGTGAATTAGCGCAGCAAGGAGCTGATTTCGACCGCTTCCGCTATGACCGGCGGCGGGCAGCCTATGCCTGTGATCCACACCGGACACGCGGACGCCTGCTGCCCGAGCCGTTTTCGGCCACCCGCAGCGATTTCCAGCGCGACCGCGACCGGATCATCCATTCCACCGCCTTCCGCCGCCTCAAGCATAAAAGCCAGGTTTTTGTCTATCACGAGGGGGACCATTTCCGCACGCGGCTGACCCATACGATCGAAGTGGCGCAAATCGCCCGCTCGCTGGCCCGTGCGCTGGGGCTCGACGAGGATCTTGCCGAGGCCCTCGCGCTCGCCCATGACCTGGGCCACACCCCGTTCGGCCATGCCGGCGAGGATGCTCTGCACGAGGCCATGCAGCATTATGGCGGGTTTGACCACAATGCCCAAGCTTTGCGGATCGTCACACAGCTTGAGCGCCGCTATGCGGGCTTTGACGGGCTGAACCTGAGTTGGGAGACACTGGAAGGTCTGGTCAAGCACAATGGTCCGGTGCTCGATGAGGCGGGCCGGCCCACGCCCCGCTATCGCAAGCACGGCGTGCCCGAGGCCTTCCTGACATTCGACAGGCAGTTTCCGCTGGGCCTTGGCGACCATGCTTCGGCTGAAGCGCAAGTGGCCGCCTTGGCCGATGACATTGCCTATAACGCCCATGACATCGATGACGGCTTGCGGGCTGGTTTGTTTGATATTCCCGATCTGGCCGAAGTGCCGCTTCTCAAGGAATGTCTGATTGAAATCAATAGTCTGTGGCCCAATCTTGAAGCGCAACGCGTCATCCACGAATTGGGGCGGCGTTTGATCACCCGCCTGATCGAGGATGTGTTGCATTGCAGCATCGGTGGGTTGGAGGCCTGTGGCTCGGTGGACGACATCCGGCAGGCCGGACGCACTCTGGTATGCTTTTCTGAAGCGGGACAACAGGCCGATACCGGGATCAAGGGCTTTCTTTATCCGCACATGTACCGTCACAAGGATGTGATGCGGGTGCGCGGTCAGGCTGAAGCTGTGGTTCGCGATCTCTTTGCCTGCTATCTTGGCAAGCCATCCGAACTGCCCGATGAATGGGGTGCAGGGTTGGAAACCCTGTCCGAGCCACAGCTCGCCCGTCGCATTGCCGACTATATTGCCGGCATGACCGACCGTTTTGCCCTGCTTGAACACCGCCGCTTGTTTGACGTTTCGCCTGATTTACGCTAGGGCGCGCACTCTGATCTTTGTTGATCCCTCCGGTTTATCGCTGCCCGATTTTTCCGGATCAACACACCCTGCAAAGGCCAAAGCACTGTCATGAATGTTTTTGAGGTTTTCGAACATCGTTTGCGGCTCGCCATCGAACAGCTGGCTGAACAGGGCATCTTGCCGAAAGGGCTGGATCTGTCGCGTGTGGTGGTCGAGCCGCCGCGCGATCCGTCCCATGGCGATCTGGCAACCAATGCCGCGATGGTTTTGACCAAGGAGGCCGGAGTGCCTCCGCGCAAACTGGCCGAAGCTCTGGTGGCGCTCTTGCAGGATGATGCGGATGTGGTGTCGGTCAGTATTGCCGGTCCCGGCTTTATCAATCTCGGCCTTGCCCCGCATGTGTTCGAAAATGTGCTGCATGCCGTGATCGAACAGGGGCGTTATTATGGCCATGCGCTTGCCGTCGGGCAGGGGCCTGTCAATGTCGAATATGTTTCCGCCAATCCGACCGGCCCGATGCATGTCGGTCACGGTCGCGGTGCGGTGTTCGGCGACGCGCTGGCCTCGCTGCTGGAATTTGCCGGACGCGCCGTAACGCGCGAATATTATATCAACGATGCCGGTGCCCAGGTGGATGTGCTGGCCCGCTCGGCTTTGTTGCGTTACCGCGAAGCCCTCGGCCACGACATCGGCACAATTCCCGAAGGCCTCTATCCCGGCGATTATCTGGTGCCGGTCGGACAGGCGCTGGCCGCGGAATATGGCGAGACGCTGTTGGGCCAGAACGAGGCGGAGGTTCTGCCGCTGGCGCGCGACAAAGCCATCGCCATGATGATGGACATGATCCGCGATGATCTGGCCACGCTCGATATCCAGCATGATGTGTTCTTTTCCGAACGCTCCCTTTCGACGGGGGCAACCGATGTGATCGCCCGGACCATTGCCGATCTGCGGTCTCGTGGACTGGTCTATGAAGGACGTCTGCCGCCCCCCAAGGGACAGTTGCCCGATGATTGGGAAGACCGCGAACAGACGCTGTTCCGCGCCACCGAATTCGGTGACGACAGTGACCGACCTTTGCTGAAATCGGATGGTGGCTACACCTATTTCGCCTCCGACATTGCCTATCACGCTTCCAAATTCCAGCGCGGTTTTTCTACGTTGATCAACATCTGGGGTGCCGATCATGGCGGCTATGTCAAACGCATGGCTGCGGCTGTGGCGGCTGTGACGGGCGGCAAGGCCGAATTGGATGTCAAATTGTGTCAGCTGGTGCGGCTGTTGCGCCATGGCGAGCCGGTGAAAATGTCCAAACGCTCCGGCGATTTCGTGACCTTGCGCGAAGTGGTGGATGAAGTGGGCCGCGATGCGGTGCGGTTCATGATGCTCTATCGCAAGAACGATGCGACGCTGGATTTCGATCTGGCCAAGGTGATCGAGCAATCGCGCGATAATCCCGTGTTTTATGTCCAATATGCCCATGCCCGTTGCTGTTCCGTGTTGCGGCAGGCCGAAACGGCTGGATTTGCCCATCAGCTCGACACGCTGAAAGGCACTGATCTGTCGGTCCTGCAGGACGCGTCAGAGCGCGCTTTGATGCGGCGGATTGCCCAGTTTCCGCGGATGATCGAAGCGGCGGCCTCGGCCCATGAGCCGCACCGCGTGGCCTTCTATCTCTATGAACTGGCCAGCGACTTCCACGGATTGTGGAATCGTGGCAAGGATGATCCACAGCTTCGCTTTGTGCTTGAGTCAAGTCCGGCTATAACCAGCGCGCGACTCGTCATGCTCCATGCTGTTGTGCAAGTGATTAAGTCCGGTCTCGGCATTTTGGGTGTTTCGGCACCCGATGAGATGAGATAGGCTGGACAGGTTTTTGACCGGGTGGTCTTTGCCTGTGGTGTTTGACGGGGTGGTCACTGTTTTGTCATGACGTGCAAACTGCGGGGACTGGCCGGATTGGCGGTCCGTTTTCCCCAAGGGCAAAGACGGCTTTTAGAGTGTGAAGATGAGCGAAGACAGCAATAAGCCGCCATCGATTAATCTGGAAGAGCTGGAACGCCAGTTGCGCGAGGCCTTGTCCCGTCGCTCTGCGTCCTCTGACCCTGTCCATCAAGCTTCTGGCAATGAAGATCCCTTGTCGATGCTGGCCCGTCTGGTCGAATTTGAAGGGGCGAGCAAGCAAGTGCAGTCCCAGACCCAGCCCCAGCCGGTCTCGCAGTCCGCGCCTCCAGCCCTTGGCGCATCTGAACCGGTTCATCAGGATCTCCCGTCACAACAGCCTGCCCACTGGCAGGCTTACGAAGAGCAAGCTCAGGCTGAGCCACTTGCCAGTTTCCAGGCCAATGACCATCTGGTTTTCGATCCCAACCACTCGGCTGACCTGGCTGCGGCCCGCGCTGTCGAGACCCCGTCGGTCCCAAGCTATGCGCCCTATGTACCGCAAAGTCCTGTGCCGCCTTCCTATCCAAGCCAGCCTGCTGCCTCCTACGAGCCTGTGATGCCACAACCTGCAGGTGCCGGGGCTTCATCCTACTATCAAGGGTCAGGCCTGACTGCCGAAACCGGCGTCCAGAACACGTATGAGGCATCAGCAACCACAGCGTCCCATGATTATTTCGCATCGGGACAGCCTGTGCCTGCCGCTCCGGTCTACGAACCTTCGGCATATCAGCCCCACCCAACACACAACATTACAGCGGAACCCGTGACGCATGACATTCTGGCGCTGTCGCCGTCCGAGATCAGGCCGGTGTCGGATGCCGATGCTCTGAATGCGCTTTACGGGCAGAGCCGCCCCGCTGCACAACCGCAGCCGGAGCAGCCGTCGGGCTATTCCTATGCTCCCCCATCCGCCGACCAGCGCAGTGCCGCTGATCGCGCGCTGGTCTATGCGGCGGCTTTTCCGGACAAGACCAGCCAGCCCGGCCAGTGGACCCCTGACACGTCGCAAGGTGTCGGCATTTCCTATTCCGAAGCAGAAGCCAATCTCGGGGCCGCGCAACGGGCCGCCGAATCTCCGCAAAATAGCCAGGGCAGGGGGATGATGATTCTCTTGGGGTTGATTGTGGTGATGGCTGGCGGTTTCGGGCTGGCGGCCTATTTGCGCAACGAGGGTGCGCGGGTGCCCAGTGGCGCGCCTCCGGTGATTTCAGCTGACAAGACCCCGGTCAAAGTGGTTCCGGCCAATCCGGGCGGCACGGAAGTGCCCAATCAGGGCGCGGCCATCTACCAGCCGAGCAAGCCGGAAGATGCCAAGGATGCCAAAGTCGTTTCAACCGATGAAAAGCCGGTTGATATCAGTGTGGCACCACGTCCGCCCGGTTCACCGCTGATCGGCGAGCCCAAGAAAATCCGCACAGTGACCGTCCGTCCCGACGGCACTCTGGTGGAAGAAAACACTGTTGCAGCCGGGTCTCCGGTTCCCAACAGTGCTGCCATCCCGCGTGCTGCGCCGTCGATGGTGACGATCCAGCCACCGATGCCAGCCCAACCTGTTGCACCAACCGCGCCGGTTGGCGCACAACCTGCATCGCCACCAGCGCCACAGGCCACAGCCAGTACCAATGCTGTGCGGATGATGCCGCCGACGCGCCCGCATACTGCAGAAGCTGCGACGCCCCAACCGGCAGCCCCTCCAAGCGCCCGTTCAACCCCGCCTGCGCCTGCTACTGCCGTTCCTGTCGAACCAGCAGAGCGCGAACCCACCGGCGACTATGGTGTGCAATTCAGTGCCCCTGCCAGCGAGGTGGAAGCGCGTAATGCGATTGTCGCTCTGAAGCGCTCCTATGCCTCCATTCTTGACGGCAGGACGCTTGCCACGCAGAAGGCCGAAAACAATGGCCGCACCATTTTCCGCGTCCGCGCTGTCGGCCTGAGCCGCGAAGAAGCGATTTCGATCTGTGAAAAGATCAAAGCATCCGGCGGCCAGTGCTTTGTCGCAAGGAATTGACGGGTTATGTCTGTCTCTGCCCTGATTGTCGGCGTCTCCGGTCTGGTTCTGACAGAGGATGAGCAGGCTTTTCTCAAAGACTGCAACCCTTGGGGCCTGATCCTGTTCCGCCGCAACATCGACAATCCCCGGCAGGTTCTGGCCCTCACGCAAGCTTTTCGGGACTGTGTCGGGCGTTCCGATGCGCCTGTTCTGGTCGATCAGGAGGGCGGACGCGTCCAGCGGCTTGGACCGCCGCATTGGCCGGCTTATCCGAAGGGGGAGGCCTATGGCCGTTTGGCCCTGAAGGACCTGGCCAGGGGCCGCGAAGCTGTCCGCCTGGGCGCACGGTTGATCGCGCATGATCTGCACGCCCTCGGCATTACCGTCGATTGCCTGCCGGTGCTCGATGTGCCTGTCAAAGGTGCGCATGATGTGATCGGTGACCGCGCTTACGGGCTTGATCCGGTGCTGGTCGGGCTGATGGGCCGCTCGGCCTGCGAGGGCTTGCTGGCGGGTGGTGTATTGCCTGTGATCAAGCATATTCCCGGACATGGGCGGGCAGGGGCCGATTCGCATCTCGATCTGCCAATCGTGACGGCCACCAAAGCCAGGTTGGCTCAGGATTTCAAGCCGTTCCAGCTCAATACCGACATGCCTTTGGCGATGACAGCACATGTGGTCTACACCGCGCTGGACCGGACTGCGCCGGCCACCACCTCGCGCAAGGTGATCCGCGGAACCATTCGCAAAACCATCGGTTTCGACGGTGTGCTGATGAGCGACGATGTGTCGATGCAGGCCTTGAGCGGCACTTTGGCCCAACGCGCCGAAGCCTCCCTGAAAGCCGGCTGCGATCTGGTTCTGCATTGCAATGGCAAGATGGACGAGATGGTCGACGTTGCCTCTGTCACGCCGAAACTGGCGGGCAAGGCGCTGGTCCGCACCAAAACCGCGCTGGGACGGCTCCTCAAAGTGGTCGAACCGATAGTAGCTGTGGATGCCCGCGCCAGATTGGCATCCTTGCTTGATTGTGGTGACTGACATCTCCAGACTCCTGATTCGTTAGCGAATCAGGACTGTCATGCGTCAAGAACTTGCCTTTGAAGACCCTCATATCCAGGTTGACCGCGGCGAAACCGAGCCTGCGATGCTCGTGGATGTGGATGGCTATGCTGGCCCGTTGGACCTGCTGCTCGATCTCGCACGCCGCCAGAAAGTCGATCTGCACAAGATTTCAGTGCTCGCTCTGGCTGACCAATATCTGAGCTTTATCGAGACCGCCCGGCGGTTCCGTCTCGAATTGGCCGCCGATTATCTGGTGATGGCGGCCTGGCTGGCCTATCTCAAATCGCGCCTTTTGTTGCCGGTTGTCGAAAAGGACAATGAGGAGCCCGCAGCCGATCTGGCGGTGCGTCTGGCGTTCCGCTTGCGCCGGTTGGAGGCGATGCGGCAGGCGTCCAAACTGCTGTTCGACCGGCCCCGCCATGGACGTGATTTCTTTACCCGTGGCGCACCCGAACCGGTGGTGGTGTCACGCCACATCCAGTATTCGGCAACCATGTATGACCTGCTGAAATCCTATGCCGACCAGCGGCAGGTAAGGGCCCTGTCACGCATCACCTTTGTGAAACGCTTTGTCTGGTCCTTGCCGGAGGCAAGAGCGGCGCTGGAGCGTTTGTTGGGCGAAAGCACCCATTGGGCTGCTCTCGATGATTACCTGATCCAGTTCGTTGTCGAACCCCAAATGCGCGCCACCGTGCGGGCCTCGTCCTTTTCGGCCACGCTGGAAATGGTGCGCGAAGGGGTGATCGATGTGCGCCAGGATGCTGCTTTTGCCCCGTTGCAGGTGCGTGGTCGCCTTGCCGGCGGGCCGCGTGCGGGTGAGACCCAGCCTGTGCTGGTCGTTGACGAGGGGCGCAAGGGCGAGGCCGCCTGATGACCACACTCGACATGGAAGAGTTCAGGCAGGCCCACCGGCGCGAGGAGACGCCCGAAAACAGGGTGCTCCGCGAGGCGTCCCGTGTCATCGAGGCCCTGTTGTTTGCTTCGTCACAGCCGTTGAGCGAGCAGATCTTGCAAACCCGTCTGCCGGTGGCACTGCCGATCGGGCGGGTTCTGGAAGTGTTGCAGGCCGATTACCACAGTCGCGGCGTGCAACTGGTCCGGCTCGCGGATGGCTGGATGTTCCGCACGGCAGAGGATTTGGGTTATCTCCTGTCGCGCGAAGCCCACGAAACCCGTAAATTATCGCGCGCCGCCCTCGAAACCCTGTCGGTGATCGCCTATCACCAGCCGGTCACCCGCGCTGAAATCGAGGACATCCGTGGCGTGTCGATCCATCGCGGCACCCTTGATTCCCTGCTTGAAACCGGATGGATCCGTCTGCGTGGCCGCCGCCGCACACCAGGCCGTCCGGTCACCTATGGCACGACAGAGCATTTCCTCATCCATTTCGGGCTTGAATCCATCTCCGATCTGCCCGGCCTGGACGATCTCAAAGGCGCGGGCTTTCTCGATGGCCGCCTGCCTCAGGGCTTCACGGTACCGATGCCGACCGACAGTCCGGAATTGACCGAGGATGAAGACCCGTTGGGCGAGGATTTGTTCACCGCCATGGCCGAAGAACTGGTGGCGGCAGAGGATGCTCCGCTGGATGATGGCGACGATCTGGCCATCGAGGCCGACGCATCCACCCTGCCTGTCAGCCAATAGAGCCATAATCGGGCCAATCTTTTGACGAAATGATCATGAAGTTCTTGTTTTTATGTGCTCGGGCTTCTAGGGTCTTGCGCATGGATTGACCAAAGCCGCACCCGAGATTGCGGTTTGAGATGATGGAGTAGAAACATGGGAAGTGTCAGTATTTGGCACTGGATCGTTGTCGGTATCGTTGTGATGCTGTTGTTCGGTCGTGGCAAGATTTCCGATCTGATGGGTGATGTGGCCAAGGGCATCAAATCCTTCAAAAAGGGCATGGCCGATGACGAGGCCGAAAACAAGCCGGCTGCAACCGTGCCTGCCGATCCGGCCCGTGTCGCCGAACAGGCTGCTGCGGCTCCTGCGGCTGCAACAGCCCATGCCGAGCCAGTTGCTCCGGCTGCTGCTCCCGCTGCTGCCGCTGCGGCCCACCCGACCGAGCCGACCAAAGCCAGCTCGTAACAGCGCGGCTTGGGCCTCTTACCGGATACTGATCATGCTCGATTTTGGTGCAGGAGAACTGGTGGTCATTGGTGTGGTGGCGCTTGTCGCCATCGGCCCCAAGGAATTACCCGGCGTTCTGCGTGCTGTCGGCAAATCGGTCGGCAAGATGCGCCGGATGGCGGGTGAATTCCAGAGCCAGTTCTCCGATGCCATGCGCGACATGGAACTGGAAGAGGCCCGCAAGAAGGTCGAGGAAATGGGCAAGACGATGTCCGATACCGTGGCCGATGCCACCAAGGATTCTGCTGCCCACATCGACACCTATCTGGCCGAAACTGCCTCCGTACCCAGCCCTGCCACCGATCCGGTCCCATCACCTGCGTCCGATCTGCCGACCGTCCCCGAGATTGCGGCAGTGCCGAGCGAGCAGATACTGGCCAATGTCGAGGCCAGTATTGCCTCAATTCCTGTCGAGCCTGTTGCAGCCGCAATCACGCCGGAAGTGCAGCAGCAACTGGCCCTGGACGTAACCCCGCCGGCCCCCAAGAGTGCAAGTTAATGAGCACGGAAGACGATATCGAGGCGTCCCGCGCCCCATTGCTCGAGCATTTGATCGAATTGCGCGAACGTTTGATCCGGTCACTGGCGGCTTTTGTCGTGATGTTCGTGATCAGCTTTGCCTTCGCCAAGGAAATCTACAATCTGCTGATCTTTCCCTATGTCATGGCCGCCGGCGACGGCGCGCAGATCAAGCTGATCTATACCGCGCCGCTTGAATATCTGTTTACCCAGATCAAGATTGCGATGTTCGGGGCTTCTTTTTTCTCTTTTCCGGTGATTGCGACCCAGATCTATAAATTTGTCGCGCCCGGTCTCTATCGGGACGAGAAAGAGGCGTTCCGCCCCTATCTGATCGCCACACCCGTTCTGTTTCTGGTTGGCGCAAGTGTGGTGTTTTTTATTGCGATGCCGGTGGTGATGCAGTTCTCCATCGGGATGCAGCAGGCTGCCGGCGAACATTCGGCCGCGATCGAATTGCTCCCAAAAGTCAGTGAATATCTGTCGTTGATCATGACGCTGATTTTCGCATTCGGGATCACTTTCCAACTGCCGGTGGTGCTGACCCTGCTGGCGCGGGCAGGCTTTATCGATGCGGCATTTCTGCGTGAAAAACGCCGCTATGCCATCGTGCTGGTGTTTGTGGTGGCTGCCGTCCTGACGCCACCCGATGTGATCAGCCAGCTATCGCTCGCGATACCTGCCTATTTCCTTTACGAGTTTTCCATCCTTGCGGTGGTTATGGTCGAGCGCAATCGCGCCGCCAAGGATGAAGCGGCAAACAGTGATATCACGCCGTCTTCCTCGTAAACCGCTGGTTTTCTTCTGCAATCAGTCCGAGATGTGATCGAAACGAGACCCAATTCATGTATGACATTCGCTGGATCCGCGACAACAAGGCCCAATTTGACCAGGGATTGCTGAACCGCAACGCCTCGCCCTTGGGTGACTATGTTCTGGCGATCGACGACCGCCGCCGCGCTGCCATCATGCGCGCGCAGGAGGCGCAGGAAAAGCGCAATGCCCTGTCCAAGGAGATCGGCCAGGCGATGGCCGCAAAGGACCAGCCTCGTGCCGAAAGCCTGAAGGCCGAAGTCGCCGCCCTCAAAGAGGTGCTGGCCTCTGCCGAAGTCGAGGAAAAGGCTGTCGTCGCCGAGTTGGAAGAGGCTCTGCAGGCCATTCCCAACACGCCGCTCGAAGAAGTGCCCGTGGGCGCGGACGAGCATGGCAATGTGCTGCTGCATTGCCACGGCACGCCGCGCAGCTTCGATTTCGAGCCCAAACAGCATTTTGAAATCGGCGAAGCGCTTGGCCTGATGGATTTTGAAGCGGCCACCCGCATGTCCGGTTCGCGCTTTGTGGTGACCAAGGGCGCTTTAGCGCGGCTGGAACGGGCCATCGGCCAGTTCATGCTCGATCTGCACACCACCGAACATGGCTATATGGAGGTCAACCCGCCTTTGCTGGTCAAGGATCAGGCGATGGTGGGCACGGCGCAATTGCCGAAATTCCGGGATGACCAGTTCCGCGCCGGTGACGATTACTGGCTGATTCCGACTGCCGAAGTGCCGCTGACCAATCTGGTGCGCGAGCAGATTCTGGATGAAAAAGAATTGCCGATCCGCGTGACGGCCCTTTCGGCCTGTTTCCGTGCCGAGGCCGGCTCCGCGGGCCGTGACACCCGCGGCATGATCCGCCAGCATCAATTCTACAAGGTCGAACTGGTGTCGATCACCACTGCCGAACACTCCCGCGCCGAACTGGACCGCATGACGGCCTCTGCTGAAAAAGTCCTGCAAAAGCTTGAATTGCCCTATCGCACCATGCTGTTGTGCTCGGGAGATATGAGCTTCGCCAGCCAGCGTACCCATGATCTCGAAGTCTGGTTGCCCGGCCAGAATGCCTATCGTGAAATTTCGTCCTGCTCGGTCTGTGGCGATTTCCAGGCCCGCCGGATGCAGGCCCGTTATAAAACCGCCGATGGCAAGAACCACTTTGTCCATACGCTCAACGGATCGGGCGTGGCGGTTGGGCGCGCTTTGGTGGCTGTACTTGAAAACTATCAGAATGCCGACGGATCGGTCTCTGTTCCCACCGCGTTGCAGCCCTATATGGGCGGGATCACGCGCATCGAAAAGGCTGTTTGATATGCGTATTCTGGTCACCAATGATGATGGTATCCATGCCCCCGGCCTGCTGGTGGCAGAAAAGATCGCCGCTGCCTTGTCAGCCGATGTCTGGACCGTCGCTCCCGAAAGCGACCAGTCCGGTGTCGCCCATTCGCTGTCGTTGAACGAGCCGCTGCGCCTGCGTGAAGCAGGGCACCAGCGTTTTGCGGTCAAAGGCACGCCGACCGATTGTGTGATCATGGCCTTGAAACATGTGATGCCGTCGCCGCCCGATCTGATCCTGTCCGGTATCAATCGCGGCCAGAATGCCGCCGAGGATGTCACCTATTCCGGTACCGTGGCAGCTGCCATGGAAGGCACAATTCTGGGCATCCCGTCAATTGCCCTGTCCCAATGCTATGGTCCGGGCGGGCGCGAGAATATTTTCTGGAATTGCGGCGAACAGCACGGCCCCGATATGGTCCGCAAAATTCTGGCCATCGGGATCGAGCCGGGGATCCTTGTGAATGTCAACTTCCCGTCCTGCGCTCCCGAAGATGTGCAGGGCGTGGCTGTGACCCATCAGGGCCGGCGCGATGCGTCCTTCCTGAAAATCGATGCCCGCCAGGATGGGCGCAGCATTCCCTATTACTGGATCGGCTTTACCCGCAGCAGTTTCGAACTCGGGCACGGGACCGATCTCGAAGCACTGTCCGAGAAGAAAATTTCTGTCACGCCGTTGCGTCTTAACCTGACCGACGAGCCGAGCGTGACCCGTTTTGCCGCCCATTTCTGATCGGCATGGTGGCAGGGTGACCCCGTCAGACTCCCAGCTCATCGGCAGCAGTGACGAGGCAAGATTTGCCTTCCTGCTCTTGATGCGGGAACTGGGTCTGATCAATACCGACCTGTTGCGGATTTACGAGATGATCCCGCGCACGCGCTTCGTCTCGCAACGCTTTGCCGATCTGGCCCTCCACGATTCCAGCCTGCCGATAGCCTGCGGTCAGACCATCGGCCCGCCGTCCTCGCTGTTGCTGATGGTGTCTGCTTTGGCTTTGGAGCCTTCCCATACCGTGCTGGAAGTGGGGACCGGAACGGGCTTCGGCACGGCCATTCTATCGCGGCTGGCCGCACAGGTGATTTCGGTCGAGCGGTTCCGCGCTTTGGGGATCGAGGCGCGGATGCGGTTGCGCGGGCTCTCGATCACCAATACCACCGTCATCCACGGCGATGGCACCGAAGGGGTCAGCGATTTCGCTCCCTATGACCGGATACTGGTCGATGCCTCGTTCGATGTGCCTCCGCTGGCTTTGCTGGGACAATTGGTGCCCGGTGGCCGCATGGTCGGCGTCAGGCGCATCAACGGGGAAGGGCGCATGGCCAGCTATATCATGGATCCTGTCAGCGGCATTGTCGAGACATTGGGCCCACCCATGGCCCTGCCGCCGCTGATCAGCGGAATGTCGCAAATCCTCTAGACGGACTGGCCCGCAACCGTCCCCGATCATCCCTCGCGACGCCTTGCGGATGGGAACTCTTTTTTAACTTCGTGCCCGTTATAAATGCACCATCGATAGTGTGTTGGTTTTCAAATTGCGGATGGGCTTCGGCATGGTGAGGTTTTCGTCTGTTTCCTTAAAGACTGTCAGCCGGATTGTTCTGGTTGTGGCTGTCACCGGTTCAGTGGTCGGCTGTGGTTCCGATGCGATGCGCGTCGATGAAGCCTCGCTGGCCAATCCTTTTTCCGGATCAGCCCGTTTCGGCCGTTCGGGCCAGCCGGTCCAGACAAGCCAGTCTTCCTATGCCCCGATGGGCGGTAGTGTAGGCTCTGTTCCCTCGGGCGGCGTCCAAAGCGCGCCTCTTTCGCCACCCTCAGGCTCTCCTGTTGTCGCTCAAACGGCACCGGTCAAAGCAATGGCTCCAGCTTTGCCGAAAGCCGAGCCCAAGCTGGTTGCACCCAATACAATCACCGTCGCCAAGGGCGACACAATCAAGACTGTGGCAAACCGCTACGGCCTCTCGGAGCAGGCGATCCTTGCTGCCAACAACAACAAGAACAAGCTGAAGCCCGGGACGGTTCTGACGCTGGCTTCACCGGCTTCCGTCCCACAAAAGCCGTTTGCCGTGGCTGAACCCGCTTCCGCATCACCCGCCAAGCCTGCTGTCCAGTCGCCACAAACCAAGCAGGCTGTGGCCGCTGTTGCTCCCGAACCTGCGGTCGATCCCAAGGCGAAGGCCAAAGCCGACAAAGCGGCAGCCGAAAAGAAGGCCCCTGATGCGAAAGCGGTTGCCGAGGTCAAGCCGGCCGCCGAGTCCAAGCCTGCCAAAGGCGCCAAGCAGCCGGTTGCACAAGCGCCCGTTGAAACCACAGCAAGCGTTGCACCCCATGTCGAACCTTCGGCTCCCACACCCGTCGAATTCCGTTGGCCTGCACGAGGGCATATTCTGAAAAGCTTCGGTGAAAAAGCCGGCGAAAAGAGCGACGGCATCAATATCGCTCTGCCGGAAGGGACACCGATCAAGGCCGCCGAGAACGGGGTTGTTGCCTATGCCGGCAACGAGCTGAAGGGCTATGGCAATCTGGTTCTGGTCCGCCACGACAATGGTTTCGTTTCGGCCTATGCCAACAATTCCGAATTGAAGGTCAAAAAAGGCGAGACCGTCAAACGCGGTCAGGTGATCGCTGCGTCCGGCCAGACAGGCAATGTGTCCTCGCCGCAACTCCACTTCGAATTGCGCAAAGGTTCGACCCCGGTCGATCCGATGGGTTTCCTGTCCGGCAACTGATTGATATTACAATAAAAAAGCCCGCCTCCGGTGTTCCGCAGGCGGGCTTTTCTTTGTGCGTAACCGGTCAAGCGTCGAGGTGGCGCCCCATGCGTCCGGCCAGATCCTGAATGAACTGGAAGGCCGTGCGTCCCGAGCGCGATCCGCGTGTGGTCGACCATTCCAAAGCCTGCGCATCGCATTGCGCCTGATCGACCTCCAGCCCGTAATGTGCGCAATAGCCGTGGACCATGGCGAGGTATTCGTCCTGCGAACATTTGTGGAAGCCCAGCCACAGGCCGAAGCGATCCGAGAGCGACACTTTTTCCTCGATCGCTTCACCGGGATTGATCGAGGTGGCGCGTTCATTGTCCATCATATCGCGTGGCAGCAAATGGCGGCGGTTGGAGGTGGCATAAAAAATCACATTGTCGGGCCGGCCTTCGATCCCGCCTTCCAGCACCGCTTTCAGCGATTTGTAGGATGTATCCCCGCCATCAAACGAGAGATCGTCGCAAAATACGATAAAGCGGCAATCGGATTGGCGCATGATGTTCATCAGATGCGGCAGGCTTTCGATGTCCTCGCGGTGGATTTCAACCAGTTTGAGGGCCTGTGCGCCGGCCCATGAACCGCGTTTGGCCACCGCTGTCGCATGGGCTGCTTTGACGAGCGAGGATTTTCCCATGCCGCGCGCACCCCATAACAGCGCATTGTTGGCGGGCAGGCCCTTGGCAAAGCGCTCGGTGTTTTCGATCAGCTGGTCGCGAACGGAGTCGATGCCTTGCAGCAGCACCATCTCGACCCGGTTGACCTTGCGCACAGGGGCCAGACGCGGCGGCAAGGGATGCCAGACAAAGGCATCGGCCGAATCAAGATCGGTCACTTCCGCCACAGGCGGGGCGAGGCGTTCGAGCAGCGTGGCGATTCGGCCCAGCAAAGCCGGGACATCCTCACCGCCGAGTGCGGTAGAAGCAGCAGGGGAAGCGGATTTTTGCGTATGATGATCGGACATTGGACTGACTTCGACTTTCATAAGACCACTAGGACCATTTCGGAGCATTTTGCACTTAACCCTGTTTGACTGAGCCGTCCATCATGTTATCAGTTTTGCCATAGGTGCGGCCTGTTCGATTGTGTTGGTTTGCAGGCTTTCCAGCCATCAAAGATTTGCAATCGGGGACGTCCCCGTTATAGTCCGCGCCGTTTGCTGGATGTTGTTGCGTCCACACCATCAATGGAGGTTCTGCTTTGTTCACACCCGCTTTTGCCCAGGCTGCTGGCGCACCCGGTGGCACCGATATGCTGATGCAGATCGTTCCCTTCGCGCTGATTTTCGTGATCATGTATGTGCTGATCATTCGTCCGCAGCAGAAGCGTGCGAAAGAGCATCAGGCTCTGATCGAAAACGTGCGTCGCGGCGACACGGTGATCATGACCGGCGGTTTGATCGGCAAGGTGACCAAAGTGGCCGAAGGTCCCGAAATCGAAATCGAAATCGCCGATAACGTCAAGGTGAAGATCATCCGCACGATGATTGCCGAAGTGCGTTCCAAATCGGAACCTGTGAAGTCCGAGGACTAATCACCGCACTGGCCCAAATGCCTTTCGGGATCAAACCCGAAGGGCAGGTTCATTCGTGCACGACAAGGAACTCCAGAAGCATGATGCGCTTTTCCCGCTTTAAGACCGTTGCGGTTCTTCTGCTCGCTTTGAGCGGATTCCTCTATGCCATGCCGAGCATGCTGTCTCCCGACACGCGTGAAGCCATCCGCAAGGGAATTCCATCCTTTGTGCCGGCCTGGGTGGTGCCGCATCAGGCGATCGTGCTTGGTCTGGATTTGCAGGGCGGGTCGCATGTGTTGCTGGAAGTGGATACGGCCACCATCATCCGCACGCAGGTCAACACCCTGCGTGATGATGTCCGCCGTATTCTGCGCGAGGAAAAGATTGCTCTGGCCGGCGGCATCGGCGTGCAGGCGCGCGGCGTCAATGTGCGCGTCAGCGACAGTGCCGAGCGCACCCGTCTGATGGGTAAATTGCGCGAGATGGCTCTTGGACCGGTTCTGACCCGCGGCACCTCTGCCCCGACCATGGAACTGGTCGAGCAGCCTGACGGTCTTGTCGTGCTGACCCTGACGGAAGTGGGTGTCAACGAGCGCGTGCGCAAGGCCCTCGATCAGGCGATCGAAGTGCTGCGCCGTCGCGTCGACGCGCTTGGAACAACGGAGCCGAATATCCAGCGCCAGGGCATCGACCGGATTCTGGTCGAAGTGCCCGGTTTGCAGGATCCGCGCAAATTGAAAGATATTCTGGGCACCACCGCCCAGCTCGAATTCCGCTTTCTGGCCGAAACGGGGGCTGCACCCGGTGATGTCGAAAACATGCCCTTCCAGGAAGGCGGCGGCAATGCGCCTGTCGAAAAACGTGTGATTGTACAAGGCGAAGATCTGATCGACGCCCAGCCGGCTTTTGACAGCCGCACCCGTGAACCGATCGTCAATTTCCGCTTCAATGTCCGCGGTTCGCAACGTTTTGGTCAGGCGACAACAGAAGGTGTCGGCCGCTCGCTGGCCATCGTTCTTGATAAAAAGGTGATTTCCGCCCCGCGCATCCAGACGCCGATTACCGGTGGTTCGGGCCAAATTTCGGGGCATTTCACTGTTGAAAGCGCCAATAATCTGGCCATTCTGCTGCGCGCCGGTGCCTTGCCGGCCCCGCTGACCATTGTGGAAGAACGCACGGTCGGCCCGGGTCTGGGGCAGGATTCGATTGCGGCGGGTAAACTCGCTTCCTATTGCGCCACCGCTCTTGTGGTTGCTCTGATGATGATCACTTATGGCCTGTTCGGTATTTTTGCCAATGTCGCTCTGGTGATCCATGTCGTGCTGATTTTTGCGATGATGTCGCTGTTGGGCTCGACCCTGACTTTGCCGGGTATTGCGGGCATCGTGCTCACCATCGGGACCGCGGTGGATTCAAACGTGCTGATTTACGAGCGCATCCGCGAGGAACACCGTTCGGGCCGTTCGATGATCTCGGCACTGGAAGCAGGATTTGATCGGGCTTTTGCGACCATCATCGATTCCAACGTGACCATGTTTCTGGCGGCGGCCCTGTTGTTCCTGTTCGGCTCCGGACCGGTGCGCGGTTTCGCCGTGACCATGATTCTGGGCATTATCACCACCGTTGTGACAGCCGTTACCATGACCCGCATGATGATTGCCGTGTGGTATCGCACGGCGCGTCCCACCCATCTGCCGTTCTGAGGATCATCAGGCCATGAAACTTCTCCGTATTGTTCCTGATGTCACCACTTTCGGCTTTATGTCGTTCCGCCGCGTCAGTTTCCCGCTGTCGGCCATTCTGTCGGTTGTGTCGGTTGCGGCCTTTTTCGTGATCAGCATGAATTTCGGGATCGACTTTACCGGCGGCACGCTGATCGAGATGCAGGCACGCCAGGGCAAAGCCGATATTTCGATTGTCCGCGAGGCGGCCAGCGATCTGGCGGTCGGCGAGATCGAAGTACAGGAATTCGGCACAGCTGGCGGTGTTTCGATCCGTTTCGGTTTGCAACCGGGCGGCGAACAGGGCCAGCAGCAGGTGATGGAACGTGTCAAAAGCATGTTCGAGAAGGATTACGAGTTCCGCCGCGTCGAAGTGGTCGGTCCGCGTGTATCGGGTGAATTGGTGCAATCGGGCACTTTGGGCGTGGTTCTCTCGATTGTTGCTGTGCTGATCTATCTGTGGTTCCGGTTCGAATGGCAGTTTGCCGTGGGAGCCGTGATTGCCACTTTGCACGATCTGGTGCTGACCATCGGCTTTTTTGCCGTGACCCAAATCGAATTCAACATGACCTCGATTGCCGCAATTCTGACGATTGTCGGCTATTCGCTCAACGATACCGTGGTCGTCTTCGACCGCATCCGTGAATTGTTGCGCCGTTATAAAACCATGCCTGCCGCCGAATTGCTTGATTTGTCGATCAATTCCACTTTGTCGCGGACGCTGATGACCTCTGTTGCCACCTCGCTGGCGCTGGTTGCGCTGGTCATCTATGGCGGGGCCGTGATCAAAAGCTTTTCCTGGGCGATGATTTTCGGTGTCTTGATCGGGACCTATTCCTCGATCTTTATTGCCGCTCCCGTTCTGATCTATCTGGGTGTGCGCAATGCAGGCGAGGCCGATCAGATCGAAGAGAGCGACGCATCGCTCACAACCCCCAAATCCTGATATGGAACAGCGGGCTGGCGATCCTGTTGCTCCCAAAGGGTTTTTGCCCGGACGGCATGTGATCGACAGCTATGGCAATGGCGGGTTCCGCTTTGGCGACATGTCGCATAAAGGCTCGATCCTCGCCTTGCCCTCCGGCATCCACGCTTGGTCTGTGACCGATTTTGCAACAGTGACCCGCACCGATTTTGCGCTTGTCATGGCTGAGGCCGATCAGATCGACACATTGCTGATTGGCACGGGTGTCGATATGGCACTGTTGCCCGAGGCGCTGCGCTGGCGGTTGAAAGAAGGCCGGATGGCAGTTGATTCGATGAGCACAGGCGCAGCAGCGCGCATTTACAATATCATGGTCTCCGAGAACCGGCGTGTGGCCGCCGCCTTGATCGCTGTGTCCTGAGAGGCCCGCGATGCTTGATGCCCTCCAGCTGAACGAATGCGAGACCCTGCTGCAAAGCCATGATCCCGACCGTTGGCTGGCCTGCCGTTTTATTACCGCCCGTCATCGTGCCGCTGTAATGGCCCTTTATGCCTTCAATGCCGATGTGGCGCGGATCCGCTCCGTGGTTTCCGAGCCACTGGCAGGCGAAATGCGCCTGCAATATTGGCGTGACGTGTTGAACCAGCCCCGACAGGATCATGCCAATCCGCTGGCGGCTGCCCTATGGGCTGTGCTTGACCGCTACCACCTCCCGACCGCGCCTTTGCTGGCTCTCATCGATGCGCGGGTGGATGATCTCTATGATGCGCCTCCGGCCGATGTGACGGCGCTCGAACTCTATTGCGGCGAAACCTGCTCGGTGCTGTTTCGCTATGCCGCGCTGGTTCTGGCCGACGGGGGCGAGACGGGGCCTGCCTCGTTATCGGGGACGGCAGGCGTTGCCTATGCTCTGACTGGTTTGTTGCGGGCCAGCGGCTGGTTGGCCTCTGAAGGGCGTGTTGTGTTTCCGCTCGACAGGCTGGAGGCACACGGGCTGACGGCCGATCAGATCCGCGCAGGCACCCATGCCGGCGAAGTAGCAGAACTGGTCCGCGAGTTGTCCGCTTTGGCGATGCAACGCTTGGGCGAAACGCTGGACGGGTTTTCTGCCATTCCCGCAGCGATCCGTCCCGCCTATGCGCCGCTGGCTTTGGTCAAGCCTTGGCTGGAGCGGTTGCAAGCGGTTAATCCCTTGCTGGAACCGCCCTCCGATGTGCCGCAATGGCACAAGCCGTTCCGCCTTTGGCATGCGGCGGTTCGGGGTGTTTCGTTCTAGGCGTTGTGTTCGAGCCAGAGGGTCAGATCATGCTTGGCCCGCTCGGTGATTTGCAGCTTGCGCGCTTTGGATTTCTCCGGCCCCTTCAAGCGCTTGCCATCTGGGCTTTTGACCGGCTCGGTCGGAGGCGGAAACAGTCCGAAATTGATGTTCATCGGCTGGAATGATCGTGGTCCGGCTTCGATGGTTTCCAGATGGCCGCCGGTGATATGGTTGAGCAGAGCCCCGAGCGCGGTTGTGACCGGCGGCATGGCGGGCGTTTGCCCAAGGCGTTCGGCGGCAGCAAACCGGCCGGCCATCAGGCCCACCGACGCACTTTCGACATAGCCTTCGCATCCGGTGATCTGTCCGGCAAACCGCCACTGGCTTTTGGCCTTCAGCCGCAGGTGCGGATCCAGCAAAGCCGGCGAATTGAGGTAGGTGTTGCGATGCAAACCACCCAAACGGGCAAATTCGGCATTCTCCAGCCCCGGAATCATTTTGAAAATCTGTGCCTGCTCGCCATATTTCAGCTTGGTCTGGAACCCGACCAGATTATACAGCGTGCCCAGCTTGTTATCCTGCCGCAATTGCACGATCGCATAGGATTTGACCTGCGGATCACGCGGATTGGTGAGGCCGACCGGTTTCATCGGACCATGGCGCAGGGTCTCGCGGCCCCGTTCAGCCATGACTTCGATCGGCAGGCAGCCATCGAAATAGGGCGTGCCTTCCCATTCCTTGAAGCCGACCGCATCACCCGCTATCAGGGCATCGACAAAGGCGTCATACTGCTCTTTGTTCATCGGGCAATTGATGTAATCGGCCCCGTTGCCGCCCGGGCCCACTTTGTCATAGCGTGACTGGAACCAGGCAATATCCATATTGATGCTGTCACGATGGACAATCGGCGCAATCGCATCAAAAAATGCCAGAGCCTTCTCGTTTGTCACCGACAGAATGGCATCGGCGAGTGCGGGGGAGGTCAGGGGGCCGCTGGCAATGATCACCTGATCCCATTCGTCAGGCGGGGCACCGGCCACTTCCTGACGGGAAATCGTAATCAAAGGATGGTTTTCAAGGCTTTGCGTGACAGCTTGGGCGAATCCCTCGCGGTCAACCGCCAGAGCGCCGCCGGCTGGCACCTGATTCGCATCGGCAGACTGCATGACCAGCGAGCCGAGGCGGCGCATTTCATCATGCAACAGGCCTACCGCATTGCTCTGGGAATCATCAGAGCGGAAGGAGTTGGAACAGACCAGTTCGGCCAACTGGTCGGTCTGGTGTGCCTCGGTGCCGCGCTCGGGGCGCATTTCGTGGAGAACGACCGGAACACCGCGCTCGGCAATCTGCCAGGCGGCTTCGCTGCCGGCAAGACCCCCACCGATGATATGGATAGGCTGATATGTTGTCATGCCCAAAGACATAGTGTCATCAGGCTTTACGGGCAACAGCCAATCTGGAGTCCACAGCAAAACGCCCGCCGGGCCGAAGCCGGAGCGGGCGTTTTAGAGGGTTGAAAACCAACCCGGATTAGACAGTGGCGTGCTTGCGGGCCACGAATTCGATGTCGGCGCGGTTGATGCCGAGGTCGTTCAGGTCGCGGTCGGTCAGTTCCGACAATTCGCGGATCGTGGTGCGGTACAGGTACCAGCGGCGGGCGCGTTCGATAAGGGCATGAATGATCAACATGGGACTCTCCGTCAAGTTGTAGGGTGGAGGACATCCACCGCTCTGTTGCATTGCATATACGATAATGCTGCAGTGCACAGAAGGTCCAAAGGTCGAATGCAGATATGCGTAAAACGCATGCCTTGGATAAAAGCACACCAATTATTAATGATAATTGCATGACATAAAGGTGATATTATTTCAGAAAATATATTTTCATATGTGAAAAATACAATAAATACAGATACTTATAATGGTCTAATCTGTTCTTTTCCAATCAAACCGTTGTTCCGTCAGCCGCACACCCCAGGTCAGGTCTTCGCACTGCTCGGTCAGCGTGAATCCGGCTTGTTCATACAACCTGCGGGCGGCATCGAGCCCCTTGAATGTGGTCAGCCATGCGCGGTCAAATCCCGCTTCGGTGATAAAGCCCATCGCCTGGCCAACCAGCAAGCGGCCGATTCCATGGCCCTGCCTCTGTTCGGCGGCAATCACGAATCGGATGCGCGCACCGCCCTGCGCCAAGGTGTCATGACCGCCATCGACGGTGATGGAGGCGACGATGCGGTCATGCTCGGTCAGGGTGAGCAACAGGTCGGTCTCGGGGTTGTAGCGTTGCACCAGTTCGGCCAAAGCACTGGCCACCTTGGCCTCGAACACCGCCCCCAATCCCCAATGCCGGGCGTAATAGCGGCCATGCTCTGCCGCCACCCAACCGATCACGCCGGGAAACCAGCCTGTGTGCATTTGCAAACCGTCTAACGGGCTCGGGAGGGGCGAGGCATGGTCTCTCATGGCTGTTCCGCAGTGAGGGGGCCGAAAAGCGGGACGAAGCTGTTACGCAAGGCCAGATCGAGATCGCTCATCATCACCGGCAGGCCGAGATCGACAAGGCTGGTGACGCCATAGCGCGGATCGGCCACCCCGCAAGGCACGATGCCGCCGAAGTGGTCGAGCTCGGGTTCGACATTGATGCTGAGCCCGTGAAAGGTCACCCAGTGGCGGACGCGGATGCCGATGGCGGCGATTTTATCTTCGAAATCCGGCCCTTTGTCACGGCGTTTGACCCATACTCCGACACGATCCTCGCGCCGTTCGCCCTTGATGTTGAACTGG
>CANFLM010000007.1 GCA_947447895.1 Hyphomicrobiales bacterium
ATCGAACTTGCGTGAAACCACCACCCGCGTGCTGGCCTCGCTGACCCCGCGTGAAGAACGCGTGTTGCGCATGCGCTTCGGCATCGGCATGAACACCGATCACACGCTGGAAGAGGTCGGCCAGCAATTCTCGGTAACGCGCGAACGTATCCGCCAGATCGAGGCCAAGGCCCTGCGCAAGCTCAAGCATCCATCGCGCTCGCGCAAATTGCGGAGCTTCCTGGATAATTGATCCTTGGTGCTGGATCGCAGTTCACATATCAAATTTTGGCAGGGAGCACCCCTGCCATTTTTCCTTCTGGTCGTTTGATGCTTTGGAGTGTTTCGCGTGGCCCGTATTTCCTATGCCGACAGCAACCGTCCCGACCGTCAGGCCCTGGTCGAGCGCATCACCCGTGAACGTGGTGGCGTCCTGCATCTGTATGCCATGCTGCTCCATTCCGCCCCCATCGGCGAAGGCTGGTTAAACTATCTGACCGCGATCCGCCAAAAATCCGGGCTGGCAGGCGATGTCCGTGAAATGGTGATCATGCGCATTGCCCATCTCAACGGCGCGCCCTACGAGGCCCAGCAACATGCCCCGATTGCCTTGAAAGAGGGCATGACGCAGGGCCAGCTCGATGCGCTGGACGATTGGTCGCCTTCAAGCCTGTTCTCACCCCTGCAACGCGCCGTGCTGGCCTATACCGATGCGATGACCAAGGATATCCATGTGGCCGATGCTGTCTTTGATGCCATGCGGGTGCATTTTGATGAACAAGGCATTGTCGAACTGACCGCCACCATCGCCGCCTATAATATGGTGTCGCGTTTTCTCGAGGCCTTGCAGATCCATTCCACCGACCCCCTCTGAGTTGGTCCTGCGCCTGTTGCTCCGCACGCCTCACTTTATCGGAAATTGGTCTGGCCTTGCTCGGGAATCAGCAAGCATTTGGTAAGGTTCACTCCATAGAAGTGGGTCTGTGAATCATGGGCTAGGGGAGACCGAGATGGCGAATGCGTGTAGCGAAGGCATTGATGTCGGCTTTGCCACGCTTGGCTATACAGAGGCGGCTGTGCTGGGAGTGGTGCAAGGCATCACCGAATTGCTGCCGATTTCCTCCACCGCCCATATGCGGATCGTCCCGCATTTTTTCGGATGGCAGGATCCGGGTTCCGCCTTTTCTGCCGCCATGCAGCTGGCTGCCCTTGGTGCGGTCATCACCTATTTCTGGCGCGATATTTCCAGCTTGAGCACCTCGTCGGTGCGCGCCTTGGTACACCGGCAGTTTGACCATCCCTCGTTCCGCTTCGTGTTCGGCATCGGTCTGGCTACGTTGCCGATCGGTGTGGTCGGTCTTGCCATGGCGAAACTGCTCAATACCTGCGATACGCCCTTGAGAACCTTGCCGGTGATCGGGGCTGCGTGCCTGCTGATGGCGGCCTTGATGGCGCTTGCGGAATGGCGCGGCTCGCGCAAGCGTGATCTGGCGGGCTTTACCATGCTCGATCTGATGCTGGTGGGCTTTGCCCAGGTGGGGGCATTGATCCCCGGGGTGTCGCGGTCGGGCTCGACGCTGACAGCGGGATTGCTGTTGGGTTTCAACCGCGAGGATGCAGCACGCCTGTCTTTTCTGCTCGGTCTGCCGGCCATTACTCTGGCGGGTCTCAAGGAAATCTGGGTGCTGACCCATGCGGGACTTGATGCCCATGCCTGGTCGGTGCTGGCCGTGGGTTTGGCGTGCGGCACGGTTTCGGCCTTTGCCGCCGTATGGGGCTTGCTGCGCTTTTTCGAGCGGATGTCGACTTGGCCCTTCGTGATCTATCGCGCGGCGATGGGTGTGCTGTTGCTGGCGATTTCGCTCTGATCTGACTCGCAAAAGGGATTGAAGCGCGCCCCAAGACGTGATCGACTGCGATGCTCCCGAAACGGGAGTGGGTTAAGTCGTTGATCATCGGGGCCGCCTCATGTCGTCTTCTGCCGCTTTGCGGATTCTGCCCTGTGGCGATGCCGCCCTGACCGTCGAATTCGGGGAGACGGTCGATCCCTTTCTCAATGCGCTGGTGCTGGGTCTTGACGACGCGCTCAAAGCCCATGACGTGCCGGGCTTGCAGGAGACCATCCCGACCTATCGCTCGCTGTTTGTGACCTATGATCCTGTCGTGACCGATTTTGCCTCGATCTCGGGTCTGCTGCGCGAATTGGCGCAACAGGCCGGGCCCAAACCGCAATCGCCACGCCGCTGGCGGGTTCCGGTGGTCTATGGCGAGGATTTCGGGATCGATCTCGAGGATGTCGCCAAAGGCAAGGGATTGACGCCCGACGAAGTGGTGCGCCGCCACTGCGGTAGCGATTACCGCGTCTATATGCTGGGTTTCATGCCGGGGTTTGCCTATCTGGGCGGTCTGGACCAGACCATTGCGACCTCGCGCCGCGACGAGCCGAGGCTTGTGACGCCGGCCGGAGCGGTGATGATCGGCGGTGTGCAGGCGGGTATCCAGTGTATCGAGGCCCCGAGCGGCTGGCATATTCTGGGCCGCACGCCGATGCGCAGTTACCACCCGACCCGCCAACAGATGTTCCTGATCGAACCGGGCGACTCTTTAAGTTTTTATGCCATGCCGCGCGCCGACTGGCGCATGATGGAGGAAGCGGCCGAGGCTGGGGAGTGGATTGCCGACCTCGTGATCGATGCCGGGGTGGCGGCATGAGTGTTTTGCTGATCGAGGAGGTGGGACCCGCCACATCGGTGCAGGATTTCGGCCGCTATGGCGCCTTGCGTTATGGTTTGGGCACAACCGGCGCGATGGATCGTGTCGGTTTGGCCTATGCCAATGTGCTGGTCGGGCAGGACTGGCATGCGCCGCTCATCGAACTCGGCCCCTTGCCGATCAAACTCAAAGCCAAAGAAGGCACAGTCCGTCTGGCGCTGTCGGGAGCCATGCGCGGCATCAGCCTGCGCGGGCAGGCGATGGCCATGAACGAGAGCTTCTGTCTGGCCGAGGGCGAAAGCGTGATGATCAGGGCGGCCAGAGGCGGGGTTTTCAGCTATCTGGCTGTCGAGGGCGGCATTGCCGGTAGCCCCACCTTCGGCAGTTTTTCGGTGCATCGCCGCGCTGGACTGGGCAGTCCCTTCGCCCGGCCGCTCGAGAGCGGAGACCAGCTTGTGGTTGGTGATGCGAGTGTGATGGAAGGGGAGCGCCGCCTGCCCGCGCCCCCCGTGGTGGCTGGGCCAATCCGTTGCGTTTTGGGCCCGCAGGATGACTTTTTCTCGGCGGACACCATTGCCCAGTTCCAGGCGACGGAATGGACCATTTCGGCCACTTCCGACCGGATGGGCTATCGGCTGGAAGGCTCGCCGCTGACCCATGCCCGCACCGCCAATATCGTGTCGGACGGCATTGCCAATGGCACGATCCAGATCCCCGGGACGGGGCAACCGCTGTTGTTGCTGGCCGAGCGCGGCACCACCGGCGGCTATCCGAAAATCGCCACCGTGATCACTGCCGATCTGGGCCGCGCCGCCCAGACCCCAGTGGGGGCCGGTATCCAGTTTCAGGCCATCCCGATCGAGGAAGCGCAAGCCCTGGCCCGCGATCTCGCTCGCATGATTGCCGGTTTGCCGCAACGTGTCGAGGTGCTGGGAGGCGGGAGCCTGTCGTCGGAAGCCCTGTTGGCCGGCAATCTGGCAGGCCATGCCACCAATGCGCTTGATCCCGCCGTTTAGCCCGTTTTGTCCAGACTGGAGAGCATGATGAAAACGATCGATCTGAATTCCGACCTTGGCGAAAGCTATGGCCCGTGGACCATGGGCGATGACCAGGCGGTGCTGGGCATTGTCACCAGCGCGAATGTCGCCTGCGGCGGCCATGCCAGCGATCCCGAAACCATGTTCAAAACCCTGACTTTGGCCAAGCAAAAGGGCGTCAGTGTCGGCGCGCATCCGGGCTATCCGGACCGCGAAGGCTTCGGGCGCAGGATCATCCCCTACACGCTGGGCGAAATCGAACGCTTTACCGCCGCCCAGATCGGCACTTTGCTCGGCATCGCTGCCCTTGCTGGCACGCGCATCACCTATATGAAACCGCATGGGGCGATTGCCAATCAGGCGATGGATGACGAAGGCGTGGCGCAGGCGCTGATCAATGCCACCAAGGCGGTGGCTCCCGATCTGCCGGTTCTGGCAATTTCCGGCACGGTGCTGGAGCATCTGGCCCGCAAGAATGGCCTGCAGGTCTATTCCGAGATCTTTGCCGATCGTGCCTATACGTCCAAAGGCCGTCTGGTCTCGCGCGCGCTGGACGGCGCGATGGTAACGGATGCTGATTTTGCCGCGCAACGGCTGGTCGGTTTCCTCAAAACCGGCCTGATGCCGACGCTTGACGGCGCGCCGGTCAAGCTTGAGGCCCACTCCATCTGCGTGCATGGCGACAGCGCCCATGCGGTGGACATGGCCCGCAAGGTCCGCGCCGCTCTGGAAGGAGAAGGGGTCACCATCCAGCGCTTTGTGGGGGGGTGAACCTGCTACAGCTTGCGCGGTTGGGTCAACATGTCGGGCCGCAAAATATCGTCGAGTTGCTCTTTGGTCAGCAGTTGATGCTTGAGGACCAGATCATAGACGCTGGCGCCGGTGGCCAAGGCCTCTTGCGCCAGTTTGGTGGCATTGTCATAGCCGATAAAAGGATTGAGCGCGGTAACGATGCCGATCGAATGGGCCACGATGTGCTGGAGCCTGTCACGATTGGCGGTGATGCCGCGGACGCAACGCTGGGCGAGAATATCGCAGCCATTGCGCAAATGCGTCACGCTTTTGAACAGGCTATGGGCAATAATCGGCTCGAAGGCATTCAACTGCAACTGTCCGGCTTCGGCGGCGAAACTGACCGTCACATCATTGCCGATCACCTCGAAGGCGATCTGGTTGACCACTTCGGGGATCACCGGATTGACCTTGCCCGGCATGATGCTTGATCCGGCCTGCATGGCGGGAAGGTTGATTTCACCCAATCCGGCGCGTGGCCCGGAGGACAGCAGGCGCAAATCATTGCAGGTTTTGGAAAGCTTGACGGCGACCCGTTTCAGTACTCCCGATAATTGGACAAAGGCCCCGCAATCCTGCGTCGCTTCGACCAGATTGGGGGCGGTGACCAACGGCAAACCGGTGATGATCCGCAAAGCCTGGCAGACTTTTGCGGCATAGTCGGGATGGGTGGTGATGCCGGTGCCGATGGCTGTGGCACCGAGATTGATTTCGCAAATCAGCAACGAGGCTTCGCGCAACCGGTCCTCGTCCTCCCCGAGCATCACGGCATAGGTCAGAAATTCCTGGCCCAAGGTCATCGGCACCGCATCCTGCAACTGGGTGCGGCCGATTTTCAGAATATCTTTGAACTCATCGGCCTTGCCGTCAAAGGCCTCGCGCAGTCGACCCATGGCGGCAATCAATGTCTGGATGCCGCTAAAAGCCGCAATCTTGAGGGCCGTCGGATAGACATCATTGGTGCTCTGGCTGATATTGACATGCTCGTTGGGGTGCAAATGCGCATAGTCACCCCGCGCATGGCCCAGAATTTCCAAAGCCCGATTGGCGATTACTTCATTGGCATTCATATTGGTCGAAGTGCCGGCCCCGCCCTGAATGACATCAACAACAAAATGCTGGTGCCATTGGCCGTGGCGGATTTCCTCGCAGGCCTGACAAATCGCCTGCATCCGGCGTTCATCCAGCAAGCCCAACTGAAAATTGGCCAGCGCCGCCGCTTGCTTGATGGCCGCAAGGGCATTGATAAGATCGGGATAAATGGAAATGGGGGTGCCCGTGATTGGAAAATTTTCAACCGCCCGCAAAGTATGCACGCCATAATAGGCGCTGCTGGGCACATCTTTATCGCCGATCAGGTCATGCTCGCGTCTGGTGGGCATTGTCGAACCTCCCGCTGCCGTGGAGGTCTGGCGTGTGATCGCCGGACATTCTCCACGCGACACTAGAAGGTCAGGCTAGCCGCCTTGAGGGGCTTTGGCTAGCCAAAAACATCAACCGCCTTTGACGGCCCCATCGGTCAGGCCCGCCACAATCTGCCGTTGGGCAAACACGGTCAGCAGCAAAACAGGCAGGGTGACGATCAGCGCGGCTGCGGCCAGCGGACCCCAGCTCAATTGGTCGAACGAGATCATGTTATAGACCGCCACCGGCAGGGTGCGGGTGCCGCGGCTGGCCAGCACGATGCCGAACACGAAATTGTTCCACGAGAAGATGATGGCCAGAATGAACGCCACCGCAATGCCGGGTTTGGCAATCGGCAGAGCGACATGGCGGAAGACCTGCCAGCGTGTCGCGCCGTCGATCATCGCAGCCTCTTCAAGCTCCATCGGGGTTGTTTCGAAATAGCCGATCATGATCCAGATGGCGATCGGCACGGTGACAACCAGATGGATGATGATTTGCGGCCACAGCGTGCCGAGCAGACCTACCCACTGGAACAGCAGGAACAGCGGGATCAGATAGGACAGGCCGGGGGTGATGCGGGCGATCAGCACCACGATGGTGGATTTGTGCGCCTGCATCCGCGCGATGCCGTAGCCGGCCGGCACGCCGATCAGCAGGGCCAGCAATGTGGCCGAGCCGGTGACAATCAGCGAGTTGAAGAAATAGGTGGTAAAGCGGTTGGAGTTGAACACCGAGGCATAATTCTCCCACGCAAATTGCGCCGGGATCAGCACCGGTGGATAGCTGGCATTGTCGATTTCCATTTTGACCGACAGCGAGGCCATCCAGATGAAGAACAGAATGGCCGGTGACACGATGATGAAAACACCCAATGCCAGCCCGAGATTGCTCAGAAGCGCGCGCAGTCTCATGCTGCACCTCCTGTCTGGTTCCAGTGCAGCCGTTGCCGCATATAGAGCATGATGGCAGCCAACACGACGATCAGCACAAAGAATACCACGGCAATCGCCGAGCCATAGCCGATGTCGTAATAGACGAAGGCGACGCTGTAGAGATAGAGGTTGATGGTCTCCGACGCCGAGCCGGGCCCGCCTTGCGTGATCGCAAAAATGATGTCGAAGCTTTTGACAGCATCGATCATGCGGATCATCGAGGCCACAAAGATGAACGGGGTGATCAGCGGCAGGGTAATGTAACGGAACATCTGCCAGGCATTGGCCCCGTCAATGCGCGCGCTTTCATAGGGCTCGCTGGGGATGGCCGACAGCCCACCCAGCACGATCAGCATCACCAGCGGTGTCCATTGCCATGTTTCCACCATTACCAGCGACGGGATCACGGAGCCGGGATGGAACACCCACAATTCAGCGGGCAGGCCGAACAACGACAGGATATAATTCAGCACCCCGAGCTGGGGATGGAACATCATGGTCCAGACCAGCGCCACCGCTACCGGCGTCGCCATCATCGGCATGATGAACAGACCGCGCAAGAAGCCGCGGAACGGGAATTTCTGGTGGAAAATCACGGCGGCAAAGGTGCCGAAAATCACCGGCAAAATGACCGAAAGCAAAGTGTAGGTGATGGTATGGCCGACCGCTTCGACAAAGCGGGGATCGCTCGGCAGGCGGATATAATTGGCCAGTCCGACAAAGGTGGTCGGCGCGCCGACCTTCCATTCATGCATGCTCATCCAGATGGTGAACAGCCACGGAAACACGATAATTCCTGCAACAACAATCAGGGCCGGAATGACAAACGGCCAGTAGGACGGCACACGCCAGGCTTTGCGCGGTGGTGGAGTTGCGGTTTGAGGCTCTGACATGGTGTGATCCGAAATCCACACCCTGCCCCGTTATCAGTGGGGGCAGGGCATATGATAATGCGTCTATGACGCGTGAAGGCTTACGATTTTTCGCTGCGTTCCAGAATCGGGCGGAACTGCTCGTGGGCCTTTTTCAGCTCGGCTGCAGGATCGCCACCCGACAGGGTCGCGGTCACGCCGGCGCCGACCAGATCGCGGAATTCGGCGACAGGAATCACGACCGGCAGGCCGAGCTTGCTGATCTTGGCCGAGTCGATCACCGACTGCACCCATTCCTTCGGCAGTTTCACGCCGTTGCGGACTTCCTGGTCGTTGAGGATCGAGTTGCGGAACGGTACACCGCCACCGGCCTGCAACAGGCGAGCCCCCTGTTTTTTCGAAACCGCCCACTGGCAGAGCAGGAAGGCTGCTTCCTTGTTCTTGGAAGCAGCCGCAATGCCGATGCCGTCACCATAGGTGGAGGAATACTGGCCTTTGGGGCCTGCGGGCACAACGGTATAGCCGACCTTGCCGACAATGCGCGAGGCGCTTGGGTCTTCCAGAGGCGGAGCCCAACCCACACCGTCGATCCACATGGCCGAACGGCCCTGCGTGAAGGAGGCCATGGATTCCATCCAGTTGAAGCCGGACACGCCGGGAGGCGCATATTTGGTCAGCAGTTTCTGGTAGAGTTTGGTGGCCTCGACCGCTTCCGGGCCGTCGGTGAGGATGTCACCCTTGGCATCAAGGAATTCGCCGCCGTAATTGAGGAAGAAATTGGTCCAAAGGGTCATGTTGGCGTTGCGCAGGCCACGGCCGACAAAGCCGAAGGTGCCGGCAGCCGGATCGGTGAGCTTTTCTGCGGCCGCAACCATTTCGTCGAAGGTTTTGGGAACGGAAATCCCCTTCTTTTCGAACATTTCCTTGTTGTAATAGAGGATGAAATAATCCACCGACCATGGCAGCGACAGCAGGCGGCCCTTGTCGTCTTTGGCATATTTCAGGCCGGCAGCCGAAAAATCGCTCTCGGTCAGATCGGAGGCGGTCAGGTTCGGGTCTTTCATGAAGCCCGACAGATCGGCCAGCCAGCCGCCTTTTTCAAACTGGCGCTTTTGCACGTGATAGCTCAGATGAATCACATCGAAGCTGGGCTTGCCGGAGGCCAGTTCGATCACGGCCTTCTGGCGCTGCTGCTGTTCGGGAACCTGTTCGGATTCCACTTCGATCCCGGTCAGATCGGTAAATTCCTTGATGTTTTTCTGGAAATTGTCGCCGCGTGGACCCTTGGCCAGCAGCACTTCAAGCTTGGTTCCGGCATATTTTTTCCACTGTGGATCTGCCAGGGCGGGAAGAGGGGCGAGACCGAGCCCGCTTGCCGACATGGCCCCTGCGGCCACGGTGCCCTGAAGCAGGGTGCGACGTGAAAGTTTATTCTTGAACATGCAATTCCTCCATGATGTTCCCTGCTTATGCTGCAAGGTGCCAGATTTTCTGAGTAGGCAAACGATAAGCAGGTTTGCCGACCCTGTCCATAGAAGCCATGCCCGATATTGGGCACTCTCTTTTGATGCAGGCATCCCGTCTTAAAAGATGTCTTCTTCAAAAAAAAATCTTCGGCGAAGCCGAGGCTGCACCATCCTGATCCGTTCAAGTTTGAGCCGGACTTTGGAGAGAGCTTCTCGGATTAGGCTGCGTGTGTCAAGACTAACATGTCAGGTGGAATTGCTTCCGGATCCTCACCAGAGCGAATGAACGCATTCCCGGAACAGGGCGCCTTTTTGCTCGAGTGTCATGACCGAGATCAGATGGGCCTCGGCCTGCAACGCGGTTTTGCGGGTTCTGTTGTCGACGCCTCTGCTTTCGAGCAATTGTTCGACCTCTTCCATGCCGTCGGTCAGTTGGCGCATGGCGACAAAGACTTCTGTCGAGGCCTTGCCGGCCGTGACGGCGAAGGTATCAAGCGCCGACATCCGGCATTTGGCCCAGCCATTGGTTCTGTATTTCGCGACCCATTGCTCGACGTTTTCGGGAGGCGAGAAAGGGACGATCTTATCCTGGCTTTGCGAGGGTTTGGCCGGTGCGGGCGGCGATTTGGCCTGGATCTGGATGATCGTCTGGGCTTGGGCGGTCATCGGCAGCGCGCATGCGACAAGACCGGCTACAGCCAGCCAAAAACAGCTCAAATAAGCAAGACAATCGGATTTTCTGGCATATTTTCTGGGTGCAATCATGAACATTGAAAGGCCTTCGGACAGGAACAACACAATCAGCCTCCCTTGCCGTCAAAAGAGGGATTTCTGACCGGCCCAGTCTAGCATAGCTGACGAGATGCTGCGAATGGGCTTTTTCAGTGATTATCTGGTGCCTAAACCATGGCTTAAACAAGGATATTGTTCTATGGTGGGGATGTGTTGTGTATCAAGACCACTGTTTGCGGGTCTTTAAAAATGTCAGAGGTTGCTTTTTCGATGAATTGCCTCGATGAAGCCCGTCCATTGGGCGCGCATGCCGGATGCTCTCATCATGTGAAGGGTGACGATTGCCGTCTCTGCCTTATCCGTCCGCTCAGTGTCTGTTCGGCTCTCGAGCCCGATGAGTGGGCTTCACTCGAGAAATTGTCGACCGATATCCGGTTCGAGGAACGCGAGACGCTGGTGCGCGAGGCCGATGATGTTGTCTCGCTCTACACCATTACGGCCGGGGTGGTGCGTCTGGTGCGCACCCTGCACGATGGCCGCAGGCAGTTGACCGGCTTTGCCTTGCCGGGGGATTTTCTGGGCCTGTCGCTCGAGCGCACCTGGACCTTTTCGATCGAGGCGATTACCCCTGTCACCGCCTGCCGGTTCGGTCGTGCCTCATTGATGGAATATGTCGACCAGAAACCGCATTTTCTGATGCGTCTGCACGAAATGGCCACCCATGAACTGAGTTTGGCGCAAGACCATATGGTGTTGCTGGGCCGTTTGACGGCCGAGGAAAAGCTCGCCGCTTTCTTGATGGAGATCCGCCGCCGCTGGGCGCGGATCGAGGGACATGCCAGCGATCATATTCCCTTGCCGATGGGGCGTCAGGACATTGCCGACTATCTCGGCCTGACCATCGAAACCGTCAGCCGCACCATCAACCAGATGCAACGCGCGCATCAGCTTGTTATCGTGCCCGATGGCGTCAGGCTGCTCAATATCGGCTATTTCGAGCATCTTTGCCCGTAAATTGCTCGATATTCCCTTATATTCTGCTCTTTTTTCGCAATTTGACGAAAGGCTAAGGGAAAAGCTGGACCCGAACGGGTATGGTTTGATCTGTATCAATGCGAGTCGTCTGTGCGTTATGTGAATTTACGGCAAAGCTGACGCTGCACTGCACATGGTGCCTCGCATAGGCAGCAGAAACGGAGCCGGTAATGACTGATCGCAGCACAATCAAGCAAATGACATGGGGTGAGGGCGGGCTTGCGGCCGTGATGGCTGCTTTCGCAGTTTTCGCCCTGTTGATCGCGGCCAACGCCCATACCCAGGCCTATGCCTTCCACGCCTTTGTCTTTTCGGCCTCGGCTGTTGCGGCGGTTTTTGCGATTATCAACCGCTATTATGACAGGCCCGCCGAATTGCCGGCCCAGTTCATTGATGGCAAGCCCAATTACAATATGGGTCCGGTGAAATTTGCGACCATTGCCTCGATGTTCTGGGGCATTGCCGGTTTCACGGTCGGTTTGGTGATTGCCCTGCAGCTGGCCTTTCCGGTGTTGAATTTCGATCTGCCCTGGACCAGCTTCGGCCGTCTGCGCCCGCTGCATACCTCGGCGGTGATTTTCGCCTTCGGCGGCAATGTGCTGCTGGCGACCTCGTTTTATGTGGTGCAGCGCACCTCGCGCGCCCGTCTGGCCGGTGATCTGGCGCCCTGGTTCGTCATTCTCGGCTACAACCTGTTCATCGTCATTGCCGGCACCGGCTATCTGCTCGGTGTGACACAGGGCAAGGAATATGCCGAGCCGGAATGGTATGCCGATCTGTGGTTGACGGTGGTCTGGGTGGTCTATCTGCTGGTGTTCCTGCTGACGCTGGCCAAGCGCACAGAGCCGCATATCTACGTCGCCAACTGGTTCTATCTGGCTTTCATCGTCACCATTGCCGTGCTGCATCTGGTCAATAATGCAGCCATTCCGGTGTCGATTTATTCGCCCAAATCCTACATCGTCTGGTCCGGTCTGCAGGATGCGATGGTGCAGTGGTGGTATGGCCATAATGCGGTGGGCTTCTTCCTGACCGCAGGCTTTCTGGCCATCATGTATTATTTTATCCCCAAGCGGGCCGAGCGTCCGGTCTATTCCTACCGCCTGTCGATCATCCATTTCTGGGCCCTGATCTTCATGTATATCTGGGCGGGCCCGCACCATCTGCACTTCACGGCTCTGCCCGACTGGGCGCAGACACTGGGCATGACCTTCTCGATCATGCTGTGGATGCCGTCCTGGGGGGGCATGATCAACGGCCTGATGACCCTGTCCGGGGCATGGGACAAGCTGCGCACCGATCCGGTCCTGCGCATGCTGGTGGTCTCGGTGGCCTTTTACGGCATGTCGACCTTTGAAGGTCCGCTGATGTCGATCAAGGCGGTCAATTCGCTGTCGCATTACACCGACTGGACCATCGGCCACGTGCATTCGGGTGCCTTGGGCTGGGTCGGCTATGTCTCCTTCGGCGCGATCTATTGCCTCGTGCCGTGGCTGTGGAACAAGCGCGAGCTGTTCTCGATGCGGCTGGTCAACTGGCATTTCTGGCTGTCGACCATCGGCATCGTGTTCTACATCTGCGCGATGTGGGTGGCTGGCATCATGCAGGGCTTGATGTGGCGTGCCTATACCGCGCTGGGCTTCCTCGAATATTCCTTCGTCGAGACCACCGAGGCGTTGCACCCCATGTATATCATCCGGGCCCTGGGAGGCGCGCTGTTCGTCGCCGGTGCCGTGATCATGGCCTATAATCTCTACCGCACCATTTATGACGGCGAGCCTGCAAAGGCGGCCATCGAGCCCAATCCGGCTTTGGCTTCGGGTCACTGAGGAGCAAGATGATGTCAGACACACACACCGCATCAGGCGGCAAAACCTCCGTTTGGACCAAGCATCAGGTGTTCGAGAAGAACTCGATCTTTCTGCTGATCGGTATTCTCGTGATGATTTCGATCGGCGGGCTCGTCGAAATCGTGCCGCTGTTCTATCTCAAGAGCACCATTGAAAAGGTCGAAGGCGTGCGTCCCTTGACGCCGCTGGAGCTGGCGGGCCGCAATATCTACGTGCGCGAGGGCTGCTATAACTGCCATTCGCAGATGATCCGCCCCTTGCGTGACGAGGTCGAGCGCTACGGCCATTATTCGCTGGCGGCCGAAAGCATGTATGACCATCCGTTCCAGTGGGGCTCCAAGCGCACCGGTCCCGATATTGCCCGCGTCGGCGGCAAATATTCGGACGACTGGCACCGCGACCACCTGCGCAACCCGCGCTCGGTGGTGCCGGCCTCGATCATGCCGGGCTATCCCTGGCTCGAGACCACGGCTCTCGATACCGCCCATATCGACATGGATATGCGGGTCTTGGCCATCGAAGGCGTGCCCTACACCAAGGACATGATCGAAGCCGCGGTCTCGGATGTGAAAACCCAAGGCTCGGCCGAGGATTCACTGACCGCTCCCTTCCTCAAGCGTTACCCCAAGGCCATCACCCGCGAATTGGGCGGTGTGCAGGGACGCTTGACCGAGGCCGATGCCCTGATCGCCTATCTTCAGCAGCTTGGAACGCAAGTCGATTTCAAACTGTATGACGATAAAGCCAATATCCGCTGAGCGGGGAGGAACGGATGTCACCTACATTTGAAAGTGCTTCGGCTTTCGCGGCCTCTTGGGGCCTGGCCTATTTCGTCGTCCTGTTCATCGGGGCCGTGGCCTATGCCTTGTGGCCGTCCAAGCGTGAAGAATTCGAGCACGCTGCGCGTATTCCGCTGACCGAGGACTAAGATCATGGAACAGAAAACATCGGCTCCTGCAGATAAATCGGCAGTACCCCAATCGGGTGTTGGCACCACCGGCCATAGCTGGGACGGCATCGAGGAATTGAACAATCCATTGCCGCGCTGGTGGCTGTGGAGCTTCTATGCCTGCATCGTCTGGGCGGTCGGCTATTGGTTCTTCTATCCGGCCATTCCTCTGGTCAGCTCTTATACCAAGGGCTTTCTGGGCTGGCAGTCGCGCACGCAGATCGAAATCGATATGGCCGAACTCAAAGACTTGCGCTCGGGCATGACCACCAAAATCGAAGCGGCCGAACTGGCCGATATCGAGAAAAATCCCGAATTGCTGAGCTTTGCCCGCGCACAGGGCAGTGCGGCTTTTGCGGTCAACTGCGCCCCTTGCCACGGCGCGGGCGCCCAGGGCTTCAAGGGGTATCCCAACCTCAATGATGACGACTGGATCTGGGGCGGCAAAGCTGAAGATATCCTGACCACCATCAAGCATGGTGTGCGCTGGGATCAGGACAGCAATTCCCGCAGCGGCGTGATGCCGGCTTTCGGTCGTGACGGGATCCTGAACCGGAAGGAAATGGCGACTGTTGCCGATTATGTCCTGACCCTGTCTGGCTTGCCCGTGGACAAAGGGGCCGATCTTTCGGCCGGCAAGGCCCTCTATGCCGCCAATTGCGCGGCTTGCCACGGCGATGCCGGCAAAGGCAACCAGGAGATGGGGGCGCCCAATCTGTCCGACAAGGTCTGGCTTTACGGCTCCGACAAGGCCGCGATCATGGAGCGCATCACCATCGGCGGCGGCGGGGTGATGCCGGCCTGGTCCAACCGTCTTGATACGGCGACGATGAAGTCGCTGGCTGTCTATGTCCATACGCTCGGGGGAGGCAAATAAGGGGATATTTCTCTTGTTTGCGGCAGTATTTGTAAATTCACCTTTGAAATGCGGCACGGGATTGTCCCGTGCCGATGGAGCGTTTTATGTCTGTCCCCACATCCACGTCCTTCGACCCCCATACCGACGAGCCCGATCTGCCGCTTTACGAAGCGCGCAAGCAGATCTATCCGCAGTCGGTGGCGGGGACCTATCGCAGGATCAAGTGGATTATTCTGGCGGTCACGCTCGGCATCTATTATGTGCTGCCCTTCATCCGCTGGGACCGCGGTCCCAATGCGCCCAACCAGGCGGTGCTGATCGACATGCCGCACCGGCGGGCCTATTTCTTCTTCATCGAAATCTGGCCGCAAGAGGTCTATTATCTGACGGGCCTGCTGATCCTGGCAGCCATGGCGCTGTTTTTGATGAACGCGCTGGCCGGCCGGATCTGGTGCGGCTATCTCTGCCCGCAAACGGTCTGGACCGATCTGTTCATGGCGATCGAACGGCTGATCGAGGGTGACCGGCGCGAACGGATGCAGCGCGATGCCGGTCCCTTTACGGTCGAAGTCTTCGCCCTCAAGCTGCTCAAGCACACATTCTGGCTGCTGATCGCCTGGTGGACCGGCGGCGCATGGGTACTGTATTTCGACGATGCGCCCACTCTGGTCATGCAATTGCTGACCTTCCAAGGCTCGGCCACCGCCTATATCTCGATTTTCGTGCTCACTTTCACCACCTATACCTTTGCCGGTCTGATGCGCGAGCAGATTTGTCTCTATGCCTGCCCGTGGCCGCGTATTCAGGCCGCACTGACCGATGAACACGCCCTCAATGTGACCTATCGCTATGACCGTGGCGAGCAGCGCATGTCGGTCAAAAAGGCGGCAGCCCTGCGCGCCGCTGGCGAGCCTGTCGGTGATTGCATCGATTGCCAGCAATGCGTCGCTGTCTGCCCGACCGGCGTTGATATCCGCAACGGCCCGAATTTGGGCTGTATCCAATGCGGCTTGTGCATCGATGCCTGCGATGACGTGATGACCAAGATCAACCGTCCGACCCGTTTGATCGCCTATGATACCGACGTCAACATCAAGCGTCGCCAATCGGGCCTGCCCAATATTTTCAAGCCGATCCGTTCGAGAACCATTCTTTATGCCTTTGTGATTGCGGCCGTGGGTGGTCTGATGGCCTACCAGCTGGTTACACGCGCCCCTTCGACCATCACGGTGATCCATGACCGCAATCCGGTCTATGTCAAACTCTCGGATGGCCGCATCCGCAATGCCTATACGGTGCGCATTGCCAATATGCTGAACGATCCGCGCACCTATGTCTTCAATGTGGCGGGGCTTGATCATGCGCAGGTGGACATCATCGGAGCTGAACATGCTGCCCAGGGCGAATTGTTCATCACCGTCGGTCCTGACCAGACCCGCGAATTGCGGGTGCTGGTGACCCACGATCTGGATGACAAACACGGCGCGCCTGTGGCACTTTATTTTGAAATCCGTGATGATCTGGACGGGCGCCGGGCTGTGGGAAAAGACTTTTTCCGCACCCCCAATACCGTCCACTGAATGTCGACGCTGGAAAGGCGGAGGGGCAATGATGGCACAGAATGAGGCTTCGGCAGGCGGGTTCCGTTTGACCGGCAAAAAGGTTCTCGCCATTCTGGTCGGGTTCTTCTCGGTGATTATCGCCGTCAATATGGTCATGGCCTATGTCGCTGTCACGACCTTCAGCGGCATGCAGACCCAGCGCCCCTATGAAGCCGGGCTGAAATTCAACCATGCGATCTCGCAAGCCCGCGTCCAGCAGGAACAGCATTGGAAGGTCGATACGCATATCGAGCGCGCCAAAGACGGGCAGGTAACCCTGTCGATGGCTGTGGCTGACCAGCAGGGGGCGGCCATTGTCGCCCGATCGGTCAGTGTCCAACTGGTCTCCCCCGTGGACTCACGCAATGATGCCGCTTTTGCGCTGGTGGCCGAAGGGCCGGGCCGATACCGTGGTGTCGCGCAGGCCGCGGCAGGGCAGTGGGATCTGGTGATCGAGGCGAAACGGACCGACGATGCGGTGTTTCGTTCGGTCAGCAGAGTCTCACTGCCATAAACGACTGAACAGAGATGGCCGAGAACGCTCCCGCATCCGCCCGCGCTGACGCCGCTGCACCTGTCCAGCTGGAGCTTGTGGTTGAAGGCATTGCGTCGGCGCAGGCGATTGCCCAGATCGAACAGGCCCTGATCGGGATCCCCGATCTCGTCTATGCCCGGCTCAATATGACGACCCGCCGTCTGACCACCCAATGGGCGCATGCGGGCTATAATGCTGCCCCGTTATTTGCCGTTCTCGACCGGTTCGGCTATCGCGCCGTGCCTTTTACCACCAATCAGGCCGAGGAAGAGGAAAGCGCGCGCACCAAATGGCTGTTGCGCTGTCTGGCGGTATCGGGCTTTGCCACCATGAATGTCATGCTGCTGTCGGTGTCGGTGTGGTCGGGCAATGTGACGGAGATTTCGACGGAAACGCGCGATCTGTTCCACTGGCTCTCGGCCCTGATCGCGCTGCCAGCGGCGGGCTTTGCCGGACAGCCGTTCTTTTTCAATGCCATCCGGGCGATCCGCTCCGGCGAGATGGTGATGGATGTGCCGATTTCGCTCGGCATCCTGCTGGCCCTCGGCATGTCGGTCTATGAAACCGCCCATCATGCCGAACATGCCTATTTCGATTCGGCCCTGATGCTGCTGTTCTTCCTGCTGTCGGGACGGGTGCTCGATCATGTGATGCGGCTGAAAACCCGGGCCACGGCGGCCAATCTGGCCGCTTTGCGCGCCCCGCTGGCCAACCGTCTGGCCGGGGATGGTTCGGTGGTGGAAGTGCCCGCCGATGCTCTGGTGGCTGGTGATGTGATTGTGGTGGCGGCAGGCCAGCGCATTGCCGCTGACGGTGTGGTTGTCCAAGGCCAATCGGCAGTTGATGAAAGCTTTTTGACCGGTGAAACTGATCGTCGGCCGGTCGGGATCGGGGCCGAGGTCTATGCCGGCATGCTGAATGGCGAGGGCCAGTTGCAGGTGCGGGTGGCCGCAGCCGGACGGCAGACTTTGCTGTCGGAAATCGAGACGCTGATCGACAATGCGGTGACCAGCAAATCGCGTTATGTGCAGGTGGCCGACAGGGTGGCACGGATCTATGCCCCGATCGTACACGTGACTGCTGCTTTGACGGCCATCGGCTGGCTGATCGCCGGAGCCAGCCTGCACGATGCCATCATCATCGCGATTGCCGTGCTGATCATCACCTGCCCCTGCGCTCTGGCACTGGCCGCCCCCACGGTGCAGGTGGTGGTGGCCGGTGCCTTGTTCCGCAAAGGGGTGCTGATGCGCTCGGGTGATGTGATAGAGCGCATGGCCGAAGTCGATGTGATCGTGTTCGACAAAACCGGAACCTTGACGCTTCCCGATGTCAGCCAGCCCGATTTTGCCAGATTGTCCGATGCGGATCTGCGTCTGGCCGGACGGCTGGCCCAGAGCAGCCACCATCCGCTGGCCCGCGCCTTGCGCGATTATGCCCGCCAGCATTGCGGCCCGCTTGTGGCCCTTGACGATGTGCAGGAAATCTCCGGTCAGGGCGTCTGCACCACCCATGACGGCGAGGATGTGCGACTGGGCAGTCCCGTCTTTTGCGGATTGGCCGACGAAGCCCTGCCGGGCGGACAATCGCTGATCGCCTTTGCCCGCAACGGGACGGTCACCTTGTTGCCGGTCGGGCAGGTGTTGCGCCGTGATGCGGTCGAGACAGTCCGGCAGTTGCAGGCGTCCTATCGGGTGCTGGTCCTGTCGGGCGATCATGCCGGGGCGGTCGAACCTGTTGCCAGGGCTCTGGGCATTGCCGAGTGGCAGGCCGGCATCAAACCGGCTGAAAAGCTCGCCTTCCTGAACCGGATGAAGGCCGAAGGCCTGACGGTTCTGATGATCGGCGATGGTGTCAATGATGCGCCGGCTTTGGCGGGGGCAGCGGTGTCGATGTCGCCGACCACGGGGGCCGATGTCACGCAGGCCGCAGCCGATGCCCTGTTCATGGGCGAGGGGCTGGGCGTGGTCGCGCAGACGCTGGCTTTGTGCCATAAAGGCCGGGCCGTGATGCGGGAGAACTTTTTGCTGGCGCTGGTCTATAATCTGGTTGCCGTGCCTCTGGCGATGGCCGGACTGGTGACACCGCTGATTGCGGCCGCTGCCATGTCGGGATCCTCGGTGCTGGTTTCGGTGAATGCCTTGCGGGCCAGGTCCGTCGGGCAGGGACAGTCCGTCGGACAGAAGCGATCTGACACGAGGAGGTCGGGATGAGCGTTTTGCTTTATCTGGTGCCGACAGCCCTTGGTTTGGGGCTGATCGGACTGTTCGGCTTTATGTGGTCGATGCGGTCGGGCCAGTATGACGATATGGAAGGGGCGGCCAACCGCATCCTCAATGATGACGATCTGCACGATCCGCAGGTCCGGCCGGCCGCTTCCGATCCCCAAGGCCACTGACATGCAAGGCGGCACCAGCTTTCGCATGCGAGCGGGACAGCTGTTCTGTGCCTGCGACAGTGATGGCCTGCCGCTTGCCGTCGGCCGCGAGCCCGATCGGGCCTCGATCCGCGTGATGGCTCTGGCCTTTGCACTGTCGGTGCTGGCGCAAATTCTCACTGTATCGGTGCTGCCGCTGGTCAGCGCACCTTTGGCCCCAAGCCCGCAGGCTGTGGCCTGGCCCTATATCGCCCTGCTGGCCGGCGGAGCCTTGTCTTCCTTCCCGGCCTCTATTCTGCTTGATCTGTTTGGCCGTCGGGCCGCTTTCGCGCTGGGGGCCAGCCTCGGGCTGGCGGGCGGGATGATGAGCTATTGGGCGGTGATGCACGGCCAGTATATCGGGCTGGTGATCGGCGTTGCTTGGCTGGGCATGGCGCAAGGTTTCGGACTGTTCTACCGCCATGCCGGTGCCATGGCCTCGCAAGGCGGGGCGGGAATGGTGTTTGCTGCGGGCACGGGCGCAGCCCTTTTGGCGCCCCTGTTGATGGCGGCCATGGATGCGCTGGCCGGTCCTTTGGCCGCGGCAGGTGTTCTGGCTTTGGCGGGGCTGGTCTATCTGTTGACGCTGGGTGTGGCGATCCGCCTGCCTGCGCGCAAGATCGGCCATGACGGCGGCGAGGCACGGCCCGCACGTCCTGCCAGAGCCGTGATCTTCGGAGCCACCGCGCTGGCAGGGCTGGCCTGGGCTGTCATGACGGGCGTCATGGCCCATGCGCCCCTGGTGATGGTAGGCTGCGGCATCGGCTTTTCGGCGTCCGCTGCCGCCATGGCTTTGCACCTGATGTCCATGTATGCCCCCGGTCTGGTGATCGGCCGGTGGGTGGCGGCGTGGGGCGGGTTGCGGGTCTCGCTCAGCGGTCTGGGACTGTTGCTGGCCGGAGCTGTGCTGTTGAGTGTGCAAACCGCGTTTTTGGGGTTATCGGTTGCCCTTGCGGTGGCTGGGGCGGGATGGGGCATCGCCACCATCGGTGCCAGCGCGTGGCTCCATCAGGAGGCCCAGCCAAGCCCGACCCAGCTTGCCTTCCACGATATGGTGCTGTTTCTTGCCGCCATTGCCGGGGCGGCAAGTCTGGGTTTTTGACCAAGTCTGGGTTTTTGACCAAGTCTGGGTTTTTGACTCAGGGTCTTTGAACCCCGATCTTTGAACAGTCGATCAGCCGCCCTTGACGCCTTGCGTGTTGACATACAGCGCATAGAGCGCGTGCCCGCAGGCCATGAACAGGCGGTTGCGCATCGCGCCGCCAAAGCACACATTGGCGCAGCGTTCTGGCAGGGCAATGCGCCCGATCGCGTGTCCGTCGGGGTTGAAAACCATCACACCGTCCAGCTCGTCCGAGCCCATGCCCCAGCCGGCCCATAGATTGCCATCGACATCGCAGCGCATGCCATCGGGCGTGCCGCCCGGTCCCGCATCGACAAACACCCGGTCATGGGTCAAACGCTGTCCGTCGACCACATCGAACACCCGGATGCGGCGATGCGGTTGCGAGCGTGATTCCACCACATAGAGCCGGCTTTCGTCGGGAGAGAAGCACAGGCCGTTCGGTCCCTGGATGCCTTCGGCCACCACAGACAGGGCTCCCGTCTTGCCATCGATGCGATAGACATTGGCAGGCAGTTCCTGGGTCGCAATGCGGCCCTCGTAATTGGACTGGATCCCGAACGGCGGATCGGTAAACCAGATCGAGTCATCGGATTTGACCACCAGATCATTGGGCGAGTTCAGACGCTTGCCCTCGAAATGGTCGGCCAGCACGGTGAGGCTGCCGTCATATTCCGTGCGGGTGACGCGGCGGCCGACATGCTCGCAGGTCAACAGACGGCCCTGCCGGTCACGGGTATTGCCATTGGCCATGTTGGAGGATTGGCGGAATACGCCGACCTGTCCGGTCGCTTCGTCCCATCGCAAGATCCGGTCATTGGGAATATCGCTCCACAACAGATAGCGGCCATCGGCAAAATAGACCGGGCCTTCGCCCCAGCGGGTGCCGTGATAAAGCTGTTCGACCGAGGCACTGAAGACCCGATAGGCGAGAAAGCTGGGATCGAGAATATGGATGGCGGGGTCCGGATACCGCTCGTTGGATTCATAATGGCTCATCGTCACTCCCGATCTTTCTGTGGTTTGGGACTATTAAGCCGCAGTCCTGCCGGTGTGGCAACCGGCTTGGGCCGGTGAGGGCGCGTTGCAGCCCTGCATTCCTGTCAGGTGACGACATTGCACTTCCTGTCTAAGTTGATAGGAACACTGAAAAACAGATCGACCAATCGGGATGAGGGAAACGTGAGATGAGTGGAACTGCAAAAATTGTTCTGATCACCGGTGCGGGCTCGGGAGTCGGCCGCGCCTCGGCTCTGGCTCTGGCCAAAGAAGGCTATGTGGTGGTCATCACCGGACGTCGCGCGGATGCACTGGAAGCGACCGTCGAACTGGGCAAAGGCCTGGCAGGCCAGATCGTGCCGATGGCGGCCGATGTCTCCGATCCCGATCAGGTGACGGGTCTGTTTGCCGAGATCAAAAAGCGGTTCGGACGGCTCGACGTGCTGTTCAACAATGCCGGTGTCAACACGCCGCGCGGAACCATGCTGGAAGACCTCGATCCCAAGGACTGGCAGCGGGTGGTCAACACCAACCTGTCGGCAGCGTTCTATTGCACCCAGCAGGCGTTCAAACTGATGAAGACGCAAAGCCCGCATGGCGGCCGCATCATCAATAACGGTTCGGTCTCCTCGCAGGCCCCGCGCCCCAATTCGATTGCCTATACGGCCACCAAACACGCCATTACCGGGCTGACCAAGACCACCTCGCTCGATGGCCGCAAATACGACATTGCTTGCGGCCAGATCGACATCGGCAATGCCGCCTCCGAATTGACAGCCTCGATGCAGACCGGTGTCCCGCAGGCCAATGGCACCATGGCTCCCGAGCCGTTGATGGATGTCAAACATGTGGCCAGTGCTGTGGTCTATATGGCCAGCCTGCCGCTGGAAGCCAATGTGCAGACCATCACCGTAATGGCCAGCAAGATGCCGCTGGTCGGCCGCGGCTAATCCCCATCCCATCACAGCACTTGCATGATCCGATAAAGCGGTTGATTGTTGCCTCCAAGCGGCCATCACGCTTTCTCTTCAACCATCTGGCGGAAACGAAACAATGACGAGCACGAAAAAACCACGCGGTCGGCTGTTCTTTGCCAATCCCGGCCCGACCAACATTCCCGATAGCATTCTGCATGCCCAAGCCCACTTTACTGTGGATTTCATGGATGCCGATTTTATCGAACTCTACAATCATTGTTTCGACGGTTTGAAGAAGGTCATCAAAACCAACCAGCATCTGTTCTTCTATGCCGGATCGGGTCATGCGGCGTGGGAAGCCAGCCTCGTCAATCTGTTCTCCCCCAATGACCGCATCCTGATCATGGAAACCGGCCATTTCTCCGATAAATGGGGCGAGATGGCCCGCGCCCATGGCCTGGAAGTCCAGACCGTGCCATCCGAGTGGAACAAGGGTGCCGATTACGACGGGCTCAAGGCGGCGCTGGAAGCCGATACCGGCCATGTGATCAAGGCGGTCGGTTGCGTCCATAATGAAACCTCGACCGGCATGGTCATGGATCTGCCGCGGGTGCGGGCGATTCTGGATGCGGCCAAACATCCGGCGCTATTGATGGCCGATACGATCTCCTCGCTCGGCTCGCTCGATTTCCGCATGGATGAATGGGGCATCGATTGTGCCGTCGGCGGCAGCCAGAAGGGCCTGATGATGCACACCGGCCTGTCCTTCACCGCCATTTCGGACAAGGGGCTGAAAGCCCATCAGGCCTCGACCTGCCCGAAACATTATTTCAACTGGACCGTGATGCTGGCCCGTCCGCACAAGAGCTTCCTGGGCACGGTACCGACCTCTTTCTTCTTCGGACTCAAGGAATCATTGCGTCTGTTGCTGGAAGAGGAAGGGATGGCCAATGTCGTCTCCCGTCACGCCCGCTTGGGCGAAGCGGTGCGCCGTGCCGTTCAACACTGGTCTGGCAATCAGGGGCCGCGCCTGTTCTCCGATGATCCGGCGCGCTATTCCAACAGCGTGACGGCTGTCAGAATGCCGGAGGGCTTCAATGCCGATGATATCCGCAAGACAGCGATGAACCGCTTCAACGTCTCGCTGGGCGGTGGCTTGAGCCGCTTGTCGGGTCAGGTGTTCCGCATCGGCCATATGGGCGATCTCAACGAGCCGATGATCCTGGGCACTCTGTCGGTGGTCGAAATGGCCCTCAAGATCAATGGCGTGCCGCATGCGTCGGGCGGTGTGGATGCCGCAATTGCCTATCTGGCTGAACAGGGCTGAACCGCTTCAGCCCACGGTAAGGATTAGTTTTGGGCATCGGATGGTTCCGATGCCCTTTTTTTGCCCAGCTTCAGGCATTTTGAAATTGGATCATGCGCTGAACGCATGGCTGATCGGGACAATTCAGGCTTGCGATGCAATGCAGCATAATTTTATATGCACTGCATCAATTGGATTCGGGAACCGATATTCCACTAGCCCCAAGCAGACCCAAGACTGAAGGATAAGTCCATGTTCGTTGTTCTGATCACAGCCGTAGCCCTCGTTGCCCGTGGTTTTGACTGGGTGCGCGAAACCGCTCTGTCACGCTGAACAGGGCTTGAAGCAAGCCGGTTGTCCGGCTTGTTCCTCTATCCGACCCGATACTGTTCGACGACAGATGGGTCAGGTTCGAAACCCAGTCCCGGCGTGTCCGGGATGGCGATAAAGCCGTTGACTGGCTTGGGCGGGTTCAACCCGCACCATGCCTCCTGATCGACGTAGAGATATTCGAACAGATTGAAATTATCCAATGCCGCGGCCAGTTGCAGCGACGCCCAATAGCCCGGGCCGAAATAGGGCGAATGGGCCGCCATGCGTTTGCCGCTGGCCTTGATCGCGTCTGCCACCCGCAGGAATTCTGTTACACCACCGACTTTGGTGACGCTGGGCTGCACATAGGTCAGTGATGGAATGAGTGTGGCAAAGCCCTCCAGTGTCGAGACATTTTCGCCTGCGGCAATATTGATGCCGCGTGCCGCCAGGGCCTGCCAGTGATGGGTGCCTTCGGGGGGAAATGTCGGCTCTTCCAGCCACTCGATCCGCTGGTCTTTCAGGAAATCCGCCATCGCCAGAGCCTTGTCGATGCTGATCTGGCAATTGGCGTCCACGGTGATGTCTGCGTCGGGTGCCGCGCTGCGGGCGGCGGCGATGCAGGCCTCCTCGACCTCGTGCAGTTTGATGGATGTATAGCCCTGCCGGATGGCCTTGCCGGTGAAATGTCCCACCAGCTCCGGCGTGCCATAGCGGACCAGCGAGGCATAGGCCTGCACCGTGTCGCGCTTGCGGCCGCCGAGCAGGCGTCCCAGTGACAGGCCCTCGCGTTTGGCGGCAATATCCCACAAGGCAATGTCGAGCGCCGAAATGGCAAACATCGTGATGCCGAAGCGCCCGAACAGATGCAGGGCCAGTTGCGCATCGCGGTTGAGCTGGGCCGGATCGCGGCTGTCGCGGCCCATGGCGAAGGGGGTGATCATGTCTTTGACGGCGCGCGCGGTGACATGCTGGCACAGATAGCCGAAGCCTTCGCCCCATCCGACCAGTCCCGAGGCGGTTTCCACCCGCAGCATCATGATGTCGAGCGCATTCCAGCGCGTCGGCATGATGCCATGGCCTTTGCCGCCGTCATCGAACGGGATCCGCAGGACAATCGGCTCAATCTGGGTGATCGGATCGGGGGCAATGCTCATGACAGTGCTTTCTGTGGGATGATCAGGGCAGGAGGCGCTCGGGTGAGCCGGTGAATTCATTGTCCGAGAAGGCGCCGCCTTTGGTGAGTTCGGAAGGGGCAAGCGCCTGTGCGCTGCCTTGTGCGGGGACCGGATCCTGTGCCAGCACCTCCGTCTCGAACGGTTCGGAGCGGTCTTGCGGGCGATAGCCCAGCGCATAGGCGGCGTGGTTGTCATAATCGCGGCCTGTCGTATCCGAAACGCCGTAGACCACCTCGAAGCGCAAGGTCGGGTGGGTCACGCCGAGGCTGACAAGCTGGCCAAGATCGCGCCAGCTGATCCAGTTGCCCAGCCGCCGCCGGTCGATCGGCTTCGTGTTGACATTGCCGATGCGGATCGCCAGCACGCGCATGTCGTATTTATAGGCCATCATGGCCCCGATGCTTTCGCCGAATGCCTTGCCGACCCCGTAACGGCTGTCGGGTTTCAGAACGGCACGCTCGTCGAGCACGCTGCTGCGCGGATGATAGCCCACCACATGATGCGAGCTGGCATAGACCACCCGCATCACACCGGCGGCACGGGCGGCTTCAAACAGGCTGATCGAGCCTTCCACACTCAATGTGACCTGTTCGGGCCATGGCGCATCGGTGGTGCAGGAGGCCAGATGCACGACGGCATCACACCCTGCCAGATGGCGGGTCACGGCCGCCTGGTCGGTAATATCGACCAGCACGGCGGTTTCACGGTCGGTGCAATCGGTGAGGGGTTTGCGGTCGAGCAGCACAAGCCGGTAACCGCGCTCGCGCAATTGCTGCCGCAGGCCCGTGCCGACCAGCCCGGCGGCTCCGGTGATCGCGATCAGCCCGTGGTTCGCCTCGGTCATGCCGATAGTACCTCCCTGTCGATCCTTTTTGTCGGTGGCCATCATGGCCGAGGAGCGGCAAAAGCGATAGCTGGTCTGTGTGCGTTTTTGCCCATGCGGCTATGCTTTCAATTCTGGCTTGTCATCGCGGCGATATTGGACAGGGCCATGAACAGATCAAGTATTGAATCAAACTGGATAGGGCTGTTTTTCCGACAATTCTTGCGCTTGATTAAAATGCCGAAATGGCTGATGCTTCGACTTAAGATGTATGCGGCCTTGCGGTTTTGTCACAAGCCTCAAAAGGTCGATGTCTTGATACACAGTGTGCCCACCGGCCCATGGCCAGGCGGATCATTGTGTAAAACGATCAATAAAAGGCAGACGGCTTGAGAGAATCATGCCGAATCTGGCTTGAGGGATGACCCCGGGAGGACGAGGACGATGATCACGAAAAGACCATTCATCACTGCCGCTTTGATGGGCGGCTTGATGGTGACAGGGATGGGGTTTGCATCCCCGCTCTTTGCGCAATCCAAATACAAGGAAGCTCCTGCGTTGGCCGATCAGGTCAAGGCAGGCAAATTGCCGGCTGTCGAAGCCCGCTTGCCCGAACAGCCTTTGCTGGTTCCGGTAACGGATTCGGTCGGCCAATATGGCGGCGTCTGGCGCCGCGCGTTCCTGGGTCCGGCCGATGCCAACAATTATGTGCGCGTGGTGTTTGACTCACTGTTCCGCTTCTCGCCAGACGGCGGCAAGATCGAACCGAAGATCGCCTCGAGCGCCGAACCCTCCGCCGATTTCAAGTCGTGGACCGTGAATTTGCGCAAGGGCGCCCGCTGGTCCGATGGCGCGCCGATGACGGCGGATGACATCATGTTCTGGTACAAGGACGTGTTGCTCAACAAGGATCTGACCCCGACCCTGCCAGGCTGGATGAAAAATGCCGACGGCTCGCCTGCCGTGGTTGAGAAGGTCAGCGATACGGCGGTGAAATTCAGCTTCCAGGCGCCTGCCACCATGTTCCTGACGGCTCTGGTGGCTGCCGATGGCGGCGACCGCACCTATGCGGCGTTTCTGCCCGCGCATTACCTGAAAAAGTTCCATGCCGCCTATGCCAACAAGGACGAGCTGGATAAAGCCGTGGCCGCGGCAGGCTTCAAGACCTGGACAGAGCTGTTTGCCTCGCGCAATGCACCGCCCGAAAATGCCGAGCGTCCCTCCATGGCCGCCTGGGTTCCTACCAGCCGCGTCAGTGACCCCGTGTTCACCCTGCGCCGCAATCCCTACTATATTGGCGTCGACAAGGACGGGAACCAGTTGCCCTATCTGGATGAAGTCCGCTTCACCTATTTCGCCGATGCGCAGGCTCTGAACCTGGCGGCGATTGCCGGCGATTTCGACATCCAGGAACGCCATATCCAGATGAACAACTATCCGGTGTTCAAGGATCAGGAAAAGGCCGGAAAATACAAGGTCATCACCTGGCCGACCTTCGGCGGTGCCGATGCGGTGGTGATGTTCAACCAGACCTATAAGGGCGATCCCGAAATGGGCAAGCTGATGGCCACCAAGGACTTCCGCATCGCGATGTCCCATGCCGTCAACCGTGACCAGATCAAGGAATCGGTGTTCCTCGGTCTCGGTGAAGCCCGTCAGGGCGTGCCGGCCCCTTGGCATCCCTATTTCCCCGGCGAAGAACATGCCAAGAAATATACCGGATATGACCTCGCCAAAGCCAACAAGATGCTCGATGATCTGGGCCTGAACAAGCGTGACGCGCAGGGCATCCGCCTGCTGCCGAACGGCAAGCCTGCGACCCTCGAAATCTCGGTTGTGCCTGCCTTCGGCGCCTGGCCCGATGTGGCGCAACTGGTCGCCAAGGATTGGGAAAAGGCCGGTATCAAGACCATCGTGCAGATCCGCGAACGCGCTTTGCACTTCAAGATGCGCGATACCAACGAGCTGATGACCGAAATCTGGAACGATGACACCACGGCCTTCCCGTTCACGGGCAATGCCAAGGTTGACGTCCGCAATTCGGTGATCCTGACCTTGGGCCCGCTCTATGGCCAGTGGTTCAACACCAAGGGCAAGGAAGGGCAGGAGCCGACAGCCGAAATCAAGAAGATTATCGAGCTGATCGACCATGCCCGCACGGTCGGCACCGAAGGCCAGATCAAGGATGCCCAGGAACTCTATAAAATCTGGGCGGATCAGATCTATGAAATCGGCATTGTCGGCCTGACCCCGATGATCCAGGGTGTTGTTGTGGTCAACAACAAGATGAAGAACGTTCCTGCACAGCTGGGCAATGACTGGCCGCTGCGCACGCCGGGCAATGCGCGGCCCGAACAGTTCTACTATACCCGCTAAACCTGTCTTCCTTCCTGCACGCGCTGTCTTTCTGGCCGCGCGTGCAGCACCCCTCCGGGATACGAGAATTTTATGGCCCGTTTCATCATCCAACGATTGATGCTTCTGCCGCTGTTGATGGTGATCTTCTCGATCATGATTTTCGCGATTGTGCAGGCACCACCCGGTGACTTTCTGACCTCCTATGCCGCGACGCTGGCGTCATCCGGCTCTTCGGTCAGCATGGAGCAGCTCGATGCCCTGCGCCAGCAATATGGCCTCGATCAGCCGATCCCCGTGCAATATTACCGCTGGATGGTGTCCCTCCTGCATGGTGATCTCGGTCTGTCGCTCGAATACCAGCGGCCCAATATCGAATTGATCGGCGAGCAGTTGTGGCTGACCCTGGCGCTTGCGGTGTTCAGCTTTATTCTGACATGGCTGATTGCCATTCCGGCCGGTATCTATTCGGCCACCCATCAACGCTCGGTGCTCGATTACGTGCTGACCGTGTTCAATTATGTCGGCGTCGCTACCCCCAATTTCATGCTGGCACTGGTGCTGATGTGGGTTGCCTTTTCCTATTTCGATCTCAGCGTGACGGGCCTGTTTTCTGCCGAGATGGCCGGACAGCCTTGGAGCTGGGCTAAATTTGTGGATCTGTTGAAACATGTCTGGTTGCCGGCCACCGTGCTGGCCATTGCCGGCACCGCGCGTCTGACGCGTGTGATGCGGGCCAATCTGCTGGATGAATTGAACAAGCCCTATGTGATGACGGCGCGTGCCAAAGGCATGTCGGAATGGCGCGTGGTGTTGCGCTATCCCGCACGCCTCGCTTTCAATCCGCTGGTCAGCACCATCGGCTGGTATCTGCCGCAACTGTTTTCCGGCAGTCTGATTGTCGCCACCGTGATGAACCTTCCCAATATTGGTCCCTTGTTGCTGCGAGCCCTGGTCAATCAGGACATGTATCTGGCCGGCGCGATTTTGCTGATCTACTGTTTTCTGACGATTGTCGGCACCTTGCTGTCGGATATTCTGCTGGCGGTTCTCGATCCACGTATCCGGATGGGGCAATAACATGAGCAGCCCGCATCCAACCCCTCTTGAGCCGATCGTCGAGACTGAATCGCTGGTCGAAGAACGCATTTCGGTGGCCTCGAACTGGACGTTGGTCTGGTGGCGCTTCCGCAAGCACCATCTGGCCATGGCCAGTGCGGCCATTCTGATCGCGCTTTATGCCATTGTGCTGTGCCCCGATTTCTTCTCGACCCAGGATCCCGAATTCACCGAGGCGCGCCAGGCTTTCATTCCCGTTCAGGGCGTCAATTTTATCGACGAGGGGCGGCTGGACCCGTGGGTGCCGGCCATTGTCGGCAAGCGCAATCCCGTGACGCTGCGCATGGAATGGCGCACCGATCCTTCGCAAAAGATCCGCGTCGGCTTTTTCGTGGCGGGCACCGAATACAAGGTTTTGGGCCTTTTCAAAAGCAACCTGCATCTGATCGGGGCGCGGGACCAGAGCCAGCGGATTTTCCTGCTCGGTTCGGACCGGCTGGGCCGCGACCAATGGTCGCGCATCATGCATGGCACACAGACCTCCATGACCATCGGTCTGGTGGCGGTGACGTTGAGTGTCATTCTCGGCATCGTTTTGGGTGGTATTTCCGGCTATTTCGGCGGCTGGATCGACCAGTTTATCCAGCGGTTGATCGAATTGCTGCAATCGGTGCCGACCATTCCGGTCTGGCTGGCTCTCTCGGCGGCCTTGCCGCGTGATTGGACTCCGATCCAGGTCTTTTTTGCCATCACCATCATCCTGTCACTGATTGGCTGGACCACGCTGGGGCGCGAGGTTCGAGGGCATTTTCTGGCCTTGCGCGAGGAAGATTTTGTTCTGGCGGCAGAGCTTGCGGGCTGTTCGCGCGCCCGCATCATCATGCGGCACATGGTGCCGACCTTCCTGAGCCATATTATCGCGACCTCCTCGCTGGCGATCCCTGCCATGATCATCAACGAGACCTCGCTGTCCTTCCTCGGTCTGGGCATCAGGCCGCCCGCGATCAGTTGGGGCGTGCTGTTGCAAGAGGCACAAAATATCCAGACCCTGGCGCTTGCGCCCTGGTTGCTCATTCCGGGCCTGTTGGTGATCGTGGCGGTGCTGGCCTTCAATCTGGTCGGCGATGGTCTGCGCGACGCCTCTGATCCCTACAGCAAGTGAGATCATCATGACGGCTCCATTGCTCTCGGTGCGCGATCTGCATGTCACATTCGGCCTTGATGAAGGCTCGGTGCGGGCGGTTGATGGCGTGAGTTTCGATGTGCTGCCCGGCCAGGTGGTCGGTATTGTCGGCGAAAGCGGCTGCGGCAAAAGCGTCACGATGCGTTCGATCCTGCAATTGGTGGACGAGCCCGGGCGGATCAAACAGGGCGAGATCCTCTACCGGATGAGCGGGCCCAACGGGCAGGGCGAGACAGTGGTCGACCTGACCAAACTGGCCAAACGCGGTCCGCAAATGCGGGCCATCCGCGGTGCCGAGATTGCGCTGATCCCGCAAGAGCCGATGGCGGCGTTCAGCCCCGTGCATACGGTGGGGGACCAGATCATCGAGGCGATCCAGTTGCATCACCGCCAATGGCGGCCCGATGGCAGCGGTTTGAGCCGCGCCGAGGCCCGCGAGATCGTGGTGGAATTGTTCCGTGACGTCGGTATTTCGATGCCCGACCAGCGTGTCGATGCCTATTCATGGCAGCTGTCGGGCGGTTTGCGCCAGCGCGCCATGATTGCCATGGCCCTGTCGTGCAAGCCGCGTCTGTTGATTGCCGACGAGCCGACCACAGCGATTGATGTGACCACACAGGCGCAGGTGCTGGCCCTGTTGCGCGAGTTGCAACGCAAATACGGCACGGCCATCATCTTCATCACCCATGATCTCGGCGTGATCGCGCAAATGGCCAATTCGGTGGTGGTAATGTATCTCGGCCGCGTGGCGGAGCAGGGGCCGGTGGATGCCATTTTCCACGCGCCCAAACATCCCTATACCCGCGCTTTGCTGCGCTCGATCCCGAGCATTGTCGGCGAGACGCAGGTGGCCCTGCCCACCATTGCCGGCACCCTGCCGCATCCCTTCAACCGCCCGTCGGGCTGTCCCTACCATCCCCGTTGCGACGAGCGCAAAGGACCCGAATGTGCGGCCCGTGTGCCCAGCCTTCAGCCGGTGGATCAGGGCCAGTCGGTCAGTTGCTTTCTCCATCACGACAGTTCGGACACACAATGACGGCCTCACACTCGGTGGATACCAAACAGCCGCTTTTGCAGATCCGCGATTTGCGGAAGTTCTTTCCGATTACCGCAGGCGTGTTCAATAAAACCGTCGGCCATGTCCGCGCGGTCGATGATGTCAGTTTCGATGTGTTCGAAGGCGAAACGCTGGGTCTGGTGGGCGAAAGCGGCTGCGGGAAAACCACGACCTCGCGCTGCATCCTGCGCGCTGTCGATCCGACCTCGGGGCAGATCCTGTTCCGGCGCAAGAATGACGAGATTGTGGATCTCGCCAAGCTGACGCGCGAGGAATTGCAGCCATTGCGGGCTGAAATCCAGATGATTTTCCAGGATCCGTTCGGCTCGCTCAATCCGCGCATGACCCTGTTCGACAATGTCGGCGAGCCTTTGCTGGTCAATGGCATGACCAACCGTGCCGAGCGCACCGATCGGGTCGCCGAGTTGCTGAAGCTGGTTGGTTTGCGGCCCGAATTCATGCACCGGTTTCCCCATGCCTTCAGCGGCGGTCAACGCCAGCGCATCGGCATTGCCAGAGCCCTGTCGACCAATCCGCGCCTTGTGGTGGCCGACGAACCGGTTTCGGCACTGGATGTCTCGGTGCAGGCGCAGGTGCTCAATCTGTTGCTGGAATTGCAGAAGCGGCTTGGCCTGACCTTTCTGTTCGTCGCGCATGACCTCTCGGTGGTCCGCCATATTTCCGATCGCGTGGCGGTGATGTATGTCGGCCAGCTGGTCGAGCTGGCTCCGACCAAAACCCTGTTCAGCCGTCCGCGCCATCCCTATACCTCGGCTCTGATGCGGGCCGTGCCGGTGCCCGATCCGCGTATACCTGTCGGCGAGGTGACTCTGAAGGGCGAAGTGCCAAGTCCTGCCAATCCGCCAAGCGGTTGTTATTTCCATCCGCGCTGCCGTTTTGCCACCGAGCGTTGCAAGGTCGAAGCGCCTGCTTTGCGCGAACCGAGCCCCGGACATTTCGTGCGCTGTCATTTTGCCGACGAGCTTGATCTGACCACCGCTTTCTGAAACGGAGCTGCCTGATGGACCATACGGGTGTGGAGGCGCAGCTCGCTGATTGGCGCAGGGTCTATGTAACGGCCAATCGCGGCACGCTGGATTGGATGCTGGACCGTCCCGCCTTGCGCGGCGCCTTTCTCAACACCAAGATGAACCACATCACGGGGCGCGATTTTACCCCCGCCGATGGCTGGAAAGGCCCGCAGACCATTCTCGGCTGGATCCAGGGGCGCGGCCTCGAGGCTCTGGTCACCCATGCCTCGTTTTTCGATCACGAGGATGCCGTCTTTGCCGGCAAGCTCGATCAGGCCGGCCGGCGCCTCTTCGACGCGCTGTCTCAGGTGTATGCCCGCACCGGCAAGGGCTTCTTTGCCTATGACGAGGCCTTTCAACCTGTCTATCCCGACGCCGACGGGCAGTTGCACCCGCAATCGGTGGAGCCGAATATTTCAACCTTTTCCGATATCTTTATCGTCAAGGGCTTGTTGTCTGCCGCTTTGCGCTATGACCGTGCCAAAGTTCCAGCCTATCTTCAGGCTTTGCACGCCATCGTTGCCGATATCGAAGCCAATCGCTTCATCAGCAATGAACGCCAAAGGCTCGATTCCGTGGCCGTGGCCAAAGAGCCCGGTGATTATGGTCCGCGCATGATCATGATCGGCGGGGCCGCCATGCTCAAACGCTTCGGGCTCGGCGCCGAGGCCGGTTTCGGCAACCGTTTCATCGCCCATATTCTCGGCACCCATCAGGCGATGAGTGCGGCGGTATCGGCCCCTGTTCTGCTCGATCTTCCCGGCCATCCCGTCTGTAATCCCGGTCATGCGCTCGAATTTTCGGGCTTCGGGCTGGAATTTCTGGGTGATGATGCCGACGCCGCCACGCTTGCCAGTTTGCAAGACCTGCTGAAAAACCACTTCGCGCTCGGCTTTTCTCCTCCCGGCATCCGCTTGAAGGTTGATAGCGTGACAGGGGAGAGCCTGTCGCCCTATTTTCCGTGGTGGTCGCTGGCCGAAACCATCCGCGCGGCAGCCCTCGGCTTCGAGCACGGGCAGGACACAGCCTTGTTGGCGATCTGGCAACAGGCGCATGAGGCGTTTTTCAACGGCTACTGGCAGACATCGCCCGCCATTGCCTACCAGACCAAAACCTCCGAGGGTCCGATTGATTTTGTGCCCTCCACCCCCGATCTCGATCCCGGCTACCACACGGGCATGAGCCTGCTGACGGCGATCGAGGCGATTGATCGTATTTCCCACTCAGAAAAGGCCTGACTGTGACAAAACCGCTCGGATTAGCCATTATCGGTTTGAGCATGGCGCATAAGCCGCATGTCGAAGCCCTGCGCAACCTGTCCCAAAAAGTGTCGATCGTGCATTGCTTTGCCCCCTCGGAAAGCCGGCGCGCGGCCTTTTCAAAGCAGCATCCCGATCTGCCGATGGCCTCGTCGCTGGATCAGGTCCTGTCCGACCCGAAGGTCGATATGGTGCTGATCCTGACCCCGCCCTGGTCGCATCACGAGTTGGTGGCAGCCTGTGCCAAAGCGGGCAAGCATGTGTTGCTGGAAAAGCCGCTCGATGTCACGGCCGAGCGCGCCCGGCAATCGGTCGCTCTGATGGAGCAGGCCGGATTGAATTTCGGCGTGGTGTTCCAGTTCCGCTTCAGGGCCGCGTCGATTGCCTTGCGCGAGATGCTGGACAGCGGGGCGCTCGGCGAATTGGTGTCCGGTTCGGCCTCGGTCCGCTGGTGGCGGTCGCCCGAATATTATGCCGAGCCGGGGCGCGGCATGAAAGCGCGTGATGGCGGTGGTGTGTTGCTGACCCAGGCTATCCATACGCTCGATCTGTTCATGAGCCTGGCCGGTCCGATTGCCAAGGTCGCTGCCATGGTCAAGACAACGCCATTGCGGACGATCGACACAGAAGATCTGGTGGCTGCGGCGGTTGAATTCAGAAACGGTGCGATTGGCACCATCGATGCCACGACCGTGTCCTATCCCGGCCAGCCGGAGCGGATCGAATTGGCCTGCACGCAGGCCACTGCAATTCTGGCAGCCGAAGAATTGACCGTCTATTTCAAAGACGGAAGGGTTGTGACCACCGAAGGGGCCTCGGGCAATGGCGGCGGGGCCGATCCGATGGCGTTTTCATGCGCGGCCCATCAGGCCCTGATCGAGGATTTTGTTGATGCCGTGCGCGAAGGCCGTCCGTCACGCTGCAGCGGTGCGGAAGCCGCCAAGGTCCACACCTTGATCGAAGCCCTGCTGGAAAGTGGCGCGACCCACCAGCAGGTCCATATTCCCTTATAAAACAAGCACCACTGGCCTTTTCGGGCCAGTGGTCTCTTCCCCTCAGGCTTTGAGGCTGCGCTCGGCCACGGTCGCCAGCACGGCCGCCCCGTAGGGGGTGCAGGCATCGTTGAAATCATAGGCGGGATTGTGCAACTGCGCGGAATCGCCATTGCCGACCTGGATATAGGCACCTGGCACTTTTTCCATCATGAAGCTGAAGTCTTCCGAGCCCATGGTCGGCGGCTTCTTGCGGTCCACATTCGCCTCGCCCACCAGCAAGGCAGCCGAATCGGCGATCATGTCGGTCGGACCGGCATCATTGATCAGAGGAGCGAAGATCACGCGGAAATCGACCTCCGCGCTTGCCCCGAAGCCTTCGGCCACCCCTTTGGCAATCCGTTTCATATTGGCCTCGATTTTGGCCATGACATCCGAATTGAAGGCCCGGGCGGTGCCGGCAATGCTGGCTGATTCCGGGATCACATTATAGGCCTCACCCGCCACGATGCGGGTGACACTGAGCACGGCGGTTTCCGAAGGCGGGACATTGCGCGACAGGATGGACTGCAGGGCCGTCACAATATGGCTCGCCACCAGCACCGGATCGACGCTGACCTCGGGCCGCGCCCCATGCGCGCCGGTGCCGGTGATCCTGATATCGAAAAACGCCCCGCCGGCCGAGGACGGACCGGGCGAAATGCAATATTTGCCGATCTCCAGCCCCGGCCTGTTGTGCAGGGCATAGATCGTGTCACAGGGGAACCGCTCGAACAGTCCGTCATCCAGCATGGCGAGCGCGCCGCCGATGCCTTCCTCGCCGGGTTGGAAAATCAGGTTCACGGTGCCGTTGAAATCGGCTTGCGAGAGATATTTGGCTGCTGCCAGCAGCATGGTGGTGTGGCCATCATGCCCGCAAGCGTGCATTTTGCCCGGTGTCTGGCTGCGATAGGGCAGGTTGGTCATTTCATCCATCGGCAGGCAATCCATGTCGGCGCGCAAACCGACCCGCTTTCCTCCGGAGCCTTTGCGGATCACGCCGACAACGCCGGTCACGCCGACACCGCGATGCACCTCGATGCCCCAGCTTTCGAGCTTCTGGGCAACAATCCGGGCGGTGCGGTGTTCTTCCAGTCCCAATTCGGGGTGGATATGGAAATCCCGGCGGATCGCGGTCATTTCCTCTGTATAGGTCTTGATGGTCTCGAGCGCGCTCATGGTCTTATCCTTGTTCTTGACCCTACTGATCGTGACGCATCAAAGGCGATAATGGGGCGTGGCGCAACCCGTGTTGTTTGCGATTGCCTGCGGGGAGAGGGTGTGACAGGCTCTGTTATCAAGCATGTTTGCGGGGGAACACCGATGTTTTTATCCATTGTGTCTGAGCGGCTCCCTAAACATTGGATCCGGCAGACTGTTGCGCTTGCGGTTTGCGCCACTCTGGTCTGCCTTTCGGTCATGGATCAGGCCAGGGCCGAGGCCAAAGACGTGCGTATTTCCAAAGGTTATGGCATTTTATATTTGCCGTTGATCGTGATGGAGCAGCAAAAGCTGCTGGAAAAACATGCCGCGGCTGCCGGATTGGGGCCTGTGCAGGTGAATTGGGTCACTCTGGACGGAGGCAATGTCATCAATGATGCCATGCTGGCCGGCATGCTGGATATTGCCGGCATTGGTGCGCCCGGCTTTATCACCCTCTGGTCCAAGGCCCGTGGCATTGCCGCCTCCGAAGTGATTGGGCTGAGCGGCTTGAGTGCGACCTCGCTCTATCTCAATACCAACAATCCCAAGATCAAATCGTTGAAGGATTTCGGTCCGACCGACAAGATCGCTCTGCCCGGAATCAAGACATCGCTGTCGGCCGTGGTATTGCAGATGCTGGTGGCGCATGAATTCGGCCGCGAGAATTTCAACAAGCTCGACCCGATCACCGTGGGTCTGTCGCATCCCGATGGGTTGATTGCCCTGACCGGCGGCAAAACCGAAATTACCGCACATTTCACCTCGCCGCCGTTCTCCTATCTGGAACTGAAAGATCCGAAAATCACCCGCGTGGTCAATTCGGTCGATGTGATCGGCAATATCACTCTGGATGTGGTGTTTGCCGCCAAACGCTTTGTCGATGCCAATCCGCAGATGATCAAGGCGTTTCTGGCTGCGCAAGAGGAGGCCAATGAGCTGATTGCCTCGAAGCCCGAACTGGCAGCCGATATTTTCGTGCAAAGTTCCAAGGTCAAAGTGTCGACCGAAGAAGTGCTGTCGATTTTGAAGGACAAGGATACCCGCTTTTCAACCACGCCCGACAAGGTGATGGATTTTGCCGATTTCATGGCCTTGGCGGGCTCGATCAAAACGAAGCCCAAAGATTGGAAAGAGCTGTTTATCCCGCAATTGCATAGCCGTTCCGGTTCCTGAGCCAGAGGTCAAAGGAATGCAACCCTGCTTGGTGCTGGCTGCGCGGGTCAACGCTTTCCAGTCACTAGCCGCAGGCAGGGGCTTGGGGTAGCATCACCCACAATCAAGGTGCCCAAAGGGCGCCACCATCCCAACGGAGGAGCCCGCATGTCCGATCCCGCGCAGCAAGACGCAGTCCAGAGCAAAGCTTTTGTGATTGATTGGGAGGCTTCGCCGACCTTCTGGCAGCCTGTGCCGGCCAATGGCTATATCCGCAATATTCTGAACTCCACCACCACGGGGGGAGCCACCAGCTTTTCGATGAGCACGCAGACGGTCGATCCCGGCTGCATGATCCGCGAACATGTGCATGATCACGAGGAAGAGCTGTTTTTCATGCTGGAAGGCGAGGGCTTTGCCCGGCTCGATGGCGAGGAATTCCCTCTCAGGAAAGGTTCGACGGTCTATATCGGCAAGGGCCGCCGCCACCATTTCATCAATCGCAGCGACAAGCCTTTCACCTTTCTGGTGATGATGATGCCGGGCGGGCTGGATACGTTTTTCGAGCGGATCGGCCGCCCGCGCCAAGAGGGCGATCCGGCTCCCGAGCCGTTTGCCCGTCCTGCCGATGTCAACAAGATCGAACAGGAAACCGTGTTCGGTTGGGTCGATAAAAGCTTCGACTGATCACATTGTTGCAACAGATGGGAGGGGTGGCATGGAACCGGATCTGATCCTTGTCGAGCGTCACGGGGCCATAGCCAAACTGGTCATCAACAACCCGCCGATGAACATCGTCACAGTCGGTCTGATCCGGCAATTCAGTGCGCTGCTGGATCAACTTGCCGAGGATGATGGCCTGCGGGTAGTGGTGCTGACAGGAGCCGGACAACGCTCCTTTTGTGCGGGATCCGACGTCAAGGAAATGCACACCATCACCGGTCGCGGGGCTATGGTCGAACAAAAGCTCGTGAATGAAAACCGCGTCTACAGCCAGCTGGACGATTTCCCCAAGCCGACCATTGCGGCCATTCACGGGCTGGCTCTGGGGGGCGGGCTGGAACTGGCGGTCTGTTGCGATCTGATTGTCGCCGACGAGGATGCCAAATTGGGCCTGCCGGAAATCAATCTCGGCTGGTTCCCCGGCAGTGGCGGTCCGGCACGGGTGACCAAGCGGATCGGCGATGCCCGTGCCAAGGAATTGATGTTTTTCGGAGATTTCATTGCACCCGCCACCGCGCTGGCCTGGGGGCTGATCAACCGGGTCTCCAGCAAGGGCGAGGCTGTGGCTGTCGCCATGGAAATGGCCGAACGGCTGGCGCAAAAGCCCAACAAGGCACTGCAGGCCTGCAAGCGCGCCATCGATATTGCGGCTGACGAGCCCGAGGACCGGGCCATCGCCAAGGCCTTGCAGCTCAGCGATGATGTGTTCGACACCAATGACGCACGCGAGGGGGCAAGGGCTTTTTTCCATAAGGAAAAGCCTGCATTTACCCATAGTTAGGGGTTAGATCGCCTGTGGGCGGTTCTGGCGGTTCTGGCGGTTCTTGCGGATCGCGTACCAGGTGTTGGCAATGCCCGACAGGGTGATGATGACAATGCCCGTGCTGGCCAACAGGTCGGGCACATGGTCGAACACCAGATAGCCACCCAACACGGCAAAGCCGACTTGGGCATAGAGATAGGGCATCAGCGAGGAGGCCGGGGCGCGCTGATAGGCTGTCGAGAGCACGAAATGCCCAATGGCTCCGAAAATCCCCATCACGCCCATCAAACCCCACAATGAAACGGGCCCAATGCTGGTCCAGTGGGATGGCACAATCACACTGGCGCAGGCCAGACCGATCCATGAGGAATAGAAATGGGTGGTGGCGGGCTTTTCGGTGCGTCCGAGATGGCTGCTGAGCAATTGGAACATCGAGCTGGTCAGCAGGCAGCTGATCGGCAGCAGGGCTGCCCAGCCCATCCCGTCCCCCATCCTGCCGCCCAGATCCGTGCCCGTCATGCCGGGGCGCACAATCAGGAGCATGCCGATAAAGCCGCCGATCACAAACAGCCATTGGCGGGGGTGGATGCGCTCGCCCAGAAGGGTCACCGCCAGAAAGGTTACCAGCATCGGTGTGACCATCAAAATGGCGGTAAACTCGCCGACCTGCACCACTTTAAGACTATAGAACGCCAAGGTCGTGCTGATGATCACCAAAACACCACGCAGCAGCTGGATCAGCGGTTTGCCTGTTCTGAACAGGTCACGACCATGCATGGGCAGCAGGACGGCGGTGGTGGCCACAGCCTGCACCACATAGCGCACCCACAGAGCCATGATGGCCGGCACGGTCAGGATCACGAATTGGGCGACGGTATCAATCAGCGAAAAGCAGGCTGTTGCACCCAGAATACAGGCGATACCACCCAGCTCGGCGGATTTTGAATGGTTCACGTCAGGTGGCTTTCAGGTCGCGGTTCAGGATCAGTCCAGCAAATCAAATCAGACAATACCACCATTTACATGGATGATCTGTCCGGTGATATAGTTTGCTTCCTCGCTGCAGAGAAAACCGACCAGGGCCGCGACGTCCTGGGGTTTGCCCTGTCGTTTGAACGGAATATGATCCAGCATCGGCTGCATTTCTTCATCGGTCAAAAACTGTTCGGTATCCTTGTCCTTCTCGATCAGGCCGGGCACCACGGCATTGGCTGTCACACCGAAGGGAGCCAGTTGCACGGCAATGGCCCGAAGAAAGGCTTCCGATCCGGCTTTGGCAGCCGCCGAGGCCGGATAGGTCGGGTAGTTGGGCCGGAAGATATGGGCGTTGAGCGTGCTGATGGTGATCACGCGGCCATGCGGAGACTGGATCAGGGACGGCCAGGACCGCGAGACCAGCTCGTACAAGCCGGCCTGGATCACCTCGTAGCAGCGGTCGAACTGGTCGCGGGTCAATTCACCCATCGGGGCAATTTCGGGAAAGCCGGCATTGGCGACCAGAATGTCGATGCCGCCCCATTGCGAGACCACACGATCCACCAGACCGGCCGCAGCCTCCCTGTCGCGCAGATCGGCCAGCAGATAGTCGGCTTTGGCCCCGAGCGCGCGGACCTCGGCCAGCACTCTTTCACAGCCCGCATGGTTCTCGCGGGCATGCAGCAGGATGGCCGTATCCGGTCCCGCCAGACGTTTGGCAATTGCCTTGCCGATACCGCTGCCCGAGCCCGTGACCAGAATTCGTTTTTTCACCATGATCGTTTTGCCTCACCTCACTCGGGACAGAAATCGGCTGATCTCGGTCATGACCCGCTCGCGGGCCTGGAAATGCGGGACATGGCCGCATGAATCCAGCATCACGCAGTCCACCGGACCACTGACCCCTTTGCCGATGTCGCGCAGCTGTTGCGGGCTGCCATGGTCATCATCGGAGCCCTGCAGGGCCAGCACGGGGCAGGTGATGGCGGGCAGCATGTCCAGCATGCTCCAGTCGGCGAGGCTTGGCCGCAACCAGGTCTGTGCCCATTGCGTCACCATCGCATGGGTGTTGGCGCCATGGTGGCGGGCCAGCCCTTCCTGCAGCTGGAGATCGGTCTGGAACCGCTCGTAAACCGCCGACAGGCCCTGTCGGGTGATCGGTTCGAACAGCACATGTGCGGCTTCGGTTACAACGGCCCTGATCCGGTCGGGGTAGAGAGCGGCCACCATCAAGGCAATGGTCCCGCCATCGCTGTGGCCCAGAATAACCGGTTGGCCAATGCGGAACTGCGTCAGGAGATCGGCAAGGGTATGGGCTTCCTGTTGGAGGAAATCGTCGGGGCGCGGCTCGTTGAGCGCTTCCGACTGGCCGTAGCCATAGCGGTCATAGACCAGCCCCGGCAGGCCGGTGGCTTCACACAGGGCTTGCGGAAAATCCCGCCACTGCGTGATGCTGCCGAGCCCTTCATGCAAAAACACCAGAACGGGCTCATCTGCAGTCCATCGACCCAATGTGCGCACGCGCAAGCGATGCCCGCCAGCATGGCAGTCGCTATCATGTGCGGTCAGATCGACAGGCATCAATCCATCACCTGCTGCCCGCCGTCGATGCCGATGGTCTGGGCGGTGACATAGCCGTTGCACATCAGATACATGGCGCCCATCGCCCCTTCTTCGGCGGTGCCGATGCGGCCGGTCGGCAGGCGGGCGGCCATGCGGGCGATCCGCTCGGCCTTGTCATGGGAGTGCAGCACATCATTGAGCGGGGTATCCATCAGCCCGCAGGCGATGGTGTTGACGCGCACGCCCTGTTCACCGAAATCGAGTGCCAGCGAGCGGGTCACGGCATTCAAGGCCCCGTTGATGCTGGCCCCCATCGTATAGCCTTTGACAGGCCGCACAGCGGCGACACCGCTGAAAAACACGATGCTGCCTCCGCGCCTGATCAGCGGCCGGCAATCGAAAGCTGCCCAGAACGGCCCCCAGAATTTCGAGTTGAACGCCTCGTGGGCGTTTTCCTCGGTCAACTCGTCATATACGAACGGTTTGACGGTCGAGCCCGGCATCACCAGATGGTCGAAAGGGGCGTGTTGTTCCATGAAGGCCCGCACAGCGGCGCGGTCCTCGATGCGGAGCGCAGTAAAGGGCACGCTCACCCCCGATTTGGCTTCGAGCGATTGTGCCGCTGCCGCCAGCGTCTCGGGATTGCGTGCGGCAATGGCGACGTGCCCGCCCGCCTCCAGCACGGCTTCGGCGGTGGCCAGTCCCATGCCGTAAGAGCCGCCGATAATCAGGACTTTTTTGTCTTTTAATGAAAACAGCACAGAGCTTCTCCGGTTTTATGAGGCATTGTCTGGTGAAAAGACGACTTCTTTGGCTATGAAACCGGCGATGTCGGAACTGTTGAAGCCGCATTCGGCAAGAATGTCCCTGGTGTGCGCACCTTGCGAAAGGGCCATGTGGCGGATTTCCGCGCCCTGTCCGTCATAGCGGTTGGGGTGGTTGACCAGCTTGACCGGAGTGCCCTTGACGTCGAAATCCATGAAGGTGCCGTTATAGGCGACCTGCGGATTGCGGGCGAGGTCGTCGAGGTTGTCGACCCGCGCGTACCACATTTTTTCGATGTCGAAGACTTCGCTCAATGCGGCAAAAGTCCAGCTTTTCACGGCTTTTGCGACCGCTTTTGCGTAAACATCGCGTTCAAAATAGGTGTTTTTGCCGATTAACGCGGCAATATCATCGGATTTAAGGGCGCGGGCGAGCTTTTCCGGCGGGTTGAGCGAGATGGCGATATGCCCATCGGCGATCTCATAAACCCCGTAGGGAGCCTCGTGGAACCATGTGCCGAGATGGTCGTCACGGTCGATCATGCTGTCCTGACCGTTCACGGCATAATAGGTGACGAGCGACTCGGTCTGCAGGTCGATGCCGGATGCCAGGAGGCTGGATTCCACCCGCGTTCCCTGTCCTGTCGTCAGCCATTTGGCATAGGCCCCGACAATGCCGAGCGCGAACAGCGCCGCGCCGTGCTGGTCGGCAATGGCCGAACCGATCGGGGTTGGGCGGTGGGCGCCCCCGCCTGTGGTTGAAATCAGACCCGACATGGCCTGGATCAGCAAATCTTGTCCCGGACGGGTCGCATAGGGGCCGGTGGCGCCATAGCCGGACGCCGAGGCATAGATGATATCGGCTTTGCGGGCTTTGATGTCCTCATAGCCGAATCCGAGCCGGTCCAGCGTGCCGGGGCGGAAATTTTCGGTGACCGCATGCGCGCCGTCGATCAGGCGATGCACGATTTCCTTGGCGTCGGGCTTCTTGAGGTCCATGGCAATCGAGCGCGAATTGCGGTTGGCGCTGAGATAGAACGCGCTGACCCCGTTGACCTTGGCGCGGTTGGCGCCGGCCCAATGTCGCTCATAGGCGCCTTGCATTGGTTCGATCTTGATCATATCCGCGCCCATATCCGCCAGATATTGCATGGCCGCAGGCCCCTGGAGGAAGTGGCAGAAGCTAACGATTCTCATTCCATTGAGCAGCACGGCCGGTTTCCTCACCTGTCCAGAATGTAATTGATTACTTTAAGGAGGCGATCACGGAATTGGACCATGTTTGCTGATCTGGTCAAATCCGTGCCGATCCCAAATTTTGTTTCTGTTCTTGGCTTATAGTGTGAACAATTTAACAAATTCGTCAATCTGAAGCGTCATTGATCCGGAATTTTTTATGTGAGGTTGTTTCGCGCCATGGCGCTTTCGGAAGGATCTTGCCATTTCTTTCGTGATGGCAGGATAAAAAACGGGAGAAAATTATGAAAATTACATTGTTTTGCAAATAAATTTCAGGCATGTCTTACTGACAAGTTTGGATCAGGTCGCACAGTGGAGCAAGGCAATGCGGTTCGGGCGAATGATTACGGTTGTCGGCGCACATGCCGAAGGGGAGTTGAACGAGGTCATTACCGGCGGCGTGGTCGATGTGCCGGGCCACACGATGTTCGACAAAATGCGCTATCTGGAGCAGCACGGCGATCAGGTGCGGCAATTATTGCTCAACGAGCCGCGCGGCAAAATCAACCAATGCGTCAATCTGGTGCTGCCGACCAGTAATCCCGAAGCCGATATCGGCTTTGTCATCATGGAATCGGATTTTTATGTGCCGATGTCCGGCACCAATACGATTTGCACGGTCACGGTGATCCTGGAGACCGGTATTTTGCCGATGCAGGAGCCTGTGACCCATTTTACACTCGAGGCGCCGGGCGGCTTGGTCAAGGTGCGGGCGGAATGCGAGAACGGCAAGGTCAAGAAAGTGGCCTTTGCCAATGTGCCGTCTTTTGTGTTCGGCCTCGATCTGCCTGTCGAGGTGCCCGGCCATGGCACAGTGACGGTCGATGTCGCCTATGGCGGCATGATCTATGCGATGGTCAATGGCGCGTCGCTGGGCCTGAAAGTCTCCAAGGACGAAGCGCGCGATCTGGTCGAGTTGGGCGAAAGGATCAAAGCGGCGGCGGCCGAGCAAATCCCTGCCGTCCATCCCGAAAATCCCGAGATCCACACCATCAACCAAACCCTGTTTGCCGGGCCTTTTGTCGATAAGGGAGCCGAAATCCATTCGCATAATGCGGTGATTGTGTCCCCCGGCCGCATCGATCGTTCGCCCTGCGGCACCGGCACCAGCGCGCGGATGGCGATCATGCATGCGCGGGGGCAGATGAGGCCAGGGCAGACCCTGGTGCATGAATCGCTGATCGGCACCAAATTCTATGGCCGTATCCTCGAGGAGTTGACCATCAATGGCGCGCCGGCCATCCGGCCCGAAATTGCAGGTCAGGCTTGGATTACGGCTTTCCACCAATATGTGCTGGATCCGACCGATCCGTTCCCGAACGGGTTCCGGTTGGGTGATCTGTGGCTGGGGAGCTGAGGGGCATGAAGTCGGTCAAAGGGAAAATCGGGGGTGATGCGGGCAATATCCGGCTGGTTGATGTGGCCAGGCGGGCGGAAGTGTCGGTTGCCACAGTCTCGCGCGTGATGAATACGCCGCAAGTGGTGCGGCCCGATGTGCGCCAGCGCGTCAATGATGTGATCAAGGATATGGGCTATACCCGCAACGCGGCCGCCCGTGCCCTGCGCTCGCAATCCAACCGGCTGTTCGGCGCTTTGGTGCCGACGCTCAACCAGGCGATCTATGCCGCCATGATCGACGCCTTGCAGCGGCGCTTGTCGGAAAAGGGCTATCTGCTGGTGGTCGGCCAGACCGATTTTTCACCCGATACAGAGCTGCTCCATGTCAATGCGCTGATCGAACACGGCGCGGAAGCCCTTGTATTGGTGGGCCACGCCCATTCGCCCGAGCTTTACGACCTGCTCGAGCGCAAGAAAATTCCGTTCATAAACACCTACACCTATTCGCCCGAAAGCGGATACCCTTGCGTAGGGTTCGACAATGCCCTGGCCACGCGGCAGATGGCTGATTTCGTGATGGATCTTGGCCATCAGGATGTGGCGGTGATTGTCGGGGTTACCAAAAACAACGATCGCGCCACCGAGCGGCTTGAAGGCGTCCGCCAGGCCATTGCGGCACGCGGCCTGGTGCTCAACCCGGATTATGTGTTTGAAAGCCGCTATACGATTGATGGCGGCCGCCATGCCATGCGGCAGCTGTTGCGTTTGCCGCGTCCTCCCACAGCGGTGCTGACAGGCAGCGATGTGCTGGCCTTCGGCGCGCTGGTCGAATGCAAGGCGCAAGGCATCGCGGTGCCCGAGCAGGTGTCGATTGTCGGGTTCGACGATATGGAATTTGCCGCCCATCTCGATCCGCCTTTGACGACCTTGCAGGTGCCGGTGGCCCAGATGGGGCAGAATGCGGCGGATTACCTGCTGGCCTGTGTGGCCAACGAGCCCCGCTACGATCAGGTTGAATTGGAAACGCGGCTGGTGGTGCGCAAAACCACGGCAAAGCGCAAGTAACCGATGAGCCCCGTCATCCCCGGCCAGATGCGGCTATAAACAGAAAATGTAAACGATTACGACATTTTGCTTGGCGATCTGCTTGGCCAAGGGCATGATCGGATCAAACGGATCGCCGGGCTTGACCAGCCGGGACAAAGGAGTAGCAAAACAATGGGCAATCTTCTTCTGACGCAGATTGAGAATGGTGTCGCGGTGGTCACGTTGAATAACCCGCCCCTCAATCTGGTGACACTAAGCCTGTCGCGCCTACTTTATGAGACAATTCAAGGGCTTGCGACCAATCCGGACGTGCGGGTGCTGGTGCTGACCGGCAGTGGCCACAAGGCTTTTTGTGTCGGATCCGATCTCAACGAGTTCCCTGAAATGATGGCTGCCGGTGCCGTGGTGCCGAAAAAGCTCAAGATGGAGAATGACGCTTTCGGAGCCATCCGCGAGTTTCCGAAGCCGACCATCGCCGCATTGAACGGGTTGGCCTATGGCGGCGGGTTGGAAATGGCCTTGTGTTGCGACATGCTGATTGCGGAACAAGGCGGCAAGATTGCTTTGCCCGAGATCAAACTGGGTGTGTTTCCCGGAAGCGGCGGCACGGTGCGCATGACCCGCCGGATCGGCGAGAGCCGCGCCAAGAAAATGATGTTCACCGGCGAGCCGGTCACGGTCGAGGAAGCCCATCAATGGGGGCTGATCAATGAAATTGCCCCGAAAGGTCAAGCGCTTGAGCAAGCGGTTGCTTTGGCGCACACCATTGCCGAACAGCCCAATATTGCCCTGCAACTGTGCAAGGCGTCTGCCAATATGAGCTTTGACATGGACGAGAAATCGGCTGTCTATGCCTCTTTGCCCCTGAGCGAAAAGGCGTTTACCTCGCACGATTGCAAGGAGGGTGTGCGCGCCTTTTTTGCCAAGGAAAAGCCCCGCTTCAGCCATTCATAAACCAGGTTGATTCAGCGGACGATAAAAATGTAATAGATTACATTTCTGCTTGCGCCGCCCTGGCATTGGTGTCAGGATTATCCAAATCAATCGGAGTGATGATGATGAGCCGTTTTAAGAATTATAGCCCGCGCGGTGTTATTCCTGCCACTTTGCTGGCGTTCAATGATGATTATTCGATCAATGAAAAGGAAACTGCCCGCCATCTGCGCCATGTCGCGGCAGTGCCGGGTCTCAATGCCATCACGGTCAACGGCCATGCCTCCGAAGTCCATGCCTGCACCTTCGAGGAGCAGCAGCGTATCCTCTCGGTCTCGATGGCAGAGGTGGGGGACAAGATCCCGCTGATCAACGGCGTCTATGCCGATGGCACGCTGGAAGCGGTGCGGATCGCCAAAATGGCCGAACAGGAAGGCGCGTCCTGCCTGCTCGTCTTCCCGCCCAACAGCATGTCGATGGGAGGCCAGTTGCGGCCCGAAATGGCGCAGGTCCACTACAAGATGCTGGCCGACGCCACCGATCTCCCGATGATCCTGTTCCAGTATCCGATGTCGACCGGCTTGGGCTATCCGTTCGAGACCATGATGCGCCTGATCGAGGATGTGCCGACAATCCGTGCGATCAAGGATTGGTGTGCCAATCCGATGCTGCATGAAAAGCATATCCGCACCCTGCAGGGCCTGTCACGACCTGTCACCGTGCTGACCACCCATAGTGCCTGGCTGATGGCCTCGTTGAGCATGGGGGCTGACGGCCTGTTGTCGGGCGCGGGCAGTGTGGTGGCCGCGCAACAGGTGGCCCTGTTCAATGCCATTAAATCGGGTGATCTGGCCTTGGCCCAGAGCATCAATGACCAACTCTATCCGATGCAGCAGGCATTCTATGCCGAGCCGTTCCTAGATATGCATAACCGCATGAAGGAATGTCTGGTGATGCAGGGCTTGCTCGACCGGGCTGTGGTGCGTCCGCCTCTGATGAAGCTGCGCGATACCGAACTGGCCTCCTTGCGCCGGGCTCTGGAAAGTGCCGGTTTGCTGAAAGACCGCATCGCTGCCGAATAAGGGCTGAGGACGACACACCATCCGACTTCTGTGTTCAACCACGATCACCCGAAGCTTTGTGCCGGCCTGTGATTTTTGGAGATGCCTATGCTCGACCTGTTGAAAGGCACGCGGATCATCAGCTTCAACCATTTTTTGTTGGGGCCGGTCGGGGTGCAGCATCTTGCCGATATGGGGGCTGATGTCATTGCGGTTGAAACCGTTGGCGGCGCATGGCAACGCCATTGGAGCGGGGCCAATGCCTTCCGCGACGAGCAGAGCATGCTGTTTTTGTGCGGCAACCGCAACAAGCGTTCCATCGCACTGGATTTACGGCAGGACGAGGCCCGCGAGATCGCCTTGCAACTGATCGATACGGCCGATGTGGTGATGGAAAATTTCCGTCCCGGTGTCATGGAACGGCTCGGTCTGGGTTGCGAGACCCTGCGCAAGCGCAAACCCTCGCTGATTTACGGATCGGCCACCGGCTACGGTCCTGATGGGCCCTATCTGGAAAAGCCGGGTCAGGATTTGCTGGTTCAGGCCCTGTTCGGCCTGATGGCCATTACGGGCGGTGAGGAGACCGGTCCGCGTCCTGTCGGCGTGTCGGCGGGGGACCATCACGGGGCGGCCTTGTTCGCCATGGGGATTCTGGCGGCTCTGGTAAGGCGGGGACGGACGGGCGAGGGCTGCCGCGTTGATGCCAATCTGATGCAGTCGGTGCTGGATCTGCAGGCCGAACCGCTCACCGCCTGGCTCAACATGCCGAAAAAGCCGGACTCGATCCGCGCGCCCGGCCATGTTGCTGGATGGTATTATCCCGCTCCTTATGGTGTCTATGCCACGCGCGACGGCCATCTGGCGATCTCGCTGTCGGCGGCGGATCTGCTGGCCGAAGTGCTGGAGGAGCCCTTGATCGCGGGCTTTACCGGCGACGATCCCTGGACACGACGGGCCGAGCTGGCCGCCATTGTCAGCACGGCGGTCGCCAAAAAGACCAATGCCGAATGGATGGCGGTGATGGAGCCGCGCGGCGTCTGGCATGCCTCGGTCAACGACTATGAGGATATTCTCAATGATCCGCAGGTGATCCATCAGGATTGCTTTGTCACAGTGGAAGGGGCCGGACCCAACAAGGACAAGCTGACCTTCCTCAATCACCCCCTGCGCTATGATGGCCAAGCCGCCGAAATCGCGTTGCCGCCCCAGCCATTGGGGGCGCAGACCGAGACCATCTTGCAAGACCTTGGCTTCTCGCAGCAGCGCATTGCCGCGCTGAAAGACAGCAAAGTGATCGCCTGATCAACACCATAACCAGAAAAGCCGGAGGACGAGATGAGTGATTTCTATGTGAAGGTGGGCGATAGCGTGTCCTTCTCCAAGACGGTGAGCGAATCCGATGTGTACGGATTTGCGGGCATTACCGGCGATTTTTCCGGCAATCATGTCGATGAGGAATTCATGAAAAAGTCGGCCTATGGCCGCCGCATCGCCCATGGTGCGCTGATGGTCGGTTTCATGTCGACCTGTTCGACCAAAATGATCGAGCAGTGCAACGGCACCGAGGGCGGCGAAACGCCGGTATCGGCAGGCTATGACCGCATCCGCATGCTGGCCGGTGTGCCGTTCGGTGATACGGTGTTCCTGACCTATACGATTGCCGAGGTTGATCCGGTCAAGCGGCGGTCGGTGGCCAATATCGAGGTCAAGAACCAGCATGGTGTGATGGTGGCGGTGGCCCAGCACATCCTGCGCTGGGTCAAGAACCCCTGAGCCGTTTCCACAGTAAGCCATTGATTACACAGCATAAAAGAGGATAGCCATGCGTCTTTCCGATAAAATCTGTATCGTCACAGGGGGTGCCTCGGGCATCGGTCTGGCCACTTGCGAGGTTTTTGCCCGCGAGGGGGCTAAAGTGGTGATTGCCGATCGCGATCTCGCCGCGGCCAACAAGGCGGTGGCAGCCCTGGTCCAGAAGGGCGGCAAGGCGCTTGCCGTGCAATGCGATGTGTCCCATGCCGACAGTGTCGCCGCGATGATCCAGGCCACGGTTGCTGCCTATGGCCGGCTGGATGTGATCGTCAACAATGCCGGATACGGCATCGCCGGCTCGCTGTCGGAAACCTCTGACGAGGATTGGGAAGCCCTGATGGGCGTCAATGTGCGTGGCGTGTTCCTGTGCTGCAAGCATGCCATCAAGCAGATGCAGAAAAACGGTGGCGGGACCATCGTCAATGTGGCCTCGGTGGTTGCCGCCGTGGGCATCCGCAACCGCGCCGCCTATGTGGCCTCCAAAGGCGCGGTGGCGGCAATGACCCGCTCGATCGCGCTCGATTATGTCGCAAGCCATATCCGCTGCAATGCGATTGCGCCGGGCACGATCGATACGCCCTATTATACCGAAATTCTCGCCAAGGCGGCTGATCCGGTGGCGATCCGGCAGGGGCTGGAAGCCCGCCAGCCGATGGGCCGTCTCGGCACGCCGGAAGAAATTGCCAATGGCATTCTGTTTCTGGCCTCCGATGAAAGCTCATTCGCGACCGGCTCGATCCTCACCATTGATGGCGGCATGACAGCCCAGTGATGACCGTCCAGCCGGTTGAAGCGGGGAGCCTTCGGGTCCCCGCTTTTTTATTGGCCGCTTGCAACCGCGCGCCGGGGTGGCCACACTCAACAAAGCGTTGGTGTCAGGAGGGCTCATGATCGAACTGTCATCGGACCATGTGCGGGATGTGCTGGCATGGCTGGAACAGGCCCGCCCGTTGACCGATCAGCGGGTGCAGCAACGCGCCCGCTGGATAGTGCTGGATACCTATGGCTGCGTGCTGGCCGGTTTGCGGGCCGATACAGTGAGCGACATCGGACAGGTGTTGGCCGCCCAGGATGCAGGGCCGGTGCGGTTGGGGGATGTGGCTGGCCTGTCGGTGCTGTCAGCCGCCCAGCTCTTCGCCTATGCGTCCTGCTGGGACGAGGCCTGCGAGGGCCATGCCGGTGCCCATGGCCGCCCCGCGCTGGCGGCTTTGGCGGCCCTGTATCCTCTATGCCGCGACAAGACCTTGGGCGAGATGCTGGAAGCCCTGATTGTCGGCTATGAGGTGGGTGTGCGGATGGGCCGTGCCTTGCGGATCAAGCCGGGCATGCATGTGGATGGCAACTGGCCCGCTTTGGGGGCCGCTGTCGCGGTTGGCCAGTGTGTGGGGCTGACGCAGGACCGGATCATGCAAGCGGTCGGGATTGTGGCCTGTCAGGTACCGGTGAGCCTCTATCTGCCGGTCAAGGCAGGGGCGACCAGCCGCAATGCCTATCTCGGACATGCCGCCGTTTTGGCCGTGCAAAGCGCATGGTCCGCTCTGGCAGGCGTGACAGCCCCTGACGGTGCCTTGATGGATTATGCCCGCATCGGCCTGTCCCGCGAGGCTGTGGATTGGGTCGGCCCCGGCAATTATGAGATCCTGAACGGCTATCTGAAACCCTATGCGGCCGTGCGCCATGTGCATTATGGGGCCGCAGCTGCCCAGATCCTGCGTCGCAGGTTCGATCCGCACAGGATCGAGCGCATAACGCTGGATATTTACGAGGAAGCCACCATTTATTGCGGCAATCGCCAACCGGCCACACCGATCCAGGCACAATTTTCGCTCAGCTTTGGCGTGGCCGCCGCATTGGCCTTCGACCGGCTTGATGCCGAGGTCTATCGCGCCGGACTGTTCGATGATCCGCTGTTGCGCCGTCTCGAAACCCTGGTCGAGATCAGGATCGATCCCGACCGCACAGGTCGCAACAGCCGTGGCGCGACCCTCTCGGTGCTGGCCGGTGGCCAATGGCACACAGAGGCGGTCGACGCCGTCTGGGGGGATCAGGCCTGCCCGCTGACGCAACAACAGGTCGAGGACAAATTCATCGCCTATGCCGCCCCGAGCCTTGGCGAGGCGCAAAGCCGCCTTGTGGCCGAGCGCATTCTCTCTGCCGGATTGTCCATGCCGATGAGAGAAGTGTGGGCGGTTTAAGCTCTGGTTTACTCGAGGGTTGCCGCCAGTTGGGGGGCGGCTTGGGCAAAGAGGGAGGAGGGGGCGATCCCCTGTTCGCGCATCAGCCACCACGCGCAGCAAATATTGGAAGACAGGAAAGGCGGAACGGAGACACTCGCCCGTTTGGCAATGGCGGGCAGGGTGATCATGCCGGTGCCACTCATCACGATGGCGTCAATGGAATCCATATCCACCTCGCTCAGGGAGTGTTCGACCTCTGCGGTGCTGAGCTCATAGGCGCGGAAGGTTTCAGAGACTTTGACGATCTGCGTGATCTGGTAGCCCGCCTCCTGCCAATAGCGGGACGCCTCATCGGTCAGCCATTGCGGATAGGGCGAAAACAGGCAGATGCGTTTGGCATCGAGCGCCTGCAAACTTTTGCGGATGGCATTGCTGGCGGTTTCAACCGGCACGCCCGCCTGCTGGCTTAGCTGTGTGCAGAAAGCCTCGTCACCTTGTGGTCCGAGCCGGTAACTGGGGCCCGTCAGAGCGACAATCATCGCTTTGATGGACAGCGAGCCGAAGGATCGGGCGGCCGGCAGATAGGTGTCGAGATAGGCGCGGTTGCGCTGTACCAGCGTGGTATCGGGCATGACCGGCAGACGGGTGGCAAACAGGCGTGCGCCTTCGGTCATCAGACGGGCCATTTCCGGTTCCACGGTGGGATTGGCAGGAGGCACAATCAGCCCGAGGGCAGGCAGGGCGGTCAACTGGTCAAGATCACTCATATCCGTTCTCCCTGCGGGGCGGGCCTGTCGAGCATGTCGAGCATGGCGGCGGTGGCGAGATAGTCGGTGGCGGCCTGCTTGTCGGCCGCGATCTGCCGGATGGTGTCGAGCCAGCCCTCGCCGCCGGAAATGTTGCGGTCGGTGCGCGGGATCAGCATTTCCTCGGCGATCTGCTGGCGTTTGCGGGAGGCTGCATGCACAAGTGCGGGCTGGTCGTCGCGCAAGGCCATGATGATGGCTCTGGCGAGGCTATCGGCATCATGGATCCCGCAATTCATGTTCATGCCGCCTCTGGTATTGGTGACATGGGCGCTGTCGCCCGCCAGAAAGGCCCGCCCGACCCCGAAGGCCGAGGCCATGCGGCGGCTGGCACCATAGACATCGCGCCCGACAATGGTCGGCAAGCGCGTCCATGCCGGCATCACGGCCTGGATCTGTTCGCTGACCCACGCATCCTGCAAGGCCGTCTCGTCGGCTGCGGCTTCTGACACGCGGATGATGATGCGCCAGCAATCGGGCATTTTGAGAAAGCTCAGCGATCTGGAGCCGTTGAACAGATAGGTGATGGGCGCGATATTCGGCAGGATGGCATCGAGATCGTCGGTGGTCATGACCCGCAGGATTTTGGTGGGATAGACCGTGCCGTCAAAGGCAAGGCCCAGAGCCTGCCGCACCGCGCTGTTGGCCCCGTCGGTGCCCAGCAGATAGCTGCCGGTGATGCGGCACTCCTGGCCGTGATGGCTGGCAATGGCGGTAATGCTGTCGCCGGTCTGTTCGATGCCGTGCACGTCCGCTTCGAACAGCGTGGTGGTGTTCGGCAGCGCCCGGAATTTGGCAAGCAATGTGGGCGTCAGCTTGGATTGTTCGAGATGCAGGCGAAACGGATAGCGGGTGCGGCCGGCCAGATCGGCCAAGGCAAATTCGGCAAAGGGGCCGTCATTGTTGCGGTACTGGATGCGGTGGACCAGTTCGCCTTGGCTCAACAAGGGCTCTATAGCACCGAGATCGTCAATGACTTCAAGGGTCGGCGGGTGGAAGGTCGAGGCTTTGGAGGCGGTGTTGAGGCCGTCGCGCTTTTCCAGCAACACGACCTTGACCCCCGCTTGCGCGAGGGTGAGGGCGGCAACCAGCCCGACGGGGCCCGCGCCTGTAACGATAACCTGTGTCGAGAGGCTGGTGCTGTTCGGGGTTCCCACCGTCATATTCTCCAAAACATTCATTCCTGCTCCATGAACGGCAAAGCGCGGCCGCATTCGCGGCTCCATGAGACCGGAACCGATGCGCCGCGTTGCAGATCGCTGAGGCTATCCTTGAAACTGGTGCGCGCCATGAAGGCCGAGGAACCGCCCAGCGACAGGCGCAGCCTGGTGTGGTCGCCGAAATAGATCAGCTCCTCGATCCGCGCTTGGAAGGCATTGGTCCCGGTTGCGCCTGCTCCCACCATCACCCGCTCGGGCCGCAGTGACAGCACCGCTTTCGAGCCGACGGCGAGATCGCCTGCCACCCGGGCCTCGATAGGGGTGCCGTCCGCCAGCATCATCCGGCAATAGCGGGCATCGCGCGAAACGATGGTGCCGGCAAGCCGGTTGTTCTCGCCGATAAACGAGGCGACGAAGGCATTGGCGGGTTCCTCGTAAATGGTGGCGGGGGAGTCCAGCTGCTGGATGCGACCCTGATTGAACACCGCCACCCGGTCCGACATGGTCAGCGCTTCGCTCTGGTCATGGGTGACGTAGACCACGGTGACCCCAAGCTGCTCGTGGATGTGTTTGATCTCGATCTGCATATGCTCGCGCAATTGCTTGTCGAGGGCGCCCAGCGGCTCGTCCATCAGCACCAGCTTGGGCTGGAACACCAATGCGCGGGCCAGGGCGACGCGCTGTTGCTGGCCGCCTGACAGTTCCGAGGGTTTGCGCTCGCCCAAAGGCCCGAGTTTGACCATGTCGAGCGCGGCCTTGATGCGCTGTTCGCGCTCGGCCCGGCCCATCCCCTGCATTTCGAGCGGAAAGGACAGATTGCCGGCCACGCTCATATGCGGGAACAGGGCATAGTTCTGGAACACCACGCCGATGCCGCGTTGATGGGCCGGGACATGGTTGAGCAGGCGTCCGTCCAGACTGATCGTGCCGCCCGACGGATCCTCGAAACCGGCCAGCATCATCAATGTTGTGGTTTTGCCTGACCCCGACGGGCCGAGCAGCGTCACAAATTCGCCGCGCTCGATGGTCAAATCCAGTCCATGCACGACGGTGGTGATCCCGTCATAGCTTTTGGTGATCTGGTCAAAGACGACAATCGGATCGGACATCGTGCTCCTCATGGCGTGCGGTCTGTGGGAGGGAGAGTGTGCCGGATGGCGCGTTTGCGGATGGTTTCATTGATCATCAGCAACACAACCGACAGCAGGATGATCAGAACCGCTGCCGCCGCAATCGTCGGGCTCAAAAATTCGCGGATGCCCGCATACATCTGGCGCGGCAAAGTGAATTGATCGGGGCTGGCGATGAACAGCGCGACAATCAGTTCGTCGAAGGATGTGGCAAAGGCGAACAGCGCACCGGTGGCCACCGCCGGCATGATCAGCGGCAGAACGACCCGGTAGAAGCTTTGCAGCGGAGAGGCTCCGAGGCTGGCCGCGGCGCGCAACAGGTTGGGGTCGAAGGCCTGCAACGAGGCCAGCACGGTCAAGAGCACATAGGGCACCGACAGCACCGTATGGGCCAGCACCAACCCTGTCAGTGTGCTGCCCAGTCCGACCGCCGAGAGCGAGAAATACAAGGCAATGGCGGTGACAATCACCGGCGTCACCATCGGCAGGGAGAGAACAGCCAGCACGAAAGCCTTGCCGCGAAAGCGTCCGAGATAGAGCCCGATCGAGGCCAGTGTGCCGAGCGTGGTGGCAATCAGCGTGGTCAGGATGCCGACGACAAAGCTGTTATAGGTGGCCAGCAGCCAGCGTTGCGAGGTGAAAAAATCCGCATACCATCGCCATGAATAGCCCGGTGTCGGCAAGACCAGCAATTCGCCCGAGGACAGCGACAGCGGAAACACCACCAGAATGGGGGCGACCAGAAACACCAGCAACAGGCTTGTCGCGGCGTAGAGCAGCAGGCGTCCGGTCGAGGGCCGCTGTCGGATGTGCGGGATCGGGATTGCGGTCATGGCTAAACCCTGACCCCGCCTGCCCGGAAACCGGGAACCAGCAGCCAGGCAATGGCCACCAGAACCCCCGTCATTCCCATCAGCAAGGCCGCCAAAGCGGCAGCAATGCCCCAATTGACCGATGTATTGGTGAAAAAGGCGATGAAATAGCTGATCATCTGGTCGCCCGACCCGCCGACCAGAGCCGGCGTGATATAGAAGCCGACTGACAGCATGAACACCATCATGGCTCCGGCGGCAACGCCGGGCATGCTGAGCGGCAGATAGATGCGCAGAAACCGCCGCCAGCCCGGCGCACCCAGCGAGGCCGCCGCCCGCATATAATCGGGCTTGATGCCTTTCATGACGCTGTAGAGCGGCAAAATGGCAAAAGGCAGCAGCACATGCACCATGGCGAGATAGACCGCAAAGCGGGTGAAAATCATCGTCACAGGCTGGTCCACCAGATGCAGCGAGATCAGCAGCGCATTGATCGGGCCTTCACGCTGCAGGATGATGAACCATGCGGTGGTGCGCACCAGAATGGAGGTCCAGAACGGGATCAGCACCAGCATGATGCCGATATTGGTCCAGACCTGCGGCAGGATCGACAGCGTATAGGCGATCGGATAGGCCAGCACGGCACAGATCAGAGTGACGGTCAGGCTGATTTCGAAGGTGCGGAGAAACAGCTTGATAAACACAGCCTCCTCCTCCGCTGTCGGGACCACCGCGCCGTCGGGGCCGAGTTTCAAATCGACCGAGCGCAGGAAATACAGCGGCGTCCATGGCCCTGTGCTGCGCTTGACCAGACCCCAGAACTGCGGGTCTCCCCAGCGGGGATTGAGCGCGATCAGACCCTCTTTGGTGGAGCCCGCAAACCGGCCCGATGCCCGCAAGCCCTGCAACAGCATCGAGCGCAGGCCGGTCTCCTCGAAATTCAGGCGGTTGAGGACAGGCCCGGCTTTTTGCTGTTCCTGCGCGTCGCGCAATTCGGTGATCAGGCTGCGATAGACCTGTTCGGACGGCAAAGCCTCGCCATCCCATTGTTTGAGCAGGGCCGTGGTTTGCGGCAGGATGGTCGGAATTTCCGCATCCTCCACTGCCCGATAGAGGGTTGCGCCCAATGGCACGATGAAGCTGACAAGCACCAGCAGCAACAGCGGCGCAATCAGCGCCGCTGCCAGCAGGTTCCGTTTCGTCACCATCACCACGGGCAATCGTTGGGGCTTGCCCTTATTTGGCAACCCAGGCGTTGAACTTGGCTTCGAGATCAGCCCCGTTCTCGACCCAGAAATCGGTGCTGATGAACAGGCCTTCCCTGGCGTGGCTGGCCACCATGCCCGGGTTTTTCTTCACCACTTCGGGGTTGTTGGCGACAGCCGCCGTGGCCGGCGATACGGCCCAATCCTGTGCCAGATTCATCAGTGGCTTTTCATCGGTCATGTAATTGACCAGCTTCATGGCCTCGGCCTTGTTGGGGCTGTTGCGCACAACTGTCCAGTAATCGAAAGAGAACAGCAGCGTGTTCCATTGCACCGGATATTTCGCTCCGCCTTCGGTGGCCTTGATGGTGCGGCCGACATAGCCCACCGCATAGGCGACTTCGCCGCTACCGACCAGCTGCAGGGGCTGCGCACCCGATTTCCACCACACGATATGCGGCTTCAATTCGTCGAGCTTGGCAAAGGCGCGTTTCTGGCCATCGGGCGTGGCCAGGACCTTGTAGACATCGGCCATCGGCACGCCATCGGCCATCAGCGCGATTTCCATCGTCATCTTGGCACCCGAGCGCAGGGACCGCTTGCCCGGGAATTTCTGGACATTCCACAAATCCGCATAATTGGCGGGTCCTTGCGGGGTGCGGGCCTGATCATAGAACAGGCTGACACCCCAACCCACAGCCCCTGCGCCACAGGTGCTGGCGCCGCCGGGGATAAATTTGTCTTTGTTGATCAGGGTCCAGTCGAGCTTTTCCAAAACACCGTCTTCACAGGCGCGCACCATTTCGGGGGCTTCGACCATGATCACGTCGAATGTAATGTCGCCCGATTTGACCATGGAATAGAGCTTGGCCATCTCCCCGTTATAGACGTCATCGATGACCTTCACGCCCTTTTCGGTCGCGTAGCCCTGAAACAGATGCTTGCGCGCATTGTCCTGAAAGCCGCCGCCAAAACCGACCACCATCAGATCCCTCGCACTGGCGAGAGACGGAAGCGCACAGGCCAGCAGAAGCGACGTCATTGCGGACACAAAAAACTTACTTTTCATCGTGGTCCCCTCGTGTGTTTGAACATGTTGTGGTTGGTCGTCGGTATGGTTCCGGTCGGCTCTTTCAGGAATGGCTGTCGGTGATCATGGCTTTCCAGTCCGCGCCGCCTTTCTGGTCCTTGCCCTGATATTCGACGCGGTATTCGTAACGATCGGGGCGGTAGAGGGCTTGCAGCAATTCCACCGTCCGGCCGCTGTCATCCTCGATCCAGCGCGTCATCATCAGCAGGGCGGAACCGACATCGATCTCGAGCTGCTGGGCGGTCTCGGAATCGGCCAGCACGGCCGTGATATGCTCCTTGAAACGCGAGAGCGTGACGCCCGCTTTCGTCAGGCTGGCCGAGATCGGCAGCGATGAAATGGTTTCTTCGGGCAGGTAGATCGCGAATTCGGACGGGAGATAGCAGACGGTCTTGGAAATCGGCGAGCGTGTGTCAAAGCGGATGCGGGTAATGCGCAACACGTCCTGATCAGGTTCCACCCCGAACTGGCTTTGCCAGGGGGCAGGCAATTTGGTGAAGGTATAATCGAGCAGGGTAATGTTGGTTTTCTGGGCCAGCGAAATCTGGCTGCGCATGAAGCGGTTTTCGTGCTCCTGCGCGCTTGGTTGCAGGGCCAGCGGAAATGTGCCGCGGCCACGCTGGCGGACAATGCGGCCTTCATGCTCGAGCCGTTCCATCGCCTTGCGGATGGTGACACGCGAGACATTGAAGCCTGCCGCCAATTCGTCCTCGCTCGGCATGGCTTGACCGACCGGATAGGACCCGTCAGTCAATTTCTGCAACAAGATCACATAGACGCGGTGATACAGGGGGACGACATCCGATCCACGCACATAGCTTGTTGTCCCCGGGGAGGACGCTGGAAGGGGTGGCATCGTTCTGGTGGTCATCGTCTGAAATCTGCTCCCGAAGATTGTGAAGTCTATTGGCTTGCCGTTACGTCGAACCCTGGTTGGATATTCCGCATCGATCGTGCATCGTCACTACAGCTTTGTCCCATCCGAACAGATGTCATCTATGGAGATTAACAAGAACGAATACAATTGCATACTTGGACCAATCCTGCCGGTCGATCGGGCATGGGCATGACAAGAATGGAACACAGGACACACAACGCAACATGGGATGGGAATGTCCCTCAAACCACCTCCCTACCATCCCTTGTGACGATCCCGTTTCCATAATTGTATTATTATTAGACCTTTGATACAACATTAGTGTCTTGTGAGGCAAGTTGAGGGGTTGTCCCGCCGTCACGGGGCTTGAAAAGGGCATTGCAGTGGACGTCAAACAGCATTCGTCACAGCCGCTTGAAATCTATGACAGACATATCTTTTCGCAGTCCAAAAGCTATCGGGCCCATGCGGTCAACCACCTCGCCTATGGCGTGTCCTCGACCCCGCGGGCCTCGCAACTGCCGTTTCCGGTTGTGATTGACCATGCCGAGGGCGTGCATGTCACCGATGTCGACGGCAACACCTATCTGGATTACAGCCTGGGCTACGGCCCGTTGCTGTTGGGGCATACGCCGAAGCCGGTGCTGGAGGCCGTCCAGCGCGAATTGTCAAAAGGCCTGCGCACGGCCTCGATTCATCGCGGGGAAGCCCGTCTGGCCGATCTGATTGCCGAACTGGTGCCATCGGGCGCACAAAGTGCCTTTGTCAGTTCGGGTTCGGAGGCGATCCAGCTTGCTTTGCGGGTCGCGCGGGCGGCGACCGAACGCAATGCCATCGCCAAATTCCGCGCCAATTATCACGGCTGGTTCGACAATCTTCATATTGCCAACAGCATCGGCAATGACGGGGCGGCGACCATCGGGCAAGACCCCGATGCCTCGCAGTCGGTCGAGTTGTTCGATTGGGGGACACTGGAAGGTCTGTCCGAACGGCTTGATACCCGCTTTGCGGCGGTGATCGTCGAGCCCGCCGCCATCAATGCCGGCTGTTTCGCCCCACCCGAAGGATTTTTGCAGGTCCTGCGCGACATCACCCGCCGCCTGGGGATTGTGCTGATTTTTGACGAGGTGATTACCGGTTTCCGGCTCGCGCTGGGTGGCGCCCAGCAACGCTATGGCGTGACACCCGATCTCAGCGTGCTTGGCAAGGCTTTGGGGGCGGGTTTGCCGATCGGTGCGGTATCGGGGCAACGCGAGGTGATGCAGGTGATCGCCTCGGGCCGCTTGCTGCATCGCGGCACATTCAACGGCAATCCGGTGTCGCTCGGGGCGGGCATTTCCTGTCTGGAAACGCTGAAGGCCGAGCAGGCTACCCTTTATCCGCGCATCGACCGGATCGGCAATGCGATTGCCGCCCATGTCAATGCCGAGGCCCGGGCGCATGGCACACCGGTCTTTGCCCAGAATGTCGGGCCTTGCGTGCAATTATTCGCCGGTGTCACCCAGATGGACGGCATGGCCGATCTGGCCAAGGTCGACCGGTCGCTGATCCTGTGTCTCACCTCGAAGCTGCTGCAACAGGGCATCTACACCCTGCCTCGCGGCCTGATGTATGTGTCTTCGGTGCATTCCGACGGGGATCTGGCCTTTACCAAACAGGCCATCTCTACGGCCATCGCCCATTTCGCGCAAGGTCTTGAGGCCAACCGTTGACGCTTGGGGCAGGCCTGCATCAGGCCTTATGGCCGTTTTAGTTGATGAATTTGTAGTGGCCGCAGAAACTCTTGTAGGAGTGTTCGAGGATTTTGACACCGCCGCGCTGGCGGATCACCTCTGCGGTGCGGATGCCCAGATCGGTCGCGGCATCGGGTGAGGCGGTCTCCACGGCGGTGACGCATTCTTCGCCATTGAGCGAGGTCACCTGTCCCGTCAGCACCAGATTGCCGTCTTTCCATTCCGCATTGACGCCGACCGGCAGGCTGCAACCCGCCCCCAAAGCATGCAGCATGGCCCGTTCGCAATCGACCTCGGCGCGGGCCTTTGGACATTCAATGTCCTTGAGCATAGCGAGGATTTGGGTGTCTTCGGCGCGTGCCTCGATGCCGAGTGCGCCTTGGCCTACTGCATAGGGGAACACTTCCGGGGCCATCACCTCGGCCTTGTCGGCGGCCATATTGAGCCGTTGCAGGCCCGCATGGGCCAGAATGACCGCATCAAGCCCATCCTCGCCGTCAATGCGGGCCAGACGGGGACCGATATTGCCGCGGATGGGCACAACATTGACATCGGGACGCAGGCTGAGAATTTGCGCTTTGCGCCGCAAGGAGCCGGTGCCAACGGTCGCGCCCTGTTTGAGATCGGCGAGCGTTGTGCCGCACAGGATATCACGGGCATCCCTGCGCTCGGGCACCGCCGCCAGAACAAGCCCTTCGGCCAGATTGGTCGGCAGATCTTTGAGCGAATGCACAACAATATCGACTTCGTGCGAGGTCAGTTGCTGCTCGTGCTCGGTTGAAAACACCCCGACAATCCCGAACTGGTGGAATTCGGACACGCGGTCCTTGTCGGCGATGGTGGTGATGGAATGGAGAGAGAATTCGGCTTCGGGATATTTCTGCTTGATCAAATGGATGACGTAGTTGGTCTGTGCCAAAGCCAAAGGACTACGCCGGGTACCGATCTTGATAAGCATCAAATCCACCTGAAAACTGATAAGTTAATCAATAATATCAATGAAATAACCGATTAACCATCATCATATTTGCGGTATCAGCTAAACCAATCGGGCCGGAGTGTCAACGGATCGGGCCGGGGAGGGCTGGCCAACGAGGATGACTTTGGATGCGTCCCGGGGACATGACCTGTGCTCTTGTGGAATGGATGTGGTGGGCCCGGCAGG
>CANFLM010000008.1 GCA_947447895.1 Hyphomicrobiales bacterium
AATGGCGCAGGCCAGACCGACGGGCAAAGCCTGTCTGGCACCGTCGGCCAATCCGTCGCGGCACAGGATCAGGGTTTCGCGCCCGCCTTTGGAGAACAGGTTGACGACGATCAGAATGACCACAAGAGCGATGATGATCCCGATGCCATAATAGAAGAACGAGGCCGATAACAGTCCCAACCCGATCCAGAACACCACACGGGCGGCTTCAGAGCCGAAGCCCATGGCAAAGGCACCGCCAAGGATCATGATCACGGTCAGCGCCAGCCCGACCGAACCGGCAAACAGCGGCGTAAAGCCGTCCATCAGTAGATAGACCAGTACCGCCAAAGGCAAAGCCAGGTGCCATTGGCGTTTGATGGCGGCAAGCGGGCTCGGCAATTCCGAACGGGCCATGCCCATGAGATGGTGTTTGCCCGCCTCCAGATGCACCATCCAGAAGGCGGAAGCGAAGTAGAGTATGGCCGGGATAATGGCGGCTTTGACAATCTCGGAATAGGGAACGCCGATATTTTCGGCCATGATAAAGGCCACCGCGCCCATGACCGGCGGCATGATCTGCCCGCCCATCGAGGCCGTGGCCTCAACCCCGCCCGCGAAGGAGGAGGAATAGCCGAACCGCTTCATCAGCGGAATAGTGAATTGCCCCGTGGTCACCACATTGGCGACGCCTGAACCGGAAATCGTCCCCATCAGGGCCGAGGAAATCACCGCCACTTTGGCCGCCCCGCCGCGCGCCGCCCCGACCAGTCCCAAAGCGACATCGTTGAACAGTTGGATCATGCCCGCGCGCTCGAGAAAGGCACCGAACAGGATGAACAGAAAGATATAGGTGGCGGAGACGCCGGTCGGGGTGGCGTAAATCCCCTCGGTGCCGAAGCCCATATGCTCCACCACCTGTTCAAGGCTGAAACCGCGATGGTCGAGCGGGCGCGGCAGATAGCGGCCGAACAGGGCATAGGCGATGAACACCAGACAGATGATCGGCAAAGCCGGTCCCATCAAACGCCATGCGACAATAAACAGCACCACCAGATTGATCATCCCGACAGCCAGATCGAGATGGCTCAAATCGCCGGAATTATTGACCAGATCAATGTAGAAGACCCATTGATACAGTCCTGCCCCGAAACCCAGCAGGCCGAGGGTCCAGCCGATCACCCGACTCATCGGATGGCTGGAGCGGTGGTTGCCGATCAGCACCGAGGCCACCAGCACCAGAAAGCCCACATGCATCGCCCGCAAGACCTGCGTCGGCAGAATGGCATAGACCGAGGTGGCAATCTGGAAGGTCGAAAAGGCCAGCGCGATCCAGAACAGCGCAGCGCCGGAACGGCCAAGCCCCCAGCCTGCCGGCAGATTATGCTCGATATCCAGCTCGGTCACTGTTGTCGTAGGCATATGCGGGTTCGGTGTGGTCATCTTGGCTATTCCTGACGGGTCTTTCTGGCAAGCTTGGATCTGGGGCGCTGGGTCTGTGGTCCTGCGCCAGGGAGGGGCGTCTTAGCGGACCATCCCCTTTTCCCGGAAGAATTTTTCTGCGCCCGGATGCAGTGGCACCGGCATGCCCTCAAGGGCTTTGTCGAGCCGGATATCCTTGCCGGCACTGTGGGAGGCGGCCAGATCGGGCAGATTGTCGAAGATCGACTTGGTCATGCCATAGACCAGATCATTGGGCAGATCGGAACGGGTCACCAGATAGTTGACCACAGCCGCGCCTGCCACGTCCGTGGTCTGGCCGGTATAGGTATTGGCGGGCACTGTGGCTTTGACATAGGGCGCGCCGATTTTATCGACGACACTGGCGGGAATTTCCACCACGACGATCTCAACCGAGGACGCCAGATCGCGGATCGCTGCGACACCAAGGCCGGCCGACTGCAATGTCGCATCCAGCTGGCGGTTTTTCATCAATTCGACCGATTCACCGAAGGGCAGATATTCAACCTTGCCGAGGTCCTTGTAGCTCAAGCCCGCCGCCGTCAGAATCGCGCGGGTGTTGAGCTCGGTGCCCGATTTGGGCGCGCCGACCGACAGGCGCTTGCCCTTCAGATCTGCCAGCGTCTTGATGCCGGATTCCTTGGTGGCGACTACCTGGATGTAATTGGGATAGATGGCGGCGATGCCGCGCAGCTTGTCCAGCTTGGTCTTGAAACCGGCTTCTTCATTGCCATCGCGGGCAAAGGCCAGACTGTCTCCGAGGGTAAAAGCGATTTCACCTTTGCCGGCATTCAGCAGCACCAGATTTTCGACCGAACCTTTGGTGGCCTGAACCGAGGGGCGGGTGCCGGGGATCTTGTCCGAAAACACTTTCGCCAACGCAACACCCATCGGATAGTAGACACCCGATGTGCCGCCTGTCAGCACGTTCAGAAACTCATCGGCTTTAGCTGTCTGAGGTTGTGTGAAAGCCAGTGTCAAAGCCACAGCCAGACCGGCGCGCAATGTCGAGAACATAGCAGAATCCCCCATATATTTGTTCATTTCTTATCATTGATGATGACAGCCCAAAAGGAAAGGGGGCAAGGGTGATTTCGCTCTTGTTTCGGTTGCATTCCCTTGTCACACTGTTGCTTTGAAGCACCTCATGATTAGGCGATCGACCATGGACATGATGAATTGCAAACGGCTTTGTCTGGCTTTGTCCCTCAGCCTTTATGGCATGCAGTTTCCCGTTGCGGTTCTCGCGCAGCAGGCCGCCCCGATCATTGCCGATCAATACCGCCAGCAGCCTGTCATTGCCGCCCGTGGCATGGTGGTGTCACAGGAGGCACAGGCCAGCCGGATCGGTGTCGATATTCTCAAAAAAGGCGGCAATGCCGTCGATGCGGCGGTGGCTGTCGGCTTTGCTTTGGCGGTGACCCTGCCAAGGGCGGGCAATATCGGTGGCGGCGGTTTCATGCTTGTGCATCTGGCCAAGGACCGCCAGACCCATGCGATCGACTATCGGGAAACCGCACCGGCCAGCGCCAGCCGCGACATGTTCCTTGATGCGCAGGGCAATGCCGACACCAGAAAATCGCGCGACAGCGGTCTCGCGGTCGGCGTTCCCGGCACTGTGGCGGGATTGGAACTGGCCTTCAAGACCCATGGATCGGGCAAAGTCAGCTGGTCCGAGGTGCTGGCTCCCGCCGTTGCCTTGGCCAAGAATGGAATTGTGGTTGAAGAGGATCTGGCCGACAGCCTGCCGCAGGCCCAAAAGCGGCTGGCGCAATATCCATCCAGTGCCAAAATCTTTCTCAAAGCCGATCTGTCGCCCTTGGCACAGGGCGAGCGTCTGGTTCAATCCGATCTGGCGCAGACGTTGGAACTGATTGCCGCTCGCGGCTCGGCCGGTTTCTATCGCGGCGAGGTCGCCCAAAAACTGTCAGCGGCGGTCTCGACAGCCGGCGGGACGATGACGGATGAGGATCTCGCCACCTATCAGCCGGTCATCCGCAAACCTGTGACGGGCATTTATCAGGGCCTGCAGATCGCGTCGATGCCGCCCCCTTCCTCGGGCGGGGTGCATGTGATCGAAATTCTCAACATGCTGGAAGCCCTGAAACTGCCGCCATCCGCAGCCCCCGATGCCGAGAGATTGCATCTGTTCGCCGAGGCCATGAAAATCGCCTATGCCGACCGTTCGGAATATCTCGGTGACCCGGATTTTGTGACAGTGCCGGTCGCAGCCCTGACCTCGAAACGCTATGCGCAAGCCCGGATCAAGGAGATCGATCCCGCCAAAGCCCGTCCCGCCCGCGAGATCAAGCCGGGCCAGTTGGCTCCTTACGAGAGTGACCAGACCACCCATTATTCGATCATGGATGCCGAGGGCAATGCGGTCGCCAACACCTATACGCTGAATTTCTCCTACGGGCTGGGGCTGGTGGCCGAAGGCACCGGCGTGATGCTCAATAACGAACTGGATGACTTTGCCGCCAAAGCCGGTGTGCCCAATGCGTTCGGGCTGGTCGGAGGCGATGCCAATGCTCCGGCCCCGCGCAAACGTCCTCTGTCCTCGATGAGCCCGACGATCCTGCTGGATCAGGGCAAGGTCGTGATGGTGACGGGCAGTCCGGGAGGGTCGCGCATCATTTCGACCGTGCTGAATGTCGTCACCAATATTGTCGATCACAAAATGGGTGTGATGGAGGCTGTTACGGCGCCCCGCCTGCACCATCAATGGCTGCCAGACGAATTGCGTGTCGAGCGTGGTCTGTCACCCGATACCGCGAAATTGCTGGAGGCCAAGGGACATAAAATTGTGGTGGGGGCGGCATCCGGATCGGCCCACACGATCCTCGTCACCCCACGCGGTCTGGAAGGCGCAGGTGATCAACGCCAGCGCGGCACTTTGGCTGCAGGGTATTAGGGCCAAGAGGAAACATCTACCCGGCTTGAGCACGGATTCTGCCGCTCCCAAAGCTCATCAGGTCCATCGGGATTTTGGCTCAGGAAATGATGTTAACTGCAGAATTCAGCTTCGTGCCGATGGATGTCATCAAATTGGACAGTTGAACTTTTAAGATTGAGGACATCAAAGACACGGTTGCAATGATCAGCAAAAATACCAATGCGAATTCAACAGTCAATTGCCCCTTCTCATCAAATATAAAACGTGACATAAACGCTTTCATGATTTTTCTATTTACCTTTTGTTTTTTAAATTAAATATAAAATATTTACATTGAATTTTTAAATGTCATTTTTAATGTTATTTATAATAAATTCAGGAAATTATATAAATTTCCAATTACATCCCAAATTTTGAGAATTAATATACAGAATTTAAATAAATTTGAAAGGTCCTTGAATGAAAAAATGTTGCGGTGATAAGTCTGTTTTTTTCTAATGCTTCCTATCGATCCTTAACCGAAAAAGCATTTGATACAGGCCTGCTCTCTTGGAGCCCCTATCGAGACAACAAGCGGATTTACCGCTTGGTAAAATCATGCCCCGGTGCGGCATCGAACAGTGCTTTGGTATAGGTGTGCTGCGGATTGGCAAACAGGGTGCGGGTGGCACCTTCTTCCACGACCTTGCCTTTTTGCATGACCATGATGCGGTCACAGATTTGAGCGGCCACACGCAGGTCGTGGGTGATAAACAGCAAGGCCAGATCGAAGCGTTTGCGCACATCATCCAGCAAGGCCAGGACTTGCGCTTGCACAGAGACATCCAGCGCCGAGACAGCCTCGTCGGCGATCAGCACATGCGGTTGCATGGCCAAAGCGCGTGCGATGGAGATGCGCTGGCGTTGCCCGCCTGAAAACTGGTGCGGAAACCGTGACAATGCGTCGGGCGACAGGCCGACAAGCCCCATCAGGTCGCGGGCGCGGCTGAGGGCCTCGTTTTCCGACAGACCGAAATTCATCGGGCCCTCGATGATGGATTGGCCCACGGTGCGGCGAGGATTGAGCGAGCGGAACGGATCCTGAAAGATCACCTGCACATGGCGGCGATGCGGCCTTAGTGTCTTTTCCGGCAAATGGGCAATATCGAGACCATCGAGCAGGATTTGTCCTTCGCTGGGATCAATCAGCCGGGCGATGCAGCGCGCGACGGTGGATTTGCCGGAACCCGATTCACCCACAACCCCGAGAGTTTCGCCGCGCCGGAGTATCAGATTGACCTGATCGGCCGCTTTGACAACGCGCTCTTTGTCCAGAAAGCCGCCGGTGCCCTGATAGGTTTTACCCAGATTGATGGTTTGCAAGGCGACAGGACCGCTGACAGGCTCTCGGTGCGGGGGCACAAGGCTGGGCACCGAGGCGATCAGCATTTGTGTATAGGGTCTTTTGGGAGCCAGAAGCACCTCGTCGCGCGTACCGCTTTCTACCAGATTGCCGTGCTGCATCACCACGACGCGGTCGGCAATATCGGCCACCACGCCGAAATCATGGGTGATGAACAGCACGCCGGTGCCGCGCCGTTCCTGCATTTCCTTGATCAGTTTCAGGATTTGCGCCTGTGTTGTGACATCCAGTGCGGTGGTCGGTTCGTCGGCGATCAGCAAAGCGGGGTCGAGGATCAGGGCCTGCGCGATCATGATGCGTTGTCTTTGCCCGCCCGAAAGCTGGTGCGGATAGCAATCGATCATGCGTTCGACGTCGGGCAAGTGCACGGCTTGCATCATCTCCAGCACCCGCGCACGCTGCTCCGCCGCAGTGAGATCGGTATGGATGGCCAGCATTTCGGCGATCTGGTCACCCACCGTCAGCACCGGGTTGAGGGCGGTCATCGGTTCCTGAAAGATCATCGCCATGCGGGTGCCACGCCATTCGCGCAGGCGGTCGGGCGAGGCCTTCAGGACATCCTCACCTTGCAGTGCGATGGTGCCACGCTCGGCTACCAACTGCCCTTTGGGCAGCAGGCCCATGATGGCCTGGGCGGTCACGGATTTGCCCGAACCGGATTCTCCCACCACGCAGACGATTTCGCCGGGCTGGATGGTCAGGGACAGGTCGATGACCGCGTGGCGACGGTCACCGCTGCTGGGCAGGGCCACCGAGAGATGGCTGATCTCGAGAACGGGCTGTGTGCTGGCTTCGGTCATGACATCACATCCGTTTGGCGATTTTGGGATCGAGGCGGTCGCGCAAGCCGTCGCCCAGGACATTGACCGCCAGAATGGCCACCGCCAGAGTGCAGCCGGGGATCAGCACGATCCATGGCGCAATCGGGAAGACAATGCGGCCTTCGGCCATCATATTGCCCCAGGAGGGGATTTCGGGCGGGGTGCCTGCTCCCAGAAACGACAGCAGCGCTTCTGTCAGCATGGCCGAAGCCGCCACATAGGTGGCCTGGACGATCAGCGGCGGCACGCAATTGGGTAGAATATGCCGCCACAGGATCAGGGGCACCGGCGTGCCAACTGCAATGGCGGCTTCCACATAGGGCTCTTCCCGGACCGTCAGCACAATCGAGCGCACCAGCCGCACCACGCGGGGAATTTCGGGGATCATGATGGCGACCGTTACCGTCAGGAAGCTGGCTCCCGACACCGAGACCAGCCCGATGGCCAGCAAAATGCCGGGGATCGACATCAGCCCGTCCATGATCCGCATGATCACCGCATCGAAGGCGCGCAGATAGCCCGAAACCATCCCGATCAGCAGACCGATCGAAATGCTCATCACGGCCACCACACTGCCGACCATCAGCGACACGCGCGCCCCATACAGGGCTCTGGTCCAGAGATCGCGTCCCAGTTGGTCGCCGCCAAACCAGGCTTGCGCGGAGGGCGGGGCCATGCGCCGCAGCACGCCGATCTTGCGCGGATCAACCGTGCCGAGATAGGGCGCAAACAGGGCTGCCAATACCAGCACCAGCAGGATCACCGCCGACAGCATCATCAAGGGATTGTGCCGGAACAGGTCCATCAGGGCGCGCCCACGCGATGGCCGATCCGCAACGGGGGAGGGAGAAGCCGTCAAGCTCAATAGCGTATCCTCGGATCAAGCATTGTATAGGCAATGTCGATCAGCATGTTGATGATGATATAGGTAAACGAGAAAACAAGGATAAGTCCTTGGATAATCGGATAATCACGCCGCAGGATTGCATCGACCACCAGCCGCCCCAACCCCGGTATATTGAACACGGTTTCGGTCACGACCGCCCCTCCGATCAGCAAGGCGATGCCGATGCCGATGATGGTGGCAATCGGCACGGCGGCATTTTTGAGGGCGTGGCGGAACAGCACCTTGCGTTCGACCTGTCCTTTGGCCCGCGCCGTCCGGATATAATCCTCGCCCAGCACTTCAAGCACGCTGGCGCGGGTGATGCGGGTGACCAGGGCGATATAGATCATGCCCAAAGTGATGGTGGGCATCACGATGGTGCTGGCAAAACCCAAGGGGTCGGTAAACGGACTTTTATAGCCCTGGGTCGGCAGCCATTTGAGGGTCAGGCCGAATTGATAGATCAGCAGATAGCCCAGCACAAAGACGGGGAAGGAAAAGCCCAGCACCGAAAACATCATGATCAGCCGGTCGGTCCATGTTCCGGCCCGCCATGCGGCCCAGACGCCGAGCGGAACAGCCACCGAGACCGAGAAGATCACCGTGGTGAGGGTCAGCATCATGGTCGGCTCCAGACGCTGGCCGATCAGCGTGGACACCGGCATATTGGTGAAAATGGATGTGCCGAGATCGCCTTGCAGGATGTGCACGATCCAGGTGACAAACTGTTCGTGGATCGGCAAATCCAGCCCCAGACTGGCGCGGATCCGCGCAATCTGTTCGGCGGTGGCCTGGTCGCCGGCAATTACGACCGCGGGATCACCGGGAGTGAGCCGCAGCATCGCAAAAATCACGACCGCGACAATCAGCATCACCGGAACGGTCGAGGCAACGCGCCGCAGTATGAACAACCACATAGCGTTATTCCTTGCTTAAAGAGGCCGTCCACCTTGGCTCGACAGCCAGCAGAAGCGCGCTTTCGGGGGAGGCCCCCGAAAGCATCAAAGCGGGGCAGGGATGGGCGATCAAACGACTTCCATATTCCAGAAGAACTGGACCGGCGATTTGATCATGCCGCGGACATTGTCGCGATAGCCGACAGGAACAAAGAACATCCCCATATTCACATAATGCCCGTTGGCATAGAGCCGCTCCTGCAAGGCGGTGGCGGCCTTTTTGGCGTCGGCAGGGCTTGCGGCATTGGCAAACTCGTCCTGCAGCTTGACGGCCTGCTCGTCGCTGGCCCAACCGAACCAGCCCTTCTCGCCGGTGGCACCGAAGCCGACACCGGTCAGCGGATTGACGGTATCGCCGCCGATCCACCAGGTGCAGAACATGTTCCAGCCGCCTTTGTCGGTCGGATCCTTGGAGGCGCGGCGCTGCAGCACGGTCGACCAATCCATTGCCTGCAATTTCACATTCATGCCGATGGCCCGCAGCTGCTCCGCCATGACCTGACAGAACGGGTTGAGGACCGGATGGTCTGTCGGTTGCAGAATGACCAGTTCCTCGCCCTTGTAGCCCGATTGCTGCAACAGCGTCTTGGCATCGGCGACATTCTGGTTGACGAAGCCCGCATCGGTTTCATAGGTCGTGCCGCACGGATAGATCGACTTGCACACCTTGTAATATTCGGGATTGCCGATGGCGGTTTTAAGGAAATCTTCCTGGTTGCAGGCCTTCATGATCGCCTGGCGCACCATCGGATTGTTGGTGGGAGCCACCAGATGGTTGAAGCGCGCCCAGCCCATATTGCCGGTCGGATCCAGGTTTTCCACCTTCACGCCGGGTGCCTTTTTGACCAGATCGATCAGATCGGGGGTTACCTGTTCCCAATAGTCGATTTCACCCGACATCAGTGCATTCATCGCGGTATTGGCATCCATCGTGTACCATTCGACGCGGTCGACTTTGGCAATCTTTCCGCCTGCGGCAGACGACACGGCCTCCTTGCGCGGCGCATAGGCCTTGAATTTCTCGTAAATGGCCAGATTGCCCGGCTTCCAGTTTGCCTTGTTGAACATGAAGGGGCCGGAACCGGTGGTGTCCTCGATCTGCTTGTCGGCCGGCGTTTCGGCCACCCGTTTGGGCATCATGAAGGGGACGTTGGAGGAGATCTTGCCGATCGAATCCAGCACCACGCCATAGGGACGCTTCAGGGTCAGACTGATGGTGTTCTTGCCGTCGGCTTCCAGCTTGTCGGTCACGGCAAACAGACGCTGGCCCATGCCGTCGCGCTTGCCCCAGCGTTGCAGGGAGGCCACGCAATCCTCGGCCGTTACAGCGGTGCCGTCATGCCAGGCCAGCCCGTCGCGCAGGGTCATGGTGTATTTCAGGCGGTCTGCCGACACATCAAGGTTTTCAACCATCTGCGGCTGCGGCTTGAGGTTGTTGTCGAGCGCGAACAGCGTGTCGTAGATCATATAGCCGTGGTTGCGGCTGATATAGCCGGTGGTCCAGATCGGATCGAGAATCTGCAGATTGGCATGGGGAACCACTTTGAGAACATTGCGTTTGGCCTGCGCCTTGGCCGCGCCCGCCGGAAGTGTCGCCGCCGCCGCTGTCGCCGCCGTGCCAGCCAGAATCTCTCTACGCGAAAGTGTCATCGTCTTCTCTCCATTGGTCGGGTGATCCGGTTTTTTCTCTGCGATCACGAGCCTCAAGTTTAGTCTTATCCCTGATTGAACGATGGACGTGGCTGTCTGTCAAATGGAGCATGACGGGTGATCGTTTTGATCCTGATTTTCATTGCTTTTTTGGTGTGGATATGATGGAATTGTTGCATCCGGGGGGCGTGTTCTGCCTTCCATTCACCCTTGTCGGGATCAGTTCGGTGATGAGCAAAAAAATCAGCCAGCTGTTGAAAGAGAAGCAGTCTTTTTTGAAAGGCTTCAAGCTCGGTCTTGCCAGCCTGCCTTTGTTTTTTATGAATTTCGGCCAGTCGCAACCCTCCATCTTGCGTGATGACGGGATTGCTTCGGACTGGAAAGCGATTGGTGCCGATTTGCGTAACTTGATGACAAAGGAAATCAGACACTAATTTTTTTATGTATTTTTTATGCCAGTTCCCGCACGCGGTCAGGGCGATATTGTGCCTGTGGATGAACCCGATTTGAAACCCGCCACTGACATCGAGACCGTTTTGGGGCGGGAACTCGAATCAATCGTTGGCCCGTCCAAAGCCAATGATGCGGCCAAGCGTACAATCGCTGTCTTGCGCAAGACCGAAGTCTTTTCAGGCCCCTTGCCGCCTCCTTCGCTCCTCAAACAATATGATGCGATTTCTGCGGGCTTTGCCGACCGTATTGTGGCCATGGCTGAAAAAGAGCAAAGCCACCGCCACGCCATTATGGATCAGGAACTGCGGATCAATGCCGAGGAGCGCAAATTTGGAAGCCGAATTGCGCTGTGCTTTGGTTTGTCATTGCTGATTGCAGGATGTTATTGCGCATCGATCGACCAAGTTGCCATCGGCTACGCTTTGTTCGGCACGTTCGGGGCCACAACAATCGGCTTGTTTATACGGGGCGATGTCAAAATGACCCCGCAAGCAGGCAAAAGCCAGCCTGCGGGGCAAATAAACGCGCCGAAAAGGTCAAAATCACCCAAACGACGTCGCTGATGCCTTACGCTTGCTTGATGATCGGCTGATCGACCCGCAAGAACGGATGGGCGGCCTCGAATGCTTTGGCGGCGCGCAGCACCAGGGCGTCGGCATTCATCGGGCCGACGATCTGCAATCCGACCGGCAGGCCGTCATGCGACAGACCGCAGGGCACTGTCGCGGCGGGTTGCATGGTCAGGTTGAAGGGGTAGCTGAACGGTGTCCAGCGCGTCCAGTCCTCGCCCCATGCGGGATCGGCGGGCACATTGCGTCCGGCTTCAAAAGCGGGCAGGGCCAGTGACGGGGTGAGCAGCAGGTCGTATTTTTGGTGGAACAGGGCCATTTTATGCGCCAGCGCATTGCGGCCATAGAGCAGCGCATCTGCATAATCGGCGCCGGACAACTTCTCACCATCCCTCGCGACCGCAATCAGGCCGGGATCCATTTTGGCGCGCTGTTCTGGGCTGAACTGTTTGAGGGCGAGGGTGCAGCCGGCCTGCCACAGCGTCATCAGAGGGGCGAGCGGATCTGTGAAATCGGGATCGGCCTCCTCGACATGCGCGCCAAGGGCGGCAAAGGCACGGGCGGCCTGTTCGGTCAGTCTGGCCACGTCGGGATCAACCTTGTCGACATAGCCGAGCCTTGGCGACCAGGCGATCCGCAAACCGCGCAGGCCGTCATTGAGGCTGGCGCGGTAATCGGGCGGCGGGGTGGTCTGGGCGGTCATGTCACGGCTGTCGGGCTGTCCGATCACCGAGAGGGCGAGGGCCGCATCCTCGACGGTGCGGGACAGCGGGCCGACATGGGCCAGAAAGCCCATGGTCGAGACAGGAGAGGCGGGCACACGGCCGTAACTTGCCTTGATGCCGAAGACACCACAAAAGGCCGCAGGAATACGGATGGAGCCAGCCCCGTCGGTGCCGATATGGATCACGCCCAGATTGAGGGCCGCGGTTGCTGCACCGCCTGCCGTCGAGCCGCCCGGGTTGCGGCTGGTGTTCCAGGGGTTGCGGGAAATACCGGTCAGCGGCGAATCGCCCACCCCTTTCCACCCGAATTCAGGCATGGTGGTTTTGCCGAGCAGAATGGCGCCCGCCTCGCGCAACCGCGCCACGGCCGGGGCATCCGAATCCGAAGGCGTGGTTGGCGTGACAGCCGAACCACGGCGGTTGGGCCAGTCTTTGACATTGAGATTGTCCTTGATGGTCACACCAACACCGTCGAGCACCCCTTGCGGCGCCCCCTTGTGCCAGCGCTCCTCGGAGGCCTTGGCGGCTTTGAGCACACCGTCGTGATCGATCAGGGTAAAGGCATTGATGGCGGGTTCGGCGGCATCAATGCGGGCCAGCGTATCCTTGGCCACCTCGACAGGCGACAACACCTTGTTGCGATAGGCATTCAGTAGCTCGATGCCGCTCATTGTAGCAATCTGTGAAGCAATCTGTGTCATACGCCGTCCCCCGGATGGATTTACTTTTGCTATCGAACCCGAAATTTGTCTGATCTGCAATGTGCCAGTTGCGCTTGCCACAATGCATGATGAACGGTCATGATAGCGAACTTGCTTCTATTGGAGATGGTTGAATGCGCAATCTGAAAATCGACGCCCGCCGCCTGTGGGACGAGATCCACGAAACGGGCAAAATCGGCGGGACCGCCAAGGGGGGCGTGCGCCGCCTGACGCTGTCGGACGAGGACAGACAGGTGCGTGACTGGTTTGCGGCCAAAGCCCGTTCGCTCGGTTGCACCGTGACGGTTGACGGGGTGGGCAATATGTTTGCGCTGCGTCCGGGCCGCGATCCCGACCGTTTGCCGATTGCCATGGGCAGCCATCTCGATACCCAGCCGACGGGCGGCAAGTTCGACGGTATTCTGGGTGTGCTGGCCGGTGTCGAAGTGTTGCAGACGCTCAATGACAACAACATCGAAACCGAATCGCCATTGTTGCTGATCAACTGGACCAATGAGGAAGGCTCGCGCTTTTCACCCGCGGTGATGGGATCGGGCGCGTTTACCGGCGCCTTGCCGCTCGACGAGGTTCTGGCAAAAACCGATCGCGACGGCGTCAGATTCTCCCAGGCCATCGACAGCATTGGCTATCGCGGGTCGGAGCCTGTCGGCAACCGTCCGATCGCCGCCTATTTCGAATTGCACATCGAACAGGGCCCCTATCTGGAGGCCGAGGGCCAGACCATCGGCGTGGTCACGCTGGTGCAGGGCATCCGCTGGTTCAACGGCACGGTCAAAGGGCAGGATTCCCATGCCGGTACAACCCCGATGCACCGTCGGGCTGACGCCATGCTGGCCTTTGCCCGCCTGACCGACAGGATCGACAGCATCGCCCGCAAGCATGGTCCTCTGGCAGTTGCGACCGTCGGCGTGGTTGATGTTCCTGCCGCCTCTATCAATGTCGTGGCGGGGGATGTCTCCTTCACCGTCGATATTCGTGACCCCGATGATGCCGTGCTGGACAAGATGGAAGCCGAAATCCGCCAGGCCGCGCAAGATATCGGCGGCATGAACGGCACCGAGATCGGGCTTGATTGCTTCTGGAAGGCGGCTCCCGTGCCGTTCGATGCCGGTTGCATCGCCTCGGTGCGGGCCGCGGCCGAACAATCGCAGTTTACAACCCGCGATTGCGTGTCGGGCGCCAGCCATGATGCGGCCTATATGCAGGGGATTGTTCCGTCTGCGATGATTTTCGTGCCCTCGCAGGATGGTCTGTCGCATAACGAGCTGGAACATTCCACACTCGAACATTGCGGGGCAGGGGCGCAGGTTTTGCTGGATGCCGTGCTGGATTACGACGAAAAAAGCCGCCGGTAAGACCGGCGGCTTCCTTTAAATCATATCTGGTTTTGATCAGTGTAGCAGATGCATGATGAAGGGGACGTCGAAATAGATGCCGGCCAGCAGGACAACGCCGAGCGAGCCCAGACTGGCCGATGCAAAGGCAAACAGCAAAATGCCCGAAAGCAAGGCCACCGATGACAGCACGATCGCCAGTTGGATCATCAGCGATGAGGTTTCATAGGCGTGGCTTTTGGCAAAATTGACGTCGCGTTTGTCTTCCAGCACCTTGGCGCGCGACATCAGTTCCTTGCGGCCTTCATTGGTTGAAGGCTCGCTCTCGTAGCGGTCGACATCGCGCTGCCATGCGGCAATCTGTTTCTTGCCTTCTTCCGTGCTGCCTTGCGGGGTCAGCTGCAGGGCCTGTGCCGAGGTGCGCAGGGTGGTCTGGCGGATGGTTTTGGCCTGATAGAAATTCCACAAATTGCTGGCTTCGATGTTGGAATTGAGAGCGATGGTCTGGTGCTCTTTGCCGTTCATTTCCGACAGGGCCAGAAACAGCGCCATAAAAGCGATCATCAGACCGATCTTCTTCTCCGGGCCTTTGCCGTGGTGGCCTTCATGTGTGGCTTCATCGGCCAATTCTTCGATCGCATCACCCATGGTGAACTCCAGTTTGACTGTCACAGATTAGAGGGCAGACCTTGCCCTGATTCGGATCAAATTTGAATGACAGCGGTCAAAACCAACGGCCATAAAAAAACGCCCGCACAAGGCGGGCGTTTTCGGTAGATTTTGATCCTAGTGATCAGGCAAAGAATTCGACTTTGCCGTCATCCAGATCGTAACGGGCCGCGACAACCTTGACCTTGCCGGAATGGATCAGGTGGGCGATAATCGGGCTCTGGGTCTTGATTTTTTCTGCGGTGCGGCGGGCATTTTCACGCACGGCATTGTCAACCATATCGCCTTCTTTTTTGGCAATCGCTTTCACTGCCGGCACAATCGGCTTCACCATCGGGCCGATCGAGCCTGGGAGCTTGGCGCCGGTTTTGAACACTTCAACCGCAGCAGCCACCGCACCGCAACGCTCGTGACCGAGCACCACAATCAACTGCACGCCGAGATGTTCCGCACCATATTCCAAAGTACCCATGGTGGCTGTATCGACCATGTTGCCTGCATTACGAGACACAAACAATTCACCCAGACCAACGCCGCCAAACAGCAGTTCTGGCGGAACGCGGCTGTCGGCGCAGGATACGAAGGAGGCCCAAGGAGCCTGACCCTTGGCCACAGTTGCGCGGTTGTTGGTCAAATCGGCAACGCAGAGCTGGGGATTGGCCACATAACGCGCATTGCCGGCCTTCAGCTTTTCAAGGGCCTGATCGGCTGTGAGAGTGGTTGTATTGCCAGAAGCCATTGCAGGCTGGGAGAAAAGGCCGGTTGCCCCCGCAACAAGACCCATACCGGCCAGACCGAGCACATCACGACGGCCCAACATACGCTGATTACAAACGACACACATATTTTATATCCTTGTTTGAAATACCGCATCCTTGAACAGATGCGCTCTGATCGTGATGGCCGATAGGCTTTATCGGTTCTCAAGTTGCCTTGTTATCTCTTTGAAAAACTGCTGATCGTCGGATCATAAGGTCTTTCGTACCTCTATAATCTGTTAAATGGCAAGAATTAGCAAGTCTATTGATGAATTTGTTGCCATGCGGCAAGCATATCCCTCGCGCCGTTTTTCGACGCGATTGTGCTCCTTTGATCTTATGGATTTTGGAGCCTATACTGATCACCAATTCAAGCCCTCTGAAAGAGAGAAGCCATGCAGCGCGCCACCCGCATTGTCCGTAAGCCCGCCGTGAAGCACGAGCAGGTGGTTGATCAGGTTACCCTCGATCACGAGGGGCGCCACAAACGGCGGATTGTGTTGCAGGGCGATAAGGGCACCGGCTTTCTGCTCGATCTCGACAAAGCCACCGTGCTCAATGACGGCGATGCGCTGAAGCTCGAGGACGGTGCGCTGATCCTTGTCAAAGCGGCCCCCGAATCATTGCTGGAAATCAAGGCCGACAATCCGCTGCGCCTGTTGAAAATGGCGTGGCACATCGGCAACCGTCACACGCCCGCCGAAATTGCTGCGGAGGCAATCTACATCCAGGACGATCACGTGCTGGCGGAAATGGTGCGCGGTCAGGGCTGTCAGGCCCATCATGTGACTCGCCCGTTCCAACCCGAAGCCGGGGCCTATGCCCATGCCGGCCATGATCACGGACATCATGATCACGATCACCATGATCATGGCGCCCATGATCACGCGGCGCACGAACACGGACCGGATTGCGGTTGTGGACATGACCATTCCCACGGTCATGCTCACTCCCATACCCATTTGCCGGACCATAGCCACAGCCATGATCATGAGCAGGGTCACGACCATGCCCATCCGCACGAACATGCCCATTCCCATGAACATGCCCACGATCACAGCCACGGGTCTGATCACGGTCATACCCACAAGCACAAGCACGGCTGATTAAAGGGATCTGTTGGAGGTTAGCCGAGTTCTTTGGCGATGGCGGCAATGACCTTGGTGTCGTTGGGATTGGTCATCGTGCCGAAGACGGCGGCGATCTGGCCGTCGCGGCCGATCAGATATTTATGGAAATTCCAGCGCGGCAGATCATTCGGCTTCTGGATGGCCGCCCATTTGAAAAAGGGATGGGCCTCTTCGCCCTTCACACGTTGCTTGGTGGTCAGCGGAAAACGGGTGCCGTGGCCCTGTTCGGCCTGATGCATGATTTCTTCGCTGGTGTTGGCTTCCTGCCCGCCAAAATCGCCCGAGGGCACGCCGATCACGACCAGTCCACGCGGTCCGTAGCGGGTCGCCAACTGTTCCAGCCCCTCAAGCTGGGAGGCAAAACCGCAAAAACTTGCGGTATTGCTGATCAGGATCGGCTTGTTGGCAAAGGCAGCAAGATTGATCTCGCCCCCTTTGAGGGCAGGGAAACTGAACCGCCACGCATTCAGCATATTGCCAGTCCCAGCCGGACTTGTCTGCGCCCGCAAGATCGAGGGGCATCCAAGGCCGGTAGCCAGAGCGGCTAGAACGGCGCGGCGGTTCATCGGATCAGGACCACTGGATCGGTTGCAGGCGGAAGCCGTCGCCGTCACGCCAGATATGGCCGGTGGCGGGGAAGGGGGCATGGTAGAAAGCCACCTGCATCTTGTCGCTCGCCAGCTGGTCAAGCACGCGGCGGCGCGACAGACGGGCCATTTCCGCATCCATGTCATACATCACCGCCCAATCGGGACGGCGGACGAACAGACCGGGATGGTTGGTGATGTCGGATACCAGCATCAGACTGCTGGAGCCTGATGTCACAGCAAAAACCATATGGCCGGGCGAATGGCCGAAGGCGGCTTGCGCGATGATGCCGGGGGCGACTTCATCGCCGGGCTTGTAAAATTTCAGGTTTTTGGCGATGGGGTCGAACACCCGATGGACGTTTCTGAACGCGCCCTTCATGGCTTCCGGCGCATTGTTCATGCGGCCATCATCGATCCAGAAATCCCATTCCTGCTGACCGACCCAGACTTCGGCATTAGGGAACTGGGCGGTGCCGTCCTTCAGGCGCAGGCCGTTGATGTGGTCGCCGTGGAAATGGCTGATCACCACGCGGTCCACTTTGGCGGGGTCAAAGCCTGCCGCCTTGAAATTGGCCATCCAGCGGCCTGTCGTCGCGGGGCCGAGATCGCCGATACCGGTATCGATCAGGACCAGCTTGCCACCGGTTTCCACCACGGTGGTGGTGAAAGTCACCCGCACGGCATCCTTGGGGAAGAATTGTTCTTCGGCCAGCTTGCGGACATCTTCGAGCGAGGCGTTTTTGACGAAATTCTCGATGGGAACCTGATTGTAGCCTTCGTGGATGGCGGTCAGTTTCAGATCGCCGACGGTGTAGCGGTAGAAAGCGGGCGATTGCAGCGAGGAGGCAGGCGGGGTTTGAGCATTCACGGGATCAACCAATTGCGAGGCTACACCGGCCAGAGCTGCGCCGGCGAGCATGTTACGACGGGAAAGCGAGAGGGGGGAAACGGACATGATGGTCTCCATCAGGAAAATGGGCTGAGTGCGAAACGAATGGACGACTAACTCTGTTACGGATCATCGTCCTATTTAGATCAATGGGCAACTGCCTGCTTGACTCTTTTTATCGCTGTGCGAGAGTTCCTCAATCCGAGGGGTGCCCCGTCAAGGGGCTGAGATGCACTGGTGGCAGCACGTGTGCAAACCCTTTGAACCTGATCCGGTTTGTACCGGCGGAGGGACGGGATTTGCTCGGCATCATGATTTGCCCCACAGCATGAACGACTCTTCCGCTTTCATTGCATAAGCGAGGAGAATTCTTATGGACCAGCCCCAGCCGATTGATCCGCTGCACGTCACCACCGGCCCGTTGCCGGCCTCATCCAAAGTCCATGTCGAGGGGCTGATCCATCCCGATCTGCGGGTTGCGATGCGCGAGATCAGCCTGTCGGAAGGATCGGGCGAACCTCCTTTGCGGGTCTACGATCCGTCCGGTCCCTACACCGATGCCACGGCCTCCATCAATATCCGGCGTGGCTTGCCCGAAGTGCGCCGCCGCTGGATCGAGGGTCGCGGCGATGTCGAGACCTATCAGGGCCGCGATGTGCGCCCCGAGGATAACGGGCTGAAACCGCATGAAACAGGCAAGCTCGATGCGCTGTTCGAGCGCGGCACCCGCCAGCCCTTGCGCGCCAGACACGGTGCCGTGCCGACCCAGCTGGCCTATGCGCGGGCCGGTATCATCACCCCTGAAATGGAATATGTGGCCATCCGCGAAAATATGGGCCGCGCCGAGGCGAGAGAAGCCCTGCAGCGTGACGGCGAGAGCTTCGGGGCCGAATTGCCCGATCAGGTCACCCCCGAATTCGTCCGCGACGAGATTGCCAAGGGTCGCGCCATCATTCCCGCCAATATCAACCATACCGAATTGGAGCCGATGATTATCGGGCGCAATTTTCTGGTCAAAATCAACGCCAATATCGGCAATTCGGCGGTCACCTCGTCGATCGGCGAGGAGGTCGAAAAGCTGGTCTGGGCCACCCGCTGGGGGGCTGACACGGTGATGGACCTGTCGACCGGCAAGAACATCCATACCACCCGCGAATGGATTTTGCGCAATTCTCCGGTGCCGATCGGCACGGTGCCGATCTATCAGGCGCTGGAAAAGGTCGGTGGCGTGCCCGAAAAACTCACCTGGGAGATTTTCCGCGACACCTTGATCGAACAGGCCGAACAGGGGGTGGATTATTTCACCATCCATGCCGGTGTGAGGCTCGCCTATATTCCGCTCACCGCCAAGCGCGTCACCGGCATTGTGTCGCGCGGCGGTTCGATCATGGCCAAATGGTGCTTGGCCTACCATCAGGAAAATTTTCTCTACACCCACTTTAAAGAGATCTGCGAGATCATGCAGGCCTATGATGTCTCCTTCTCGCTTGGCGACGGTCTGCGTCCCGGCTCGATTGCCGATGCCAATGACGCCGCCCAGTTTGCCGAGCTGGAAACCCTTGGCGAATTGACCAAAGTCGCTTGGGACTACGATGTTCAGGTGATGATCGAAGGGCCCGGCCATGTGCCGATGCACAAGATCAAGGTCAATATGGACAAGCAGTTGAAGGCCTGTGGCGAAGCGCCTTTCTACACGCTGGGTCCGTTAACCACCGATATTGCCCCCGGTTATGATCATATCACCTCGGGGATCGGGGCAGCGATGATCGGCTGGTTCGGCTGCGCCATGCTGTGCTATGTCACCCCCAAGGAGCACTTGGGCCTGCCCAATCGTGATGATGTCAAAACCGGCGTCATCACCTACAAGATCGCCGCCCATGCGGCCGATCTGGCCAAGGGGCATCCGGCGGCCCAACGCCGCGACGATGCCCTGTCGCGGGCGCGCTTCGAATTCCGCTGGAGTGACCAGTTCAATCTGGGGCTTGATCCCGATACCGCCCGTCTCTATCACGACGAGACACTGCCGGCGGAAGGAGCCAAAGTGGCGCATTTCTGCTCGATGTGCGGACCCAAATTCTGCTCGATGAAGATCTCGCAGGATGTCCGCGAGGCGGCCGCCGGCATGGAGGCCATGGCCAAAACCTTCCGCGAGACAGGGGGCGAGATTTACCGTCCTGTCGGGGTCGGGACCTCCAACCGCGCATTGGATGCTGCTGAGTAATGGGAAAGACCGGAGTGATTTCAAGACGTCATCTGTTGGGTGCGGCGGCGGTGGCCGGGTCTGTGGCGGCTCCCGCCGTGCAGGCCCAAAGCCTCATCCGCTGGCGCATGGCCACCTCCTGGCCCAAAAATCTGGTGGGACCGGCCGATTCGGCCCGTCGCCTTGCCCAGCGGATCGAGGGGATGAGCCAGGGCCGCATCAGGATCGATGTGTTCTCCGCAGGCGAGATTGTTCCGGCTTTCGCGGTGTTCGATGCGGTTGCCAACGGCACGGTCGATCTGGGACACACGGCTTCGTTTTTCGTGGGCGGCAAAATTCCGGCGGCGGTGTTTTTCACCACGGTGCCGTTCGGCATGGGGCCGGTCGGCTCGCAAGCCTGGCTGGAGGCGGGTGGCGGAAAGCAGCTGTGGGATCGGCTTTATGCCGACCATGGCGTCAAACCTTTTCTGGGCGGCAATACCGGCCCTTCGCTGGGAGGGTGGTTTCGCAAACCCTTGCAAGGCGTTGAAGATGTGAAGGGTTTGCGGTTGCGTGTGACAGGTTTGGGCGGCGAAGTCTATCGCCGGTTGGGGGCCGTTCCGCAGGCAATCCCGCCCGGTGATGTCTATCCGGCTTTGGAGCGCGGTACGATTGATGCGGTGGAATTGCTCGGTCCGATGAATGATGCCGATCTCGGTCTGTCACGTATTGCCCCGTATGTGTTGATGCCGGGCTTCAACAAGCCCAACGGAGCCTCCGAATTGCTGATCTCGCAGGCTGCTTGGCAGGCGCTGCCGGCGGATTTGCAGTCTGTGGTTGACAATGCCTGTCTGGCCGAACATGGCGCGGCCCTGGCGCAAGCGCAGATTTTGCAGGCCCAGGCTTTGGCCGAGATCGCCCGCAATGGTGCCCAATTCATGCCCGTGCCCAAAGACCTGCTGGAACAGGCCCGCAAGATTGCCCGTGACGTTTTGGCCGAGACGGCGGCCAAAAGTCCTTTGGCGGCCTCCATCTATGAGAGTTACACCGCCGCGCAAGCCATCATGCAGCCATGGGACCGGCTGACCTATCTGCCGCAGGACAAGGCCTAGCAGCGGGTTTTCAGGGCCAGATCGACCGCCTGACGCAGCTGGCGAGCCGCTGATTGCGGATCATCGGCTTTCAGCACGGCCCCGATCAGCGCAATCCCGTCAGCGCCGTGGGCGATGACGTCGGCGAGATTTGTTGCATCAATGCCGGCAATGGCGCCGACCACCAGATCGGGTTTCAGGCTTTTGATCAGTCGTCTGAGTTCAAAAAGCCCGTTCAGGCCGATCGGCGCATCGGGATTGTCTTTGTGGACGGTGCCGAACACCCCGCCAAGGGTGGCATAATCGACAGGCTCGTCCTGCAATGCTCTGGCATGGCCCTGATGTTTGATCGTGCGGCCAAGAATGGCTTCAGGGCCAAGGATCGCGCGGGCATCATGCGGGGACAGGTCGCTCTGGCCCAGATGGACACCCTGCGCGCCGCTGACCTTGGCAACATCGACCCGGTCATTGATCAGCAGCGGGGGGTGTTTGTCGCCCATCGCCTCGCGCAACGCGGCCAGAATCAAGCAGGCTGTGTCGGCCATCAGGCCGCCATCGGCCTGTTTGTCGCGGTATTGCAGCAAGGTCGCGCCACCGACAGCACTTTGCACCGCCAATCCGGGCAGGCGGTTGCGTTCGACCGCGACAGGATCAAGCAGGACATAGAGACGGTGGTCAACAGGGTTCATGGCTGGTCCTCGATCCGCATGGACAGATCATAAGCGAGCCGCTCCGGTGACAGATTGGCCAGTTCGTCAAGCAGTCGCACGGCAAAACTGCCCGGACCCTCGGCATCGCGCGCAGCAATATCCTGGGCTATGCCATAGGCGGCAAAGCCTGTTGCGGCTGCGAGAACAGGATTGTCGGTGACAGCCGCCAGCGCGGCCATGATGGCCGACAATGCGCAACCGCCTCCGGTGATCATGCTGCCATAGGCATGGCCATGGGCGAGCAGGATCCGGCCTTGGGCGGTCTCGACACGGTCTTCGACCCCCGATACCGCCAGCACGGTGTGGTGGGCCCCGAGGGCATCCGCCTCGGCCTGGTTGGCACGGATGATGGAAGGGGACAGAGCCAATAAATCGCGGGCATAAGCGAGCCGGTGCGCAGCGCGGTCGATCATCACCGGATCAAGCACCCATGATTGTCCGGCCTCGCGGATCAGGGGAATGGCGGTGGCGATGGCATGGCGGCGTTCTGCGTCCAAAGTGCCGAGATTGACCAGCAAGGCATGGGCCGAGCGGCTGAAATCGTCAATTTCATGGGCATCCGTACTCATCGACGGCACGGCACCGACGGCCAGAAGGGTGTTGGCCGTCAGATTTTGCACCACAGAATTGGTGATGCAATGGACCCGCGGGGCCTTTGCTTTCAGTCTGGCCCACAGATCGGCTAGGGTTTGGGCCGTGATGGTCCGGGTCATGTTGTTGTGAACCATCACGTCCGTTTCCTGTTGTCAGGCGTTGCCGAACACCCGTTTGAAGATGGTGTCTACATGCTTCAAGTGGTAGCCCAGATCGAACTTTTCTTCGATTTCGGCATGGCTTAGGGCGGCTGTGACTTCCGGATCGGCCTTCAGCAGCGTCAGAAAATCGCCTTCGCCGCGCCACACCGGCATGGCATTGCGCTGCACCAGACGATAGGAATCCTCGCGGCTGACGCCCTTTTGGGTCAAAGCCAGCATCACCCGCTGCGAATGGACCAGGCCGCCAAGGCGGTCGAGGTTTTTCTGCATGTTTTCAGGATAGACCACCAGCTTGTCGATCACCCCTGTCAAACGGGCCAGCGCGAAATCCAGCGTGATGGTGGCATCGGGGCCGATCATCCGTTCCACCGAGGAATGCGAAATGTCGCGTTCGTGCCACAAGGCGACATTTTCCATGGCGGGCATGGCAAAAGCACGCACCATGCGGGCCAGACCGGTCAGGTTTTCGGTCAGCACCGGATTGCGCTTGTGCGGCATGGCTGAAGAGCCCTTCTGGCCCGGCGAGAAATATTCTTCCGCTTCCAGCACTTCCGAGCGCTGCAAATGTCGGATTTCGGTGGCCAGACGCTCGATCGACGAGGCGATGACGCCGAGTGTGGCGAAATACATCGCATGGCGGTCACGCGGGATCACCTGCGTCGAGACCGGCTCGACACTCAGGCCCATCGCTTTGGCGACATGTTCTTCGACGCTGGGATCGATATTGGCAAAGGTGCCGACGGCACCCGAAATCGCGCAGGTGGCGATTTCGGCACGTGCCGCTTTCAAACGGTCGCGGCAACGGTCGAATTCGGCGTAGGCCAAAGCCAGTTTGATGCCGAGAGTGGTGGGTTCGGCATGGATGCCATGCGAACGGCCGATCGTCGGGGTCATCTTGTGTTCGAAGGCCCGGCGTTTGATGGCGGCCAGCAAAGCGTCCAGATCGGCCAGCATCAGATCGGAAGCGCGCATCAACTGCACGTTGAAGCAAGTGTCGAGCACATCCGACGAGGTCATGCCCTGATGCACGAAACGGGAATCAGGCCCGATAAATTCGCCCAGATGTGTCAGGAAGGCGATCACGTCATGCTTGACCTCGCGTTCGATGGCATCGATCTTTTCGACATCGAATACGGCACTGCCGCCTTTTTCCCAGATGGTTTTGGCGCTTTCTTTGGGGATTACCCCGATCGCAGCCAAAGCATCGCAGGCATGGGCCTCGATCTCGAACCAGATGCGGAACTTGGTTTCGGGTGACCAGATGGCGACCATTTCGGGGCGGCTGTAACGCGGGATCATCTGTTGTCCTTACAATTTGGAGCAGGATAGTTCAGAGTTGGACCAATCGAGCAGGGCATCAATGCTGGGTTGCCTCGGCGGCCTGTCGGATAGCGGAAATTTCACGTTTGTAACCGGCCTCGTCGCCCGCCTTGAACACGGCGGAACCGGCCACCAGCACATGCGCGCCGGCTTTGGCACAGAGCGGGGCGGTGTCGACTGTCACGCCGCCATCGACCTCCAGCATGATGTCGCGATCCCCGATCAGATCACGCACGCGCTCGATCTTCTCGACCACCGGATGGATAAAAGCCTGCCCGCCAAAACCGGGATTGACCGTCATCAGCAGGACCAGATCGATCACCTCGAGCACCGGCTTGATCACGGCCACGGGTGTGCCGGGGTTCAAAGCCAAGCCGGCTTTGCAACCCAGAGCGCGGATGGTCTGCAAGGAGCGATAGGTATGTGCACCGGCTTCGGCATGGATGGTGATGACATCGGCACCGGCTTTGGCAAACTGTTCGAGATAGGGATCGACCGGAGCAATCATCAGATGCACATCGAACACCGATTTGGACAGCGGCCGCAAGGCGCGGATCACATCGGCGCCGTAGGAAATGTTCGGCACAAAATGGCCATCCATGACATCGAGATGGATCCAATCGGCACCGGCGCGATCAACAGCCTGCAATTCGTCGCCAAGACGGGCGAAATCGGCAGCCAGCAGGGAAGGGGCAATCACAATCGGTTTTGTCATGCTTTAGGGCGGTAACATTGCTGGCCTTTTGATGCAACGCGATCTGGCGGGTCTTCCCCGAAAATCGGTGGATCGTCTGTTGTTTCGAGACGGTTTCGGTCAAATCGGTGCTGCTGATTCAGGCTTGAGGGTTGCACTTGCGGTGCCGATGGCCAAAATAGATGCCTTAAAAGGAGTCGTCCGATATGCAGAAGTCGTTTGATTGTATTGTGCTGGGTGCGGGTGTCGTCGGCATAGCCACCGCTTTGCAGATCCAGGATAAGGGTCGCTCGGTTCTGCTGCTCGACAAGGGCGAGGCCGGGGCTGCCACCAGCTATGGCAATGCGGGCATTATCGAAAGCTCGTCGATCTTCCCCCATGCCTTCCCCCAGGATGTCAGGGAAATCCTTTCGGTCACCGGCAACAGCCGGCTGGATGTGCGGTTCCACTGGAATGCGTTGCTGGATGCCGCGCCGTTCCTGTACCGTTATTGGCGCGCTTCGACGCCCGAGCGGCATCTGCAATCGGCCAAAGCGGCCTATCCGTTGATCCAGAATTGCCTGATCGAGCATATGAAGCTGGTCAATGCCGCCGGCGCGCAGCATCTGATCCGCAATGACGGCTGGATCAAACTCTATCGCAACGAGGCAAAATTCGCCCAGGCCGTCAAGGATCTCGACAAGATCAAGCCGTTCGGCGTCAAGCTCGAGGTTTTGACAGCGCAGCAATTTGCCGCCAAGGAACCGCATATCAAGCAGACGGTCGCCGGTGCCATCCATCTGCTTGATCCCGCCAATGTGACCGATCCCCAGGAATTGTCGCGCGCCTATCTGCGTCTGTTCGAACAACGCGGTGGCCTGTTTGTGAAAGGGGATGCCCGCAGTCTCGACCAGAACAGCCAGGGCGTCTGGCGGGTCAATACCGTCGAAGGTGCTGTGACTGGCCGCGATGTGGTGGTGGCGATGGGGCCTTGGGGGGCTGAAATGGCCAAAACTCTGGGCTATTATGTGCCGCTCGGCATCAAGCGCGGCTACCACCGCCATTACAAGCCCGTCGGCAATGCGGTGCTCAACCATACGCTGTATGACGCCGACTATGCCTATTGTGCTGCCCCGATGCTGAAGGGCGTCCGGATCACCACGGGGGCGGAATTTGCCTTCCGCGATGCGCCGCCGTCGCCGGACCAGATGAATGCGATCGAGCCTCTGGCCCGCGAGACCTTCCCGCTTGGCGAGTCGGTCGAGGCCGAGCCATGGGTGGGCTCGCGGCCCTGCACGCCGGATATGCTGCCGGTGATCAGCCGCGGGGACAAGCACAAGGGGTTGTGGTTCGCCTTTGGCCATTCCCATCATGGCCTGACCCATGCGGCCGTCACAGGCCGCCTGCTGGCCGAGATGATGACCGGCGAACATACCCTGTGTGATCCCGCTCCGTTCAGCATCAACAGGTTCTGATAAGCGGTTGTTTTTACGGGCCGAAACGGCTTCTGTAATCGGTCAGCGCATCGCCGAACGGCAGGGCGTGCGCCAGATAGACCCCGCGTGCGATCGCGCGGGCCAGCACATCCGCCGCACTTCCGCACAGGTCGGCCAACGCGGCGGGATCCAGCGGTGTTTCCTCGGGGGCAGCGGTCGAGGCGGCAAAGACGATGTCGCCGTCCATCGGCGTATGGACCGGCCGGATCGCCCGGGCCAAGCCGTCCTGCGCCGCATGGGCAACGCGTTTGCATTGGGCCTTTGTCAGCGGTGCATCGGTGGCAATGACGGCGATTGTGGTGTTCTGGCCGATCGCCTCGTCGGCAGGCTCGCGGCTCTTGTAGCGGGGCAGCAACATGGCGGGCGTGACGGAAGCGGGCAGGCCATGGCCGCCGAATTCCTTGTCCTGCTCGTAAGGAGCGGCCCAGAAATGACGGCTCTGCCCCATGGTGACCTGACCGACGGCATTGACCACCACCACGGCTCCCACCGTAAACCCGTTTGCTAGCCTCGCCGAGGTTGATCCCAATCCGCCTTTGAGATCGGCCAGTGTCGCACCCAGCCCAGCCCCGTGACTGCCCAGTTGCATGTCCTTGCCGGCGCGTTTGGTGGCACGCAGGCCCATATCGAAATAGGGGTGGAAGGAGGTGGTCTGCCCGTCGGCAAAGCTTTTGTCGCCGCCATTGAGCAGATCGAAAATAATGGCTTGCGGCACAATCGGCACCCGCACCGAGCCAACCTGAAAACCGCGCCCCTTCTGGGCCAGTCCCGCAATCACCCCGCCCGCCGCGTCCAGCCCGAAGGCGGAGCCACCTGAGAGGGCGATCGCGTCAATACGCCCGACAGTCATTTCGGGTTCCAGCAGGGCGGTGTCTCGGGTGCCCGGTGCGCCACCGAGAATGGAAATCGAAGCGATGGCCGGAGTTTCGAACAGTACCACGCTGACGCCGGAGGCAATCGCGTGATTGTCCGACTGGCCAAAATACACTCCGGGAACATCTGTGATCAGATTGCGCATGCGCTCACTGTGCAAGGGATCGCTTTTGCTGGCAAGGGGCGGGGCATATGGCGGGCCTTCTCTTCCTCTTGGGGCAGGCCTTCTCTTCCTCTTGGTGATAGCGTAAAGCTTTATTCATGAATGATATTTCGATCCCCGCAGTGTTTCTTGCCGGTATTCTCAGTTTTCTGAGCCCCTGCGTCCTTCCGCTTGTGCCGCCCTATCTGACCTATCTGGCCGGACAGACAGCCGAGGAATTGCTCAACAAAGGCACGAAAAAGGCCCAAAAAGAGCTGTTTCTGGCGGCCTTGCTGTTTGTGCTTGGTTTTTCGACGGTGTTCATCGGTCTGGGCGCGACGGCCTCGGCCTTCGGCCAGGTGTTGCGGGCCAATCTCGAATGGCTGTCGGCTCTGGCGGGGCTGGCCATCATGGCGATGGGGTTCCACTTCCTCGGCCTGTTCAAATTCGCCTGGCTCTATCGGGAGAAGCGCCTGCACATCAACAAGCCGCTCGGTCTATGGGGGGGGTATGTGATGGGGCTGGCCTTTGCTTTCGGCTGGACGCCCTGCATCGGTCCCGTTCTGGCGGCGATTTTGGCGGTGGCGGGGGCTGAGGAGACGGTCTGGCGCGGCGCGGCCTTGCTGGCCGTCTATTCGGCGGGGCTTGGTGTGCCGTTCCTGCTGGCTGCCACCGCGCTTGAAGGCTTTACCCGTCTTGCCGCACGTTTCCGCCGTTCCATGCCGGTTATCGAACGGTTGACCGGTCTGGCACTGGTGGTCACAGGTATTGCCTTCCTGACCGGCGGCTTTTCCGAATTGTCCTACTGGCTGATCGAAACCTTCCCGGCTCTGGCCCGATTGGGCTGAATAATCGGTCTGTTTCCAACTGTTCACGCATAAAAAAAAGGGGCCGAGACGGCCCCTTTTTCCGTTAAGCGGCAGGACCGCTTATTTGTTTTCCACGTAGGTGATTTTGCCGTTGACGCTCTTCCATGTGTACATGGTGTAGTCAGGACGGGTGATGTCACCTTTCTTGTCATAAGCGATATCGCCGATGACGGTCTTGAAGGCCTTGCCGGAATGCATGACTTCGGCAACCTTCTTCGGATCGAGCGACTTGGCCTGTTCGGCAGCCTGCTTGATGATTTCAACAGCGGCATAGCTATACAGGGTATAGGCTTCCGGGTTGAACTTCTTGGCTTCGAACTTTGCCACAATGGCCTTTGCCTGCGGACGGTTGCGGGGATCGGGCGGGAAGGTCATCAGAGTGCCTTCGACGCCTGGACCGCCGATCGAGGCGAATTCGTCGGAGGTGATGCCGTCACCCGACATCATCACAGCCTTGACGCCCTGATCGCGCATCTGGCGCACAATCAGACCACCTTCGGTGTGCAGGCCACCCCAATAGACGACTTCGGCACCCGATGCCTTGATCTTGGAGACCAGAGCCGAGAAGTCCTTTTCGCCGGTGTTGATGCCTTCGTAGAGGACTTCCTTGACCTTCTTGGCATTCATGGCTTTTTTGGTTTCGTCAGCCAGGCCCTGACCATAGGTGGTCTTGTCATGGATCACAGCCACTTTTTTGCCGGCCAGTTTGGTCGCGATATATTCGGCAGCCACTGCGCCCTGCTGGTCATCGCGGCCGCAGGTGCGGAACACGTTCCACATATTGCGTTCGGTCAGCTTGGGATTGGTTGCCGATGGCGTGACAACGATCATGCCATTTTCCTGATAGACTTCGGAAGCAGGAATGGTCACGCCGGAATTGAAGTGGCCAACCACGAACTTCACGCCGTCACCCACGAACTTGTTGGCAACCGACACGCCCTGCTTGGGATCGGACACGTCGTCACCGATGGACACGGTGATTTTCTGGCCGAGAATACCGCCTGCGGCATTGATGTCTTCAACAGCCTGTTCGACGCCGTTCTTCAGCTGCGCGCCAAAGGCCGCATTCGGGCCGGTGATCGGGCCTGCAACGCCGAGCTTGATCTGTGCATTGGCAAAACCAGCCGAAGCCATCAGGGCTGCGACGGCAATGCCTGTCATCATGGTCTTTTTCATTAAAATCTCCACTTCTTATAATGGACCTTGTCGATCCTGCGACACGGCACTTGCCGCCTTGGTGGAGGCTTGTGCCCTGTTGGTGGTTGGATGATTGCGCTTTTTTGCGGGTCTGTCACGGTCAAATATGGGGCAATTGGCCATCAACCACCACAAATTTTGCGAAAGACCCTCATCCAGAATTTTTTATTCCTTACCGCTTGTCTGCTCGCGCTCGGCCCATGAGAAGGGACCGGTGCGGACATAGAGCCAACGGTATTGGCGGGTCATCTGCCCCGCGCGGGTGTAGCGGAAACCCAGCAGCCCGATCAGGATCAGCACCAGCGTGTCCGCGACGTAGTAATGCAGGGACAACAGGCTTTCCTCGAACAGCGAGAAATGGATAAAACGGACCGCAAATCCCAAGCCGAGGAGGGCTACAACCAGCTTCGGCCATTCATGCCAGTTATTGGCCATTGCCTTGCCGGTGGCATAGGCACCGCTGCCGCCGAGAAAGACGGTGACCAGCAAAAAGACAAACAGTCCGCCTTCATCAAACAAAATCGTGTTCATCATGACCTCAATGGTGTCCGCCTTCGAGATAGGCCGCGCGGACCTGCGGATCGGCCAGCAATTCCTTGCCGCTGCCCTGCATGGTGATCGAGCCGTTGACCATCACATAACCGCGATGGGCGAGCTTGAGCGCATGATAGGCGTTCTGTTCGACCAGAAACACTGTCAGGCCCTCGGTTTCGTTGAGCTTCTTGATCGCCTCGAAAATCTGTTTGGTGATCAGCGGGGCCAGCCCCAGTGAAGGCTCGTCGAGCAACAGCAGGCGGGGGCGCGACATCAGGGCGCGGGCAATCGCCAGCATCTGCTGTTCGCCGCCCGAAAGCGTGCCGCCGCGCTGGTCGATGCGCTCCTTGAGGCGCGGAAACAGTTCGAAGATTTTCGGCAGATCCTCGGCAAAATGCCGCTCCTGATCCACCGATGCGCCCATCTGCAGATTTTCCATTACCGTCATGCGCGGAAAAATCCGCCGGCCTTCGGGTGATTGGGCAATTTTCAGGCGGGCAATCTCGTGGGTCGGCATCGTGGTGATATCGCGGCCGTCGAACAGGATTTGCCCTTCGCGGGCTTGCGGCTTGCCGAAAATGGTCATCATCAGCGTCGATTTGCCGGCGCCATTGGCGCCGATCATCGTCACAATTTCACCCTGGCGGACAGTGATGTCGACCCCGCGCAGGGCAACGATCTTGCCGTAATAGGTTTTGACACCGCGCACTTCGAGCAATGGGAGGCTGTCTGCTTCGCTCATAACCCGACCTCCGCTTCTACGGCCGCAACCTCGTTATCATCGACACCGAGATAGGCGGCAATCACGCGCGGATCGTTGCGGACCTCCTCCGGCGCACCATCGGAAATTTTCACGCCGTAATCGAGCACGACAACATGGTCCGAAATCGCCATCACCACCGACATGTCGTGTTCGATCAGCAGCAGCGAGGTTTGACCGTCGGCCCTGATGCTGGTCAGCAGCGCGTTCAATTCGAGGCTTTCGCGCGGGTTTAACCCCGCTGCGGGCTCGTCCAGACACAGCAGGACCGGATCGGTGCACATGGCGCGGGCAATTTCGAGCCGGCGCTGGTCTCCATAGGGCAGGTCACCGGCAGGGTCGTCCGCCCGATCGATCAGGTTGATGCGTTCGAGCCAGGCCACGGCCTTGTCGAGCGCGGCCTTCTCGCTCTTGAGATAGGACTTGGAACCCAACAGACCAAGAATACTGTAGCCCGAAGCCAGCATCAGCGGATTGTGCTGGGCAACCAGCAGGTTTTCCAGCACCGTCATGCCCTGGAACAGCCGGATGTTCTGGAAGGTGCGGGCCACCTTGGCTTTCCAGTTGATGTGGTGGTCGGGCAGGCGCTCCAGGAGATAGGTTTTGCTGTCTGGATGCCGGAGGCCGAGCCGGCCCTCGGTTGGTTTATAAAAACCGGTGATGCAGTTGAAAACAGTCGTCTTTCCTGCACCGTTCGGACCGATCAGCGCGGTAATCTCGCCGCGATGCACATCGAAACTCAGGTCGTTGACCGCCACAAGGCCGCCAAAGCGCATGGTCAGATGTTCGATTTTCAGCAAGGGCGTTGTCATCAGCCGTGCCCTTCCTGAACCATCGAGCCGGATATGGCCTTGCGTTCTTTATAAACCACCGAAGGATCGCGGGTCGAAATCAGGCCGCGCGGTTTCCACAGCATCATCAGCACCATGGCCACTCCAAAAACAAGCATGCGGTATTGCGAGGGATCGAAAGTCGGGCCGAACACTTCCTTGAGGAAGTCGAGTTCGCGCAGGATTTCGATCCCGCCGACCAGCGCAATCGAGGCGACGACCACCCCGAACAGGCTGCCCATACCGCCCAGCACCACGATGGCGAGGATTTGGGCGGATTCGAGGAAGACGAAGCTTTCGGGGCTGATAAAGCCCTGTCTGGCCGCAAAGAAACAGCCGGCAAAACCACCGAACATCGCGCCGATGGCAAAGGCCGTCAGCTTGGTGATGGTGGTGTTGATGCCGAGCGAGCGGCAGGCGATTTCATCCTCGCGCAAGGCCTCCCAGGCCCGACCGACCGGCAGACGCCGCAGTTTCAGCGTCACATAGGCGGTCATCAGCGACAGCACCAGAATGACATAATAGAGGAAAATAGTGCGGTAGATCGGGCTGAATTCCAGATTGAACACCGCCGCAAAGCCTGTATCGGAGGCATTGAAGGGGATGCCGAAGAAACTCGGACGCGGGATCGAGGACAGGCCGGCATAGCCGTTGGAAAAATCGACCCAGTTGATCAGCACCAGACGGATGATCTCGCCGAAGGCCAGTGTGACAATCGCCAGATAGTCGCCGCGCAACCTCAGGACCGGAAATCCGAGCAGGATCCCCCAGAGCGCAGCCAGCAAGCCGCTGATCGGCAGGCAGATCCAGAAGGCCCAGACCCCCAGAAACGGAAAGGTTTCCGGAATGACCTTGGTGGCAATCAGGGCATAGGAATAGGCGCCGACCGCATAAAAGGCGACATAGCCGAGATCGAGCAGGCCCGCCAAACCCACCACAATGTTGAGCCCCCAGCCCAGCATCACATAGATCAGGATCTGGATGCCGAAATTGTCGATCCATTTGATCGAACCACCCGGGCCGTGGATCGCCAGCATCATCAGCGGATAGATGGTGATGAAGCCGAAACCGAGCGGGGCAAGATAGGGTTTGATGAGGGCCAGCGCGCTTAATGTTCCTGCAGGGGCCTGTTGCGCATGCTCGTTGCGGCGCGAGTGCTGGTGCAGGGAAAACAGAAACCGCGCCATAATCACCAGGCCGGTAATGACCAGAGCCATCCACCAGCGTTGTTGCAACACCAGCTTGTTGGCCATGTCCTGTTCGGCGCGGAAGGCGACAATCGGCACGCAGAGTCCGAAAGTGACCATGCCGGCAAAACCGGCATCCTTGAGGGCTTTCACGAGGTCGAAAGCCTCGGTTGAGGAGGGTGTATTGGCTTGTGTCATGGTTCAGACCTTCTCGACTTCGGGACGGCCCAACAAGCCGGTGGGGAGGAACACCAGTGTGATGGCCAGAATGGAGAAAGCCGCCACATCCTTGTAGTCGATCGAGAAATAGGCCGACCACATCGTCTCGATCAGCCCGATCAGCAAGCCGCCGATCACCGCACCCGGCAGCGAACCGATGCCGCCTAGCACGGCCGCCGTAAAGGCTTTGACGCCCGGCACGAATCCGTCCGAGAAATTGATCACCCCGTAATACATAATGTACATGACGCCGGCGACAGCCGCCAAAGCCGCCCCGAGCACGAAGGTCAGCGAAATGGTCTTGTCGACATCAATCCCCAGCAAAGCGGCCATTTTCTGGTCCTGCTCGCAGGCGCGCTGGGCGCGGCCCAGCGGGGTCTTTTGCACGATATACCAGAACAGGCCGAGCAAAACCGCTGTCACGACCATAATGACAATCTGCTTGTAGCCGATGCCTACGGTATAGCCATTCTCCTCGAAAAGCGGCAGTACCTGCGTAAACATCGGCGGCACCGGCTTGTTGCGCGGGCCCTGGATGACCTGGATGAGGTTGGACAACAGGATCGACATGCCGATCGCCGAAATCAGCGGGGCCAGCCGGAACGATCCGCGCAAGGGCCGATAGGCCGTGCGCTCGATGGTCCAGTTCCACAGTCCGGTGATCAGCATGCCGAGCACCAGAACCAGAAACAGGGCGGGCACAATCCCGAAACCCAACAGGGTCGTTGCCACCAGAAACAGCAGCAGGGCGATGAAGGCGCTCACCATAAAGACATCGCCATGGGCAAAGTTGACCATGCCGATAATACCGAAGACCATGGTATAACCGATTGCAATCAGGCCATAAATGGATCCGAGCGTCAGCCCGTTGATAAGTTGCTGGATAAAGATGGCCATCCTGTCGGTCTCTCCCCCTTGACGCTGGTCTTGCCGGTGTTGCGTGTCATGCCGACAAGATCATCAGAATATTAGCAACGGTTGTGCAAGCTCAAAATCCACAACCTCTGCCCAGTGGACCTCGCTCAGCCGAAATCCATTCAAGCTCCACCACCCGTCAACTCCAAGCACACAAGATACCGTGCTTTGGCAATCAGGGCGTCGCCACAGTTCCAAGCAAAGGACATGCCGCTTCTCTTTTTTGGGACGGTCATGCCCGCTTGTTTGTTGCGCGACTCCCTCATAGCAAGGCTTGAACGATCCGCCAACAGGTCAATGCCCCTATGCACAATTTGCATGGCATGTTGATCCGGCAACAAAGCGGTAGACAGCGGGCTGGAACTGATTAGGATTTTTCCGAGCATCCGTGGAAGAATAGCCACGAGATAAACCGGACTGTCCAAGGGAGACTGACTGATGGCAATGACAATGACGGGGGAGGCCGTTCTGCCTGCTTTGCAGGCCGATGTATGGGCCAAGCTGAATGATCCTGCCGTACTCAAGGCCTGTATTCCGGGCTGCCAGAGCCTCGAGACCACCGAAGACAACGGCTTTGTCGCGGTGGCCAAGGTCAAGCTCGGCCCAGTCAGTGCAACTTTCAAGGGCAAGGTGGTGTTGAGCGACATCGACGCCCCCAACAGTTACAAGATTTCAGGCGAAGGCGAGGGCGGTGTAGCCGGTTTTGCCAAGGGCGGTGCCGTTGTCAGGCTGGAAACCGTCGCCGAGGGGACAAAGCTGTCCTATGATGTCGAAGCCCAGATCGGCGGCAAACTCGCCCAACTCGGTGGCCGTCTGATCAATGGCGTGGCCAAGAAGATGGCTGATGAATTTTTCGCCAATTTCGCCAAGGAAGTGGGCGGCACACCTGCCTGATGCCTGTTTCCGGTATTCTGCCGCTTAAAAAGAGGTGTTGTGTCACGTTTGCGGAGCACAGATGGCTTGACCGGCTCCGATCGGCGTTTCACACTCTTTTTCGAGTAAATCGGGTTCAAATCCTGTGCGATCAAAAATCGTGCTTGTCGTGCCGGTGATTTCTGCGCCACAGTGGGCCGGAAATGGACGACGATTCAGCAAGATTGTGCATCGGCAGGGTTGGTCACTGTTCAAGAACGAGAATTCGGCAATTCAGGGAGGTTTTCGATGATTTCTGTCTCGATGACAGTTAACGGTAAGGCGGTATCGGCAAAGATTGATCCGCGCACCTTGCTCGTTCAGTTTCTGCGCGAAAATTTATTGCTGACCGGCACCCATGTCGGTTGCGATACCAGCCAGTGCGGAGCCTGCGTCGTGCATGTCGACGGCAAGGCGATCAAAAGCTGCACCACTCTGGCGGCCACTTGCGACGGCGCTTCTGTCGTAACCATCGAAGGTCTGGCCCATGATGGCGTGCTGCATCCGATGCAGGAAGCCTTCCGCGAGAACCATGGCCTGCAATGCGGTTTCTGCACCCCCGGCATGATCATGTCCGCCATCGATATCGTGAACCGCAAGGGCCATGATCTCGATGAGCACACGATCCGCGAGGAACTGGAGGGCAATATCTGCCGCTGCACGGGCTATCACAATATCGTGAAGTCGGTGGCTGCCGGTGCCCATGCCATGGCAGGATCGAAATAATTCCAGTCCGGCCGGAGCCATTGCGTGCGGGTGTTGCCTTATGGGCCCAAACAACGGACGCAATGACCTTCACCATTTCAATTTCCCCATAACGACCCCTGATCCAACCGGGGCTTATTAGGAGGATACACTGATGTCAGCGACCGGTATTGGCGCTCCTGTGCGCCGCAAGGAAGATTTCAGATTCATTACGGGCAAGGGCCAATATACCGACGACATCAATCGTCCCGGTCAGACCCATGCGGCGTTTTTGCGCTCTCCCCATGCCCATGCGACCATTAAAAAACTGGATATCTCGGAGGCACAAAAAGCCGATGGGGTTATTGCCGTTCTCACGGGAGAAGATCTGGCCAAAGACAATGTCGGAGGTCTCATCTGCGGCTGGATGATCCATTCCAAAGATGGCTCACCTATGAAGGCGGGCAGCCATCCTGCCCTGGCCCAAGGCAAGGTGCGCTATGTCGGTGACCATATTGCCGTGGTGATTGCCGAGACTTTGGCGCAGGCGCGCGATGCGGTCGAGAAAATCCACGTCGATTACGAACTGCTCAAGCCGGTGATCGATATGGCGCATGCCACCGACAGCGGCTCGCCCGTCATCCATGATGTGGCGCCCCACAATCAGGTCTATGACTGGCACCTGGGCGACAAAGGTGCGACCGAAGCCGCTTTCGCCAATGCCAAGCATGTGACCAAGCTCGATATTGTCAACAACCGCCTGATCCCCAATGCGATGGAGCCGCGTGCGGCCATCGGTGACTATGATTCCGGTCAGGATGCCTTCACGCTCTACACCACCAGCCAGAACCCGCATGTGGCGCGCCTGGTGCTGTCGGCCTTTATCGGCATTGCACCCGAGCACAAGCTGCGGGTAATCGCGCCGGATGTCGGCGGCGGGTTCGGCTCCAAGATCTTCATCTATGCCGAAGAAACCGTCTGCGTCTGGGCAGCCAAAAAAGTCGGCCGTCCTGTCAAATGGACCGGCGACCGCACCGAGGCCTTTCTGGCCGATGCGCATGGCCGCGACCACATCACCCATGCCGAAATGGCCATGGATGACAAAGGGCATATTCTCGGCTTGCGGGTGAAAACCAAAGCCAATCTGGGTGCCTACCTGTCCACCTTCTCGAGCTGCGTGCCGACCTATCTCTACGCGCCGCTGCTGTCGGGCCAATACAATATCCCGGCGATCTATGTCGAAGTGGAAGGGATTTACACCAATACCGCACCGGTGGATGCCTATCGCGGGGCGGGCCGTCCCGAGGCGACCTTCGTGATCGAGCGCATGGTGGAAGTGGCCGCACGCGAAATGGGGCAGGATCCTGCCGCCTTCCGCCGCAAGAACTTCATCAAGAGCTTCCCGCACCAGACACCGGTCATCATGGCCTATGATACCGGCAATTACGGGGCGTCGATGGATCTGGCGCTGGAAATGGCCGATTACAAGAACTTCGGCAAGCGCAAGCGCGACAGTGCCAAAAAAGGCATGCTGCGCGGCATCGGCTTTTCGGCCTATATCGAGGCCTGCGGCATTGCGCCTTCGGCGGCTGTCGGCTCGCTCGGTGCAGGTGTCGGCCTCTGGGAATCAGCGGAAGTGCGGGTCAATCCGGTCGGCACGGTCGAAGTGCTGACGGGCTCGCACAGCCACGGTCAGGGCCACGAGACCACTTTTGCGCAGCTGGTGTCCGACCGGTTGGGCATCGGCATCGATCAGGTGGCGATTGTGCATGGCGACACCGACAAGGTGCAGTTCGGTATGGGCACCTATGGTTCGCGCTCGGGTGCTGTTGGCATGTCCGCCATTTCCAAGGCTTTGGACAAAGTGGTGGCCAAGGCCAAGAAGGTGGCGGCCTATGCGCTCGAAGCCTCCGAAGGCGACATCGAGTTCAAGGACGGCCGCTTCTCGGTGGCCGGCACCGACCGCTCGCTGGCTTTCGGCGAAGTGGCCTTGCAGGCCTATATCGCGCACAAGTTCTCCGGTCAGGACCTCGAGCCGGGTCTGAAGGAAGGCGCGTTCTACGATCCGACCAATTTCACCTTCCCGTCGGGTGTGCATATCTGCGAGTTGGAAATCGACCCCGATACCGGTGTCACCCGCATCGACCGCTGGACGGCAGTGGATGATTTCGGAAACATCATCAATCCGATGATTGTCGAAGGCCAGGTGCATGGCGGGATCGCGCAAGGGGTTGGGCAGGCTTTGCTGGAAGGGGCACATTATGATGCCAATGGTCAGCTGGTGACGGCAAGCTACATGGATTACTGCATGCCGCGTGCCGATGATCTGCCGAATTTCGACATCGGCATCACCACGACGCCTTGCACCACCAATCCTTTGGGCATCAAGGGCTGTGGCGAGGCCGGCGCGATTGCCGCTCCTCCGGCGGTCATCAATGCCATCACCGATGCGCTGGGCCATGAACAGATTGCCATGCCGGCTTCGCCGCAGGCTGTCTGGCGGGCCGCGCAAAAATCCTTGCACAAACTCGCTGCGGAGTAAGGCGATTTTCGAGATATTTGGCCCTTAACGGGCTTAGAGGAATTGGGAGATTCAAGATGTACGCTTTTGCCTATCAACGTCCTACCACCGTGCGTCAGGTGCAGTCGGCCCTCGGCAAACATGAGGATGCCAAAATTCTGGCTGGCGGCCAGACCCTGCTGCCAACCATGAAGCAGCGCCTGGCTTCCCCTTCGGCCGTGATCGATCTCGGCCATGTGGCCGGTCTGTCGGGGATCGAAAAGAAGGGCCGCAATATCGTGATCGGCGCGATGGCCCGTCATGCCGAGGTCGCGACTTCCGAAGTGGTGCGTGAGGCTATTCCGGCTCTGGCCGCTCTGGCCGGCGGCATCGGTGATCCGGCCGTGCGCAACCGTGGCACGATCGGCGGTTCGGTCGCCAACAATGATCCGTCAGCCGATTATCCTGCAGCCTTGCTGGCTTTGGGGGCGACCATCGTCACCAACAAGCGCAAGATTGCGGCCGATGATTTCTTCCAGGGTATGTTCACCACCGCGCTCGAAGAGGGCGAGATCATCACCAAGGTCTCGTTTCCGGTTCCCGCCAAGGCTGCCTATGTGAAATTCCCCAATCCGGCTTCGCGCTATGCGATGGTTGGCGTCTTCGTGTCCAAAAAGGGCTCGGATGTGAAAGTGGCGGTGACAGGTGCGAGCAACGAGGGTGTGTTCCGCGCGGCCGGTCTGGAAGCCGCGCTGAAAGGCAAGTTCAACCCGAAAGCGGTTGAAGGCGTTGCGGTTGATGGCAGCAACTTCATTGCCGACATCCACGGCTCGGCTGATTACCGCGCCAATCTGGTCTCAGTGATGACCAAGCGGGCTGTGACCAAAGCCCTTGGCAAATAAGCGATTTGCCTCTGTGAGATCAGCAGGCGGGCTGTTCTGGTCCGCTTGATGGTCTTGGTTGTATAAAGATGCCTTGGTGCGCCCGTGCCAAGGTATTTTGTTTTGCAGATGACCATCTCCGGCTCTCTTTTGGGTCCGGAATGGTCCGAGTAAGGAGCCGCCTGCATGATCCGCGCTGTCCCAGCCTCGATCGATGACACCCAGAGCATGTTGTCCCAAACCGGCTATGTCGCTGACCGCGCTTTGGCAACGGTTGTCTATCTGGCCCTCAAGATGGGCCGTCCCTTGCTGCTGGAAGGCGAGGCGGGGGTCGGCAAAACCGAAATCGCCAAATCCCTGTCGGCCATGCTGGGCCGCAAGCTGATCCGCATGCAGTGCTATGAGGGGCTGGATGTCGCCTCTGCCGTCTATGAATGGAATTATGCCGGACAGATGATGGCGATCCGTCTGGCGGAAGTGGAGGGCACGACCGATCGCGCCCGGCTGGAATCCGATCTGTTTTCCGAGCGCTATCTGATCAAGCGGCCTTTGCTGCAGGCTTTGGAGCCCGATACAAGGGGGCCACCCGTGCTGCTGATCGACGAGCTGGATCGGACCGATGAGGCATTCGAAGCCTTTCTGCTCGAAATCCTGTCCGATTATCAGGTTTCGGTGCCCGAATTCGGCACGGTCAAGGCCGAACATCCGCCGATTGTCATCGTCACCTCCAACCGAACCCGTGAAATCCACGATGCGCTAAAACGGCGTTGTCTCTATCACTGGGTCGATTATCCCGATGCCGGACGCGAACTGGCCATTCTGAAAGCCAAGGCGCCCCAGGCACCCGAGGCGCTGACCAGACAGATTGTCGGTTTCGTGCAGGCCTTGCGCAAACAGGATCTGTTTAAGGTGCCCGGCGTGGCTGAAGCGCTTGATTGGGCCTCGGCACTCGTCGAACTGGATGCGGTTGCGCTTGATCCAAAGCTGGTCTCCGATACGCTTGGTGTGCTGTTGAAGTATCAGGACGATATCCAGAAAATGCAGGGCTCCGACATTGCCAAAATGTTGAGCGAGATCGGCAAGGGATAGGTCCAGCCGATGTCGGGCCGTCTCGCAGACAACATCGCCTATTTTGCCCGTGCTTTGCGCGAGGCGGGGATGCGGCTCGGGCCGGGCTCGGTGCTGGATGCCGTCGAGGCGCTGACAATCGCGGATCCGCACAGTAAAACCGATTTCTATTGGGTTCTTCATGCGGTTTTTGTCAAAAAACACGAAGATTCCGGATTGTTCGATCAGGCTTTTGCGATATTTTTCCGCCGCCGCGCCTTCATGGACAAGTTGATCGCCTCCATGTCGCCGCGCGCGCCGGCCGCCCCCGATGATCCCGACCGCAAACCCGATGCGGGTGCGTTGCGGGTCGCCGAGGCCCTGTTGCCCAAAGCCAAAAATGACGAGCCGCCCGAGGAGGAGAAAAAGGAACTCTCGGCGCGGTTGACCATCTCGGATCGTGAAATTCTGCAATCGCGCGACTTCGCGCAGATGACCGCCTCCGAAATCCTGCAGGCCAAGCAGTTGATCGACCGCATGGTGCTGCCCGATGACACGGTAAGGGCGCGGCGGTTTGTGCCTGTGAACAAAGGCGGGGTTATCGACCCGCGCCGGACCCTGCGCAATTCGCTGCGGGCAGGCGGGGCGACCATCGATCTGGCCTATCGAGACCATTCGCAGCGACATCCGCCGATTGTCGCTTTATGCGATATTTCCGGCTCCATGGCCGAATATGCGCCGCTTTTCCTGCATTTTCTGCATGCTTTGACCGATAAACGCCGCCGCGTGGAAACATTTCTGTTCGGCACGCGCTTGACCAATGTCACCCGCTCCTTGCGCAAACGCGATCCTGACGAGGCGTTGGCGCTCTGCGGTGCGCAGGTCGAGGACTGGTCGGGCGGCACCCGCATCGGCGCCAGTCTGCACCGCTTCAACCGTGACTGGTCCCGCCGCGTCTTGGGGCAAGGGGCTGTGGTGCTGTTGTTTACCGATGGTCTGGAGCGGGACGATCTCGACAGTCTGAAAGCCGAAATGGGCCGTCTGCACCGCTCGTCGCGCCGGCTGGTCTGGGTCAATCCCTTGCTGCGTTTCGGCGGTTTCGAGGCCAAAGCGCAAGGTATCCGCACCATGCTGCCGCTGGTCGATGATTTTCGGCCGATCCATTCGCTGGCGGCGATGGCCGATCTGGTCAAAGTCCTGTCAGCCGGGCCATCGCGCCAGCATGATCCGAAAACATGGTTGAAATTGGCAGGATGAGCGGGTTGTTCATGACAGGCCGGTAAAATCGGCCTATTCTCTACCGATCATCAAGGGAGTGCGTGATGGCATTGGCGAGTGACAGCGACATTCTTGAACAGGCCGAGGCCTGGCATCGGGCCGGCCTTGGTGTGGCGATTGCCACGGTGGTCGAGACCTGGGGCTCGGCTCCGCGTCCGGTCGGCAGCCATCTGGTCATTGACGAGCAGGGCCATTTTCTCGGCTCGGTCTCCGGCGGTTGTGTGGAGGGGGCTGTGGTCAGTGAGGCGATGGATGTGATCGGTTCCGGCACGCCGCGCCTGGTCGAATTCGGCGTTGCCGATGAAACCGCCTGGCAGGTCGGTCTATCCTGCGGTGGCAAGATTGCCGTCTATGTCGAAAAGGTCGTGTCATGAAAGCGGCATTCCTGCAGGCCATGAATGCAGAGCGGGCGGCCCGCCGTGCTTGCGTGCTGGTAACCGATCTGGCGCAAGGGGTGCAGCGGCTGGTGCTGTCCGATGGCATTGCCGCCGATCCGCTGCATCAGGAACTCGAAACCGCCTTGCGGATGGGCAAAAGCGGTATGGTCGACCACGAGACCGGCCGCTATTTTATCACCGTCCAGGCGCCTCCTTTGCGGATTGTGGTGGTGGGGGCCGTGCATGTGTCGCAGGCTTTGGCCTCGATGGCGCATCTGCTGGGGCATCGGGTGATTGTGGTCGATCCGCGCACCGCTTTTGCCTCCAAAGAACGCTTTCCCGACGCCGATCTGTTGGCGCAATGGCCCGACGAGGCCCTGCCGGTGGTCGGGATCGACCGTTACACGGCCTTTGTCGCACTGACCCATGATCCCAAGATCGATGATCCCGGACTGGTGGCCGCCATGAAATCGGATTGTTTCTATATCGGGGCGTTGGGATCACGCAAAACCCATGCGAAACGGCTGGAACGGTTGGGCAGTGCAGGGTTTGCGGCGGAGCATCTGGCCCGTATCCATGCGCCGATCGGTCTGGATATCGGTGCGGTCAGTCCGGCAGAAATCGCCTTGTCGATCATGGCCGAAATCACCGCCGCGCAACGCAAGAAGCCCGAACGTCCCGCAGGTTCGTGATGATCTTTGCCGATGTTCCTCTGTCGCAGGCCGAAGGGGCGATTGCCGCCCATTCCATCCGTCTGGGCGATCTGGTCATCAAAAAAGGTGTGGTGCTGACAGCCCAGCATGTGAAGGGCCTCGCCGCCCTTGCGATCGATCGTGTCACGATTGCGCGGCTCGAGCCCGATGATGCCGACGAAAACACCGCGGCCGCACGGCTGGCGCAATCGCTGTTGGGTGCCAATGTGATGGCGCATGGCCCAGCCACCGGGCGCGCCAACCTGTTTGCGACCGCAGATGGCGTTTTGCAGGTCGATGCCGCGCGGATCGACGCCATGAACATGGTGGATGAGGCGCTGACCGTGGCCACATTGCCCAATTGGCGGGTGGTGCAGCGCGGCGAAATGATCGCGACTGTCAAAATTATTCCTTTTGCGGTTCCCTCCACGCTGCTCGAGCAAAGTTTTGCGGCCGCGGGGGCGCGCTCTCCCGTCTCTGTGGCGGCTTTCAAGCCGCTGCGCGTCGGCCTGATCGCAACCAGTCTGCCGGGCCTGAAACCGGCTGTGATCCGCAAAACCTCGGATGTCCTGGCCAAGCGGCTGCAAACCGGACAGGCCAGCCTGACCGCCGAAGTGCTGGTGGGTCATAAAAGTGCCGATGTGGCCGAGGCGATAGCCCGCATGGGGGGCGGAGTGGACCTTCTGGTGCTGTTCGGCGCCTCGGCGATGACCGACCGGCGGGATGTGTTACCGACGGCCATCGAGCAGGCCGGCGGTTCGATCATCCATTTCGGATTGCCGGTTGATCCGGGCAATCTGCTGCTGCTTGGACAGTGGACGCGGCCTGACGGAAAGACCATTCCGGTGATCGGCGCCCCGGGTTGCGCGCGCAGTCCGAAAGAGAACGGCTTTGACTGGGTGCTGCAACGCCTGATGGCTGGCCTTGCGGTGACCCGCGAGGATATGATGCGGATGGGCCATGGCGGCTTGCTGATGGAGATTGTCCAGCGCGGCCAGTTGCGCGCCGATCTGGGCACTGTGGAATGAGCTGGGCGGCCATTATCCTCGCGGCGGGTCGTTCCAGCCGGATGGGAAATTCTCATAAACTGCTTGAAGAATTAAGCGGTAAGCCGCTGATAAATCACGTTATTGATGCGGCAGAAAAAGCATTTCTCGTACCCCTTTTGCTGGTGACAGGCTACCGGCGGGCCGATGTCGCGGCCTTGGCGCACGGCCATGACATCGAGGAAGTGTTCAACCCCGATTATGCCTCGGGCATGATGTCGTCTGTGGTGGGCGGGTTGCGTGCAGTGCCCGAGTCCTGCGAAGGGGCGGTGATCCTGTTGGGCGATATGCCGATGATCACGCCGCAACATATCCGCACCACCATTGCCGCTTTGCAGGCGCAGCCGGAGGCCTTTGCTGCCGTGCCTGTCTATCGCCGGCAATGGGGGCATCCCGTGGTGATGCGTCGCGGCCTGTTCGGGGCTGTGATGGGGTTGTCGGGCGATCACGGGGCGCGTGCCGTGCTCAAAGCCCATCTGGCACAGGTGGTCGAAGTGCCGATTGATGATCCCGCCATCCTGCTTGATCTCGATACGCCGGAAGCGCTCGCGCTGGCCAGACAAAGCGGGTCTGCTCGTCTTACCCCTTGAGGTTGCGTGCCGACGGGGTCTGTTTTGCCATACGGCAGCGGTCGGAGCAGAAACGCACCTCGTCCCAGACCCGCTCCCATTTTTTACGCCATGCGAAGGGCAAGCCGCAGGTCTGGCAGGGTTTGGTCGGCAAATCGGCCTTTTTGCGCATTTTTGCCATGTCATTCCCTTGTGTTGATCCGATCCAAACCCGCTTTGGCAACGTAATGTACGCAGATAAAGTGTCAGGAGATGTGTGCAATGGCTCGCAATCATGTGATTTTCGGTGGTTATGGTGGTGTCGGTCTGGCAATAGCCCGGCGTTTGGTGGCTTCCGGCGATCATGTGCATCTGGTCGGACGCCATCAGGAGCGGTTGCAACACGCCGCCGCCTCCTTGGGAGCCACCAGCAGCCTGTGCGATGTACTGGTGCCCGAACAGATCACGCAGGCCCTCAACGATGCCCAAAGCCATGGGCCGATCCACGGCCTGTGTTATGCCGTCGGCACCATCAACCTCAAGCCTTTAGCCCGTTTGGCTGTTTCGGATTTCGAGCAGGATTATCGTGTCAATGCTCTCGGTGCCGCGCTGGCCATTCAGGCCGCCGTTGCCGGTTTGAAAGCCTCCGAGGGGATCGCCTCCGTCCTGCTGTTTTCTTCGGTCGCCGTTGCGCAGGGCTTTCCGGCCCATGCCTCGATCGCCATGGCCAAAGGAGCGGTTGAGGCTCTGACCCGCTCGCTGGCTACCGAATTGTCGCCCAAAATCCGCGTCAACTGCATTGCGCCGTCCTTGACCCGCACCCCTCTGGCGGCTGGCATGACTGGCAATGAAGCGATGGCAACTGCCATTGCCGGGATGCATGCGAGCCAGCGTCTGGGCGAGGTTGATGATATTGCACCGCTGGCCTGTCTGCTGTTGGGCGAAGAATCGGGCTGGATGACCGGACAGGTGATCGGGGTTGATGGCGGACGCTCGACATTGCGCGTCAAGGGTTGATGGGCGGCATTAGAAGCGGCGCGCGGCCATGATGGCGGTATAAAGCCCGTTATGGCTCAGGCTGTCGCTCTCATAGCCGAGCGCCAGATGATATTCGTTGCCCAGCATTCTGAGGCCTCCCAACGCTGCGCCAAGGCGTTGGCGCTGGAAAGAGCGGTCCCGATAGACCGTGACTTCGGGGCCGATCATCATGTCTTTTGTCACAGGCAGCATCACAGAGCTTTTGTAGGTCACGCCGCGCAGAATGGTGTCGATATCCATCTGCACGGAGAGAACCAGACCGTTGCGCCACCGCTCGATCATCGTGCCCGCAAGGGTTGCGGTCTGGATGCGTTCGAAAAGGACCGTGCTGGCCTGATTGGTGCGGATGCTCCACTGCCTGCCGATAGCGACGGCATAATAGCTGTCGGCTTTGACCATCTCCCAGCCGAGTGTGAAGGCGTTGAGCGTGTTGCGATCCTGATGGGCCACGGGAGTGGCGGCGAGGTTGTCGCGCCCCTGATGGGGGGTGGAGATGAGACCGCGCTTGGCCATCATAAAGCCGCCGCCCCATTCCTCGTCGCCGCGCAAGGACAGTTTCAGGCTGGTGGTGATCAGCCGCTGGGCGGGGGAGATGTCGAGTTGGTTGAACATCACCAAGGCATCATCTCTGGCGCCGCGCGCGCTGGTCAGGGCATTGGTTTGTGGTGCGCATAGTGCAAAACCGCCGATCATCTCGCAAGCGCGTGTCGGGTATGGGTCTGTCAGCAGACCCGTTAGGCCGAGAACGAGCCCCGGAATGTCCCATTGAACGGGTTTCAGCCCGAAACGCATCGAAATCATCCGAATTGGCCACGGAGTACGGCTGATTCGAATTCTGGTGTTTGCAACCTGTGTTGAACCTGTCGGAATTGACAGGGGCAGGCCTAGATCAACCCCATGCCTTTAAGGCTGGCATGGCCATTGCGGCCGACGATAATGTGGTCATGCAGCAAAATGCCCAGAGGTTTGGCAATATCGGCAATCTCGCGGGTCATTGCGATATCGGCCTGCGACGGGGTCGGATCGCCCGACGGATGGTTGTGGACCAGGATCAGGGCCGAGGCGTTCAATTCCAGTCCGCGCCGGACCACCTCGCGCGGATAGACGGGGGTGTGGTCGACCGTGCCGGTCTGTTGCAACTCGTCTGCCAGCAGGCCATTGCGTTTGTCGAGAAACAGGATGCGGAACTGCTCGACCTCGGCAAATGCCATCGCAGCGCGGCAATAATCGATCACCGAGGACCAAGAGGACAGCACTTCGCGTTTGGTGACGGCCCCCTTGGCCAACGAGAGCCCGGCCGCCTCGATGATCTTGATGTCGAGGGCTGTTTGTTCGCCCAAGCCCTTGACCGTCAGCAAACGCGCCATCGGCGCACCGATGACCTCGGCGACCGAGCCGAATTGGCTGATCAGCATTTTGGCCAGCGGTTTGACATCGCGCTGCGGGATCGAGCGAAATAAAACCAATTCGAGTAATTCGTAATCATGCAACCCGTCAACGCCCACGCGTGCAAAGCGTTCTCTCAACCTCTGGCGGTGGCCGTGCCGGTGGTCCTCCTCGCTCGGGTCTTGGGGGCGGGGAGGAGCATCGGTCATGGGCAGGGCTTTCAGCGTTCAGGCAGGCCGGGTTGGAAGCCTTCGAGGCCACGCGGGGAATAGGTGAAGACCTCGCAGCCGGTCTCGGTCACGCCCAGCGTATGCTCGAATTGGGCCGAGAGCGAGCGGTCGCGGGTGACGGCCGTCCAGCCATCATTGAGCACTTTGACCTGCGGACGGCCCAGATTGATCATCGGCTCGATGGTAAAGAACATGCCGGGTTTCAATGTCACGCCCTCGCCGGGGCTGCCGTAATGCAGGATATTGGGCTCGTCATGGAACAGCTGGCCCAAGCCATGTCCACAAAAATCACGAACCACCGAGCACCGCTCGCCTTCGGCATAACTCTGGATCGCATAGCCGATATCGCCGGTTGTCGCGCCCGGTTTGACCGCTGCAATGCCGCGCACCAGCGATTCATAGGTGACTTCCACCAGCCGTTCGGCCCGGCGCGGCAAGGCTCCCACCGCATACATGCGGCTGGAATCGCCATGCCAGCCATCAACGATCAGGGTCACATCGACATTGATGATGTCGCCTTCGCGCAAGGCTTTGTCATTGGGGATGCCGTGGCAGACCACATGATTGACCGAGGTGCAGATGGCCCGGCGATAGCCGCGATACATCAACGGGGCCGGATAGGCCCCGTGGTCCATCGCGAACTGGAAGCACAGGCTGTCGAGATCATCGGTGGTGACACCCGGGCGCACGGCATCATAAACCAGATCGAGCGCCTCGGCGGCCAGACGGCCGGCCTTGCGCATGCCTTCGAAGGCTTGCGGGCCGTGGATCTTGATTTTGCCCGGCTGGCGACGCTGGGATGAGTGCGCTTCAATAAAGGTCATAATTGTCATTGGTTCAAACGGCGGCCAAAGGCAAGCCTGTTGTGTCGTTTCATCCGACGATTTTGGTTGATGACTGCTGGCTTTCCCGCCATCAGGCTTGAGAATAATCGTTCAAGCTGATCTATTCCAGCCCCGAAAGCGAGGCACATCATGTCAGACACATCCCTTGTGACAGCGGCCATTCTGGTGATCGGCGACGAAATCCTGTCCGGTCGCACCAAAGACAAGAATATCGGCTATATCGCCGAATATCTCACCGCCGTGGGGATCGATCTGCGCGAGGTGCGGATTGTGCCCGATGACGAGGACGAAATCGTCACGGCCGTGCGGGTTCTGTCGGGCCGCTATACCTATCTGTTTACCACGGGCGGCATCGGCCCCACCCATGACGACATCACCGCCGATTGCATCGCCAAGGCGGCCGGGGTGGGGATCGACCACGATCCGCGCGCGGTGGCGATGCTGCGCGAGCGTTTCCCCAACCCTGCGGATCTGAACGAGGCCCGCTTGCGCATGGCTCGGATCCCGTTCGGGGCCGATTTGATCGACAATCCCATTTCCCGCGCGCCGGGCTTCATGCTCGGCAACATCATCGTGATGGCAGGTGTGCCGTCGATCATGCAGGCCATGTTTGAAAACGTGCTGCCGCGCCTCAAGACCGGCACGAAATTGATGGCCCGCTCGATTGATTCCGGCGGACGCCCCGAAGGCGCCTATGCCAGCGGCCTCGGAGCCGTACAAAAAGCCTTTGAGGGCGTCATCATCGGTTCTTATCCGAGCTTCGACGGCAAACGGTTCCAGAACCAGATCGTTGTCCGCGCCCGCGATGAAATACTGCTGGAGGCGGCTGCACAGGCCGTGCAGGCCATGCTCGACGGTTTGCCGCCCCACGCCTGATCATTGAAGAGACTTACCCGACAATCGACGACAGAGGACCCCCCCCATGGCCAATCCCGCTAATCCCAAAGCTTTCCCTGTCTCATGGGACCAGTTTCATCGTGATGCGCGGGCTTTGGCGTGGCGGCTGGCGGGGGCGGGGCCGTTTTCGGCCCTTGTCTGCATCACCCGCGGCGGGCTTGTGCCGGCGGCCATTGTGGCCCGCGAGCTGGAATTGCGGATGATCGAAACCATCTGCATTGCCAGCTATCATGACTATAAATCGCAAGGCGAATTGCAGGTGCTCAAGCCGATCACCGAGCAGATCCTGTCGATGTCCCCCGATGGCAGCGGGATTTTGGTGATCGATGATCTGGTCGATACCGGCAAAACCGCCAAAATCGTGCGCGACATGTTGCCCAAAGCCCATATTGCAACGGTTTATGCCAAACCGGCAGGCCGTCCGCTGGTCGATACATTCGTCACCGAAGTGTCGCAGGACACCTGGATCTATTTCCCGTGGGATATGGGTCTGTCCTATCAGGAACCGATTGCCAACGTGCCTTCCCATTGATTCCAGTTGTTTATTTTTGATTTTTTGCATTTTTCCTTTGCAGTGCTTCGGGAAATGACTAACTTTGGCATTATACAATAGTATAAAGGCTAAACATTATGCCTGATTTGCGGGTGGAGCAAACATTATTCTCGGCTCTTTTGGGGGCGCGGGATAAATTCGGTGGCGGGACACTGGCGATCGAGGATCCCGAACGCGCGCCACTGAGCTATGACCGCTTGATCCTCGGTGCGCTGGTGCTCGGCAAGGCGTTCGCACGCGAGACCGAGCGGGGCGAGACTGTCGGCCTCCTGCTGCCCAGCGTCAATGCGGCCGCTGTGAGCCTGTTCGGCCTGTCGGCCTATGGGCGGGTGGCCTCGCCTTTGAATTTCACCGCTGGCCTCAAAAATCTGCGTTCCGCCGTCAATTCGGCTGAAATTTCCACCGTCATCACCTCCCATAAATTCATCGACGTTGCCAAGCTCGACGAGGTTGTCTCCGGCCTGTCCGAGGGCGGCAAGGTCCGCTTTCTCTATCTGGAAGATGTGCGCAAGTCCCTGACATCGCTGGACAAGATCATGGGCGTGCTCAAGGCGCAGCTGGCGCGTTTCTATCATGACCGCCACGCGCTGGGCGCGGATGAGGCGGCAGTGGTGCTCTACACGTCGGGCTCGGAGGGCGAGCCCAAGGGCGTGGTGCTGACCAATGCCAATCTGATCGCCAATGTCGACCAGGTGCGCCAGCATCTGGGTGTCGAGCTGGCGGCCGGGCAAATCCTGTTGAATCCCTTGCCGATTTTCCATTCCTACGGGCTGTTGGGCGGTTTGCTGCTCGGGCTTTATACCGGGACGCGGATTGTCCTGTTCCCCAGCCCGATCCAGTATCGGCAGGTGGCCAAACTGGTGCGCGAGACCAAAGCGACCATTTTGCTCGGCACCGACACTTTTCTGCAGGGCTGGTGGCGCGCGGGTGATGCAGGCGATTTCGACACGGTGAAATTTGTCGTGGCGGGTGCGGAACGGGTCAAAGAGGAAACCCGCCGCCTGTGGTCTGCCGCCGGCACGGTGTTGCTGGAAGGCTACGGGGTCACCGAATGTGCCCCGGTCGTATCGCTGAATACGCTCGAGGACAACCGCCCCGGCACGGTCGGCCGCATGGTGCCGGAGCAGGAATACCGGCTCGATCCCGTCGAGGGCATTGCCGAGGGGGGACGTCTGTTCATCCGTGGCCCCAATGTGATGGCGGGCTATATCTATGCCACCGAACCGGGTGTGCTGGTGCCCCCCGAGGGTGGTTGGCACGACACCGGCGATATTGTGAGTGTGGATCAGGATGGCTACATCACCATCAAGGGCCGCGCCAAACGCTTTGCCAAGATCGGCGGCGAAATGGTCTCGCTCGGTGCGGTCGAAAGCCTGGCGGCCAGCCTCTGGCCCGATGCCACCCATTTGGCAGTCACCCTGCCGGACCCCAAAAAGGGCGAGCAGATCATTCTGGTCTCCGAAATGGCGAGTGCGGACCGCATGGCCCTGCTGGCCCATGCCCAGCAAAAGGGCTATCCCGAATTATGGGTGCCGCGGGCGATTTTGGTGACGCAATCGATCCCCATTCTCGGTTCCGGCAAGATCGATGCGGTGGCGACGCAGGAACTCGCCCGCTCGATGCGCTCGATGTTGAGTTGAGAAGGCCGGAATAGAGCCTCATTTGACGCAGAAAACTGGTGCCGGTGGCGGGAATCGAACCCGCACTGTAACGATTTTAAGTCGTCTACCTCTACCGTTGGGTTACACCGGCACTCCACCATCCGGCTCAACCAAGCCGTGGCTTTACCGAACAAGGGCAGCCCTTCTTCGGCAACCCTTCTTGGCTAGCTTGCCGGGGATGAATCGGCAAGTCTCATCTGTGGAAATTGTCATTTGTGCGGATGATCCGCTCAGCGGACCGGCTTTTATTCCCCTCGCAGCACATCATCCTAGATAGGCCAGCAAAAACCCGCCGATGCAGGGCATGGCGGGTTTTAAAGTGCGGGTGCCTCATGGCCGAAGGCGCCTGGGCCTCCGGCCTGTGCGGATCAGGAGCAGCCGGTGGTCGAGCCGCAGGTGTCGCATTTCAGGCAGGTGCCGTTGCGGACCAGCGTGAAATTGGCACATTCGGGGCAACTTTCGCCAACATAGCCTTTCATGCGGGCTTCCGTGCGCTTGTCCATGCCGCCTGCCGATTTCGCTGCCGCAGCCTTGGTTGCGGGGGCTGTAAAGGCCAGGCCAGCCAATTCGGCTTCGCCGACCGCTGTTTCACTCTGTGCTTCAAGAGCGCCCTTCAACGCCGTAGCGCCGATGCTGACATAGCCCGAAGCCGAGGAGGAGGAGCCGTCGGCCGCACGGGCCTCGAACGAGACGCCACCTTCGATCGACATCAGATTGGTCGGCTTGCCGCGCACCAGGCCCTTGGAGACGATGCGGTTGGCATTGTAGGACGCAGGCGCCTTGCCCTCGTCTTCACCCTTGCCGATCGTATCGAAACCGATGGCGTCGGGCGACACATGCGCCAGATCGTTGCGACCGAGATAGGAAATCGCCAATTCACGGAACACGTAATCGAGCACCGATGTCGCATTCTTGATCGCATCATTGCCCTGCACAAAGCCGGCTGGCTCGAAGCGGGTGAAGGTGAAGGCTTCGACGAATTCTTCCAAGGGCACGCCATATTGCAGGCCGAGCGAGATCGCGATGGCGAAATTGTTCATCAGCGAGCGGAAGGCGGCGCCTTCCTTGTGCATATCGATGAAGATTTCGCCGATACGGCCATCCTCGTATTCGCCGGTGCGCAGATAGACCTTGTGGCCACCGACAACGGCTTTCTGGGTGTAACCCTTGCGGCGGTCGGGCAGGCGGTCGCGGTCACGCACCCGCTCGATACGTTCGACAACCCGTTCGACGATCTTTTCGGCCATGGCAGTGGCGCGGGCCGCCGCAGGCTGGTTGAGTAGAGCCTCCAGACCCTCTTCGGCCTCTTCCTCGTCATCCGAGATCAGCTGGCTGTTGAGCGGCTGCGACAGTTTGGAGCCGTCGCGGTAGAGCGCATTGGCCTTCAAAGCCAGCTTCCATGAGAGCATATAGGCGTTTTTGCAATCATCGACGGTGGCATCATTGGGCATGTTGATGGTTTTGGAAATCGCGCCCGAAATGAACGGCTGGGCTGCCGCCATCATGTGGATGTGGCTTTCGACCGACAGATAGCGCTTGCCGATGCGGCCGCAAGGATTGGCGCAATCGAAGACCGAATAATGCTCGACCTTCAAATGCGGGGCGCCTTCCAGCGTCATCGCGCCGCAGACATGGATATTGGCCAGTTCCAGATCCGCCTTGTTGAAGCCGAGGAACGGCAGCAGTTCGAAGGTCGGGTCGGACAGTTTTTCGGCAGGCACTTTCAGGACATTGACCAGGAAGTCTTCGCCCAAAGTCCATTTGTTGAACACGAACTTGATGTCGAAAGCCGAAGCCATGCCCTTTTCGAGGGTTTCGATCTTCTCGTCGGTAAAGCCCTTGGCCCGCAGCGAGCCGTGGTTGACCACCGGCGCCTGGGCAATCGAGCCGTGACCGACGGCATAGGCCTCGATTTCGGCAATTTCGGCCTCGGTATAGCCGAGCGTGCGCAAGGCTTCAGGAACGGCACGGTTGATGATCTTCCAGTAGCCGCCACCGGCCAGCTTCTTGAACTTCACCAGCGCGAAATCGGGCTCGATGCCGGTTGTGTCGCAATCCATCACCAGACCGATGGTGCCGGTCGGCGCAATCACGGTGGCTTGCGCATTGCGGTAGCCGTTGCGCTCGCCCAGGGTCAGGGCCTTGTCCCATGCCGCGCGGGCATGAGCGACCAACGTCTGGTCGGGGCAGGAGGCGTGGTCGAGTGGCAGCGGGTTGACCGACAGGTTCTCATAGCCCGAGGTCTTGCCATGGGCCGCCGCACGATGGTTGCGGATGACCCGCAACATGTGTTTGGCGTTCTTCTTGTATTCGGGGAACGGACCCAATTCGCCTGCCATTTCGGCGGAGGTCGCATAGGCAATGCCGGTCATGATCGCGGTCAGAGAACCGCAAACCGCACGGCCTGCATCGGAGTCATAAGAAATGCCGTCGGTCATCAACAGGCCGCCGATATTGGCATAGCCGAGGCCGAGGGTGCGGTAGCGGTAGGACAATTCGGCAATTTCCTTGGAGGGGAACTGCGCCATCATCACCGAGACTTCGAGCACCACCGTCCACAACCGCACGGCGTGTTCGTAGGATTCGACGTTGAAACGGCCATCGGCCTCGCGGAATTGCAACAGGTTGAGCGAAGCCAGATTGCACGCCGTATCGTCAAGGAACATATATTCCGAGCAGGGATTCGACGCGCGGATCGGACCGGCTTCGGGGCAGGTGTGCCAGTCATTCATGGTCGAATTGAAATGCAGGCCCGGATCAGCCGACGCCCAGGCCGCATGGCCGATCTGCTCCCACAAATCGCGGGCTTTGAGGGTCTTGTGGACCTTGCCGTCGGTGCGGCGGATCAGGTTCCAGTCGCCGTCCGATTCCACGGCGCGCAGGAAATCGTCCTTGATCGACACGGAATTGTTGGAATTCTGGCCCGAAACGGTCAGATAGGCTTCCGAATCCCAGTCGGTGTCATAGGTGTCGAACTGGATTTCGGTATAACCCTGCTTGGCGAACTGCATGACGCGCTTGATATAGCTGTCGGGCACCATCACGCGGCGGGCCTGCTTGATCTCGCGCTTGAGAGCGGGGTTCTTTTCAGGATCAAAGCAGGAATCAGCGGGGCCGTCGCAATTCACGCAGGCCTTCATGATGGCCTTCAGATGCTTCTGGCACAGTTTGGAACCGGTCACGAGGGCCGCAACCTTCTGCTCCTCGCGCACTTTCCAGTCGATATAGGTTTCGATATCGGGATGGTCGGCATCCACCACCACCATTTTGGCGGCGCGGCGGGTTGTGCCGCCCGACTTGATGGCGCCAGCCGCGCGATCGCCGATCTTCAGGAAGCTCATCAGGCCCGATGAACGGCCGCCACCGGCGAGCTTTTCGCCTTCGCCGCGCAGCATCGAGAAGTTGGAGCCGGTGCCCGAACCATATTTGAACAAGCGGGCCTCGCGCACCCACAGGTCCATAATGCCGCCTTCATTGACCAGATCGTCGGCCACACCCTGAATAAAGCAGGCATGCGGCTGGGGATGCTCGTAGGAGGATTTCGACTTGACCAGCTTTCCGGTCTGGAAATCGACGTAATAGTGGCCCTGCGACGGACCATCAATGCCATAGGCCCAATGCAGACCTGTGTTGAACCATTGCGGGGAATTCGGCGCGCACATCTGCATCGCCAGCATGAAACGGTGTTCGTCGAAAAACGCCTGCGCATCGGCCTCGCTGGTGAAATAGCCACCCTTCCAGCCCCAATAGGTCCAGCAGCCTGCGAGGCGGTCAAACACCTGCTTGGCGCTCATTTCCGAGCCGTAACGCTCGCCTTCCGGCAGTTTGGCCAGAGCCTTCTCGTCGGGCTCCGAACGCCAGAGCCATGACGGCACGCTGTTTTCTTCGACCTTCTTCAGGCGGGCGGGGACACCGGCCTTGCGGAAGTATTTCTGCGCCAGAACATCGGCAGCCACCTGGCTCCACTGTTCGGGAACCTCGATGTTTTCAAGGCGGAACACGATGGAACCGTCAGGATTCTTGATCTCGCTCGTCGCCGGACGGAAAGTGATTGCGTCGTATGGTGATTGTCCGCTGGCAGTGTAGCGACGGTCGATAAGCATATGAGTCCCCTAACGTTGGACGAAAATTCCGCCCTGGCCGGACATCCGGCCCCATGAAAGTTGCAGTGTCGTTGTCCGTCACGGATGTGCGGACGACACCAAAGTCATGACCATGGCCGAAGCCATAGCCCCCCAACCCGACCCCGCTTCTTGCGCGTCCATCCCGGGCTGAACGGCGAAACAACGCTGTTCAGCCAGAAAGACTCCGCAACCCTTTCCTTGGCGGTGAGGCTTTGGACCGGTTGACGCGTCTACGGTTTATGTCAGGTCTGCACTTGTCCATATCCGCCGCGTTTCAGACTGGTCCCGCGCCGGTGTTTGGACTGTTGATCAGGATTCGGACGCTAACGGCGACACCCTGCACCGTCAAGGTCTAGTGTGTCGATTATTTAAATTCACTACATGTAGGGGGTAGGGCTGTGAATAATGGGCAAAAGACAAACGCGATGCCAAGTGTCTAGAAAATCGAATAAAATTCGGATTGCACACGGAAAAAATCACCCCGTGCACCGGCACAGGATGAGGTATCACGCATCTTCGGCTTGCCACAGGGAACACAAGAGGCGTCCACAAGAGGGCATAGTCGAATCATAATCTGGCATGTCCGGTCGGGTGCAAACAGTCCGAAAATCGGCTTCTCCACAGCGAATCAAAGCAACAAAACCAATGTTGGACTGGACAGAGCGCGCAGGTCTCGCCATAGTCCGGCGCAAATCGGGCTTTCGATTCAATTCCAGCTGTGATGCCGTCCGGCGTCCGCAGGGATTGGAGGACAGGCACGCGATACTGACTGGCAACTGGTTGTGAACGGCCAAAGGGATAGTGATGAAACAGGTCCTGCTTCGTATTTTCACCTGGTGGAACGGTGCCACGGTCGGCACCCTGTTCCATACTTGGCGCAAGGGTGAGCGCGTCGGTGAAGACCAGTTCGGCAATGTCTATTACCAGACCAAGGGCGGCAAGGTTGATCCGGCTTTGGGGATTGTGCGGCGCTGGGTTATATATAACGGCGAAGCCGATGCCACGACGATCCCGCCCGGCTGGTATGGCTGGATGCACCACAAGCTCGATGTGCTGCCCTCGCAGGAGGGTTATGTGGAGCGCGAATGGGAACAGCCCCATCAGCCCAACCACACAGGCTCGGCACTGGCCTATCGCCCGCAAGGCTCGATCCTGAAAGGCCAGCAGGCTCCCGCCAAGGGCAAGGACTACCAGCCCTGGACCCCCGCCTGAGCATCATCACAGGAGAGGCCGGATCCGTTCTGGCCTTTTTCTTTATTCGCTTTGTTTGATGATTATGTATGGCAAGTTCGGCTCTCCATGATTTTGCCGCCTTTTGCAGCGAGAGCTAACGGATCATTTCTGGCGGATCGAACGTGATACGGACCCAACCCAGCCTCCCTTTGCCACGTGCCTTGCGTTCGAGCCTTCGGACGGCTTTGTTGTGCGCTGTGCTGGGCCTGGCAAGTGCCCCCGTGCGGGCCGAGCGGATCGTCAATGCTTTTGCCGATTTTGCCGGTCTCGATAAAATCACCGGCCGAATCATCACCTTTTCGGTATCGATTGATGAAATGGTGCAATTCGGCACGTTGCGGCTGAAAGCGCGGGCCTGTTACACCCGCCCGATCACCGAAGCACCGCAGACCGATGCCTTTGTCGAGGTCGACGAGGTCAAACTGAACAATCAGCTCGAGCGCATTTTTTCGGGCTGGATGTTTGCCGCAAGTCCGGGACTGCACGGGATCGAGCATCCGATCTATGACATCTGGCTGACGGGCTGCCATGACAACGTGCCGCCACCGCGCGAGGCTCCTGTGACCCCTGCAAAACCGGTGACCCCGGCCAAGCCTGCGGCATCTGCCAAACCTGCGGCATCTGGCAACCCCGCGGCACCCGCAAAACCTGCTGCGCCTGCCAAACCCGCTCCCAAACCGGCCGCCGGCAAACCGCCGCTAGAATAGGCTCTGCCCTGTCAGGGACGGGCCTGCTGGATGATCCGGATAATCTCGTCGGGTGTTTCGGCTTGTTCACGCCCAAGGGCATGGAAATCACCGTTTTTCTGCAGGGCATCGCGCAATATGCCGCGATAGGTGAGCCGATCCATTTCGATGGCTCCCAGACTGGTCAGATGCGGGGTGACAAATTGCGTGTCCAGTAAGCGATAGCCGCCAAAAATCAGGCGGGCGACCAGAAAGGCGAGGGCGGTTTTGGAGGCATCGGTCACGGTGTGGAACATGCTTTCGCCGAAAAACACAGCCCCGATCGACAGGCCGTACAGTCCGCCGACCAATTGGCCGTTTTGACGACATTCAACCGTATGAACCATGCCGCGTTCAAACAGCTCGCCAAACAGGGCGCGGATGCGCGGATTGATCCATGTGTCCTTGCGCGTCGATGCGCAAGCACCGATCACGGCGTCAAAATCCCGGTCAATGCTGATTGTGAACCTGCCGGAGCGGATGGTGTGGCGCAGGCTTTTGCTCAGACGGAAGCCATCAAGGGGAATCAGACCGCGACTGCGCGGCTCGACCCAGAACAGCGAGGGATCGTCGGCGGATTCCGACATCGGAAAGAGACCCATCGCATAGGCCTGTAACACGATATCAGCGGTAATATGATCGGGGGAAGAGCGCATGGCGGCGTGATC
>CANFLM010000009.1 GCA_947447895.1 Hyphomicrobiales bacterium
GTTTCGAGCGAGATCGGCTCTTTGGCGATTTTCAGCACCTTGCGGACCTTTTCCAAAGGCATGGCCAGCTTTTCGGCCAATTCTTCGGGGGTCGGCTCGCGGCCGATTTCATGCAACATCTGACGCGAGGTGCGCACGATCTTGTTGATCGTTTCGATCATATGCACCGGAATACGGATGGTGCGGGCCTGATCGGCGATCGAACGGGTAATCGCCTGCCGGATCCACCAAGTCGCATAGGTCGAGAATTTGTAACCACGGCGATATTCGAATTTGTCGACCGCCTTCATCAGGCCGATATTGCCTTCCTGGATCAGATCGAGGAATTGCAACCCGCGATTGGTGTATTTCTTGGCAATCGAGATCACGAGACGCAGATTGGCCTCGACCATCTCTTTTTTCGCCTGCCGGGCTTCGCGCTCGCCTTTTTGCACCAGATGGACGATTTTGCGGAATTCGAGGATTTCCAGACCGGTTTCAGCCGCCAGCGAATGGATTTCCTGACGGATGTCGCGGATCATGTCTTTTTCGGAAGCGACAAAATCCTTCCAGCCGCGCGTGCCGAGTTTGGACACCCGCAACAGCCATTTCGGATCCAGTTCCGAGCCCTGATAGTTGCGCAGGAAGTCATCGCGCACCACGCCGCTGGCCTCCGCCAATCGCATCAGGCGGCCTTCGAGCCCGATCAACCGCTTGTTGATGTCATACAGCTGCTCGACAAGCGCATCGATGCGGTTCTGGTTGAGCGACAGCGACTTCACATCGACGACGATTTCTTCCTTGAGCTTCTTGTATTTGCGCTCCTGGGCAGGCGACAGCGTGGTATTGGCCAGCTTGGATTCGACATTCTGGTCCTGCAAACGCCGCAATTTCTTGTAGGCATCGGCAATACGGTCGAAGGTTTCCAGCACCTTCGGCTTCAGCTCGGCTTCCATCGCCGACAGGGACACGTTGTTTTCGAGATCATCGTCGTCGAGATCGCCTTCGGGGATCGGCGGCTCGCCGTCCTCACCAGCCGCCTCGGCCTCGGGTTCGCCCTCGGCGCCCTCGACCTTGGGCGCGCCTTTGCCGTCCGGACCGGCATAGGTGGCTTCCAGATCGATGATGTCGCGCAGCAAGACCTTGCCTTCGACCAGCTCGTCACGCCAGATGATGATGGCCTGGAACGTCAACGGGCTTTCGCACAGACCGGCAATCATTGCCTCGCGGCCAGCCTCGATGCGCTTGGCAATCGCTATTTCGCCCTCGCGCGACAGCAATTCGACCGAGCCCATTTCGCGCAGATACATGCGCACGGGGTCGTCTGTCCGGTCGGACGGCTCGGATTTGGTGGCTTTGGCCGGAACAGAGCTGGTCGCCTCGACGAGGTCGCCGCCTTCTTCCTCGGCCTCTTCCTCGGCGCCTTCTTCGGGCGAGTCGGCGTCGGTTTCTTCCTGTTCCACCACATTGATGCCCATTTCGTTGAGCATCGCATAGATATCTTCGATCTGGTCGGAGGTGACCTCTTCGGAGGGCAGGACCTCGTTGAGCTGCTCATGGGTGACATAGCCGCGCTTTTTGGCGAGCTTGATCATCCGCTTTACGGCAGCATCCGAAAGATCCAACAAGGGGCTGTCAGGCGTTGGGGCTTCCGTGGCTTCGCCTTGGGGCTTCTCTATCGTCTTTGTCGCCATTGCTCTGGACAGCTCCATCCGCGTACTTCAAACGAATTATTCCGTATCAACGAAAAAACAGGCCGCAACGAAAGCCGCTACGACCACTTCCCTTCATTGTTGCAGAACAAGACTCTTCATCGCCTTATTCTGACATATAACACTTAATTCATCACTAAGGCCACTGGCCCCAATGACAAAATCGTGACAAATCAGGCTCAGGCCGTCGCCAAACCCTGATCGGAGCCTGCACCCGCCACCGTATTCAACCGGTCACGGTCAGCCTCCATGCCGTCCAAAGCGGACAATTGCAACTGCAGATCGCGAATCACAGCCAGATTTGATTCGCTGTCGTTCTCGGCCAGTGCCCGTTCGGCATCCATCAATTCTTTATGTAGTGTGATTGCACGGCGATGCAAGATCATCGCCTGTTTTAATGCACTATCAATGTCAATTGACGGGAAATCATGGGCCAGACAGCGTCTGTCGCCGGGCCGCACAGCCAATTCGATCCGTATCAGGGCCTGTTCGAGGCCCGCACGCTGGAGATGCTGGCGCAGCTGCTCGGCCGAATCCAGATCCTCCAGAGCCGCCAGATCGGCCAAAGCACGCGCCAGATCGGTGGAATCGGGGGAGGCAAAGTCCATATTGGCCAATTCATCGGCGTAACGGCCCAGCAAATCGGGACGAGACGCCAGCACTGCCAGAATAAAGGCCTCGCGCGGCGAAATGCTGCGATGGGTCGAAAACAGCGGGCTGCTGGTCAGGCTCTGGCTGGCACGGGCGGGTTCGCGCAGGTGAAACGGCGTGGCGCGCTGATTGCCGCCGGCCCGTCCCGTCCCGCGCCCGCCGAACGGGGCGGATTTTTGCGCCCGCGGATCACGGATCCAGTCGGTGCGCTGGCCCTGACTGGCCGACCGCCGCGCTCCCGAGGGCATCAGCTCGGCCATCCGCTGGTCGATCTCGGCCTTGTAATGGCGGCGCAAATCCTCGTCCTTGAGGCTCGAGACAATGATCCGCACATCGCGCTCGAAAGCGGCGCGGCGCTCCGGCGTATCCAGCGTGTGCTTTTCCAGTTCGCGCGCCCACAAAAGATCGACCAGCGAGGTGGCGCGGTCCAGCACATCATCAATGGCCTTCTTGCCACCGGAACGGGCCAGATCATCGGGATCCTGCCCCTCGGGCAGTAGCGCGAAGCGCAGGGATTTGCCGGGCTTGAGATGCGGCAAAGCCGTGTCGATCGCCCGCCAGGCGGCGCGCCGGCCCGCCTTGTCACCGTCAAAGCACAGGATCGGCTCGTCGCACATGCGCCACAACAGGGCCAGCTGGTTCTCGGTCAGCGCCGTCCCAAGCGGGGCAACCGTTTCAGCAAAGCCGGTCACGCTCATGGCGATCACATCGACATAGCCTTCCACCGCAATCACCCGCCCCGTATCATGGGCCGCCTTGCGGGCATTGTGATGGTTGAACAGCACATCGCCCTTGTGGAACAACGGCGTATCGGGCGAATTGAGATATTTGGCCGGGGCATCCTTGTCCAGAGCACGACCGCCAAAAGCAATCGGCCGCCCCCGGCTGTCGCAGATCGGAAACATCACGCGATTGCGGAAGCGGTCATAGGGGACCGGAATATCCTCGCCCGCAATCAGCAAGCCCGCCTCGATCATATCGGGCACGAGCACGCCTTTTCCGGTCAGAAAATGCTGCAGGGCATGGCGGTCGTTGGGGGCAAAGCCGATGCCAAAAGCGGCCCAGACCGTCCGGCCCATGCCGCGACCGTCGAGATAGGCGCGTGCCTGCGCACCGGCAGGGGCCATCAGCTGGGCCTGGAAGAACTCCTGCGCGAGGGCCATCACCTGGTGCAGGCCGGTGCGCTTGACCTCCTGTTCCTCGGCCTCGACGCTCATCTTGGGCAGGATCACGCCCGCATCGGCCGCCAGCCGCTCGACGGCCTCGGGAAAGCTGACGCCTTCCGTTTCCATCAGAAACTTGAAAATATCGCCGTTTTTGCCCGAGGAAAAATCGTGAAAGAACCCTTTTTGGTCGTTCACAAAGAATGACGGGGACTTTTCGGCATTGAAGGGGGACAGCCCCTTCCATTCGCGCCCCACCTTGACCAGCTTGACCCGACGCCCGACCACCGCCGACACGGGCAGGCGGGCACGGATATCATCAAGAATGGAGGGTGGGTAACGCATGGGCCATCATACCATTCTGTCACGCTTTTCGGTAGGGTTTTAGGAACAAAACAGCTCGGATCGCCCCCGACCATGACCGTTTCTGTCACAGCAGAGGCCCCGGATCGCATATTCGGCGCGGATCGGCCCCTGCCCGCCCCTTGGACGGCCTGCCGGAACCGCGCTTATCCCCGTACTGCCAGCTTATCCCTGTGGACAAGCTGTGAATGGCTGTGGAAAGACCGGCAACCAGACACAAGCCCCGGGAACCGGTCTTCCAAAGTCATATTCCTGCCTAGCATGCGTCAGGCAGACAGCTTGGTCTTGACGATGGCGCTGGCCTTGCCGAAATCCATCTGTCCGGCATGGGCCTGCTTCAGGGCCGCGACAACCTTGCCCATATCCTTGATGCCCGCCGCACCGGTCGAGGCAATGGCAGCGTCGATTGCGGCAGCCACGGCGGCCTCGTCCATCTGCTGGGGCAAAAAGCCGGTGATCACGGCAATTTCACCGCGTTCCTGCTCGGCCAGATCCATGCGGCCGGCATCCTCGTAAATTTTCAGCGATTCCTGGCGCTGTTTGACCATTTTCTGCAGCAAAGCCAGAATATCGTCCTCGCCGATCTCCTTGCCGGTGCCGCGGGCTTCGATTTCGCGGTCTTTCAGGGATGAGGTGATCAGACGGATCGTCGACAGCCGCATCTTGTCGCCTGCCCGCATGGCGTCCTTGAGGGACGAGGAAAATTCATCACGCAGCGCCATTGTTTCAAGCCTTCCTGTTTGCTCCCGCCCGGCACCCGATCAGGATGGAGTGGAAAATAAATGTTATTACAGGGCCAATCCGTCGCCGGTTGTTCACAACAGTGATTGACCTTGGCGTGGTCTGCGCCTAATTTCCGGCGATATCAACAGATTCAGAGTGACACGCCACCCTTCGCGATGCGCTAACCACGTCGCAAGCGGGCTGTGCTGGCAGATTTAGGACGAAAATGGCTCCGCTTCAAGATCAAGCTTCCAAAGATCAAGCCTCCAGAAATCAAGCCATCTTGTCGGGTTGGGAAGAACCGCGCGCCACAGCCTTGCTTGTGCTGGCCAATGGCATGGTGTTCGAGGGCATCGGCATCGGCGCGACCGGCGATGCGACCGGCGAGGTCTGCTTCAACACCGCAATGACCGGCTATCAGGAAATTCTGACCGACCCGTCCTATGCCGGACAAATCATCACCTTCACCTTCCCGCATATCGGCAATGTCGGCACCAATGACGAGGATATCGAGACCGTCAATATGGCCTCGGCCTCCGGTGTCCGCGGCGTCATTGTGCATGCCGATGTCACAACCCCCTCCAACTGGCGTGCGGCCAGACATCTCGATGCCTGGCTGAAAGCCCGCGGCATTGTTGGCCTTGCAGGCATCGACACCCGTGCCCTGACCGCGCTGATCCGCGAGCATGGCATGCCGAATGCCGTCATCAGCCACCAGCCCGATGGCACGTTCGACCTGGCCGGGTTGAAAAAGCAGGCCAAGGACATGCCGAGCATGGACGGGCTTGATCTGGTGCCTTTCGTCACCTCGGCGCAACGCTTCTCCTGGGATGAAACCAGCTGGACCCTCGGCAAGGGCTATGGCCAGCGCGAGATCGAGAACTGCCACATCGTGGCGATCGACTACGGCGTCAAGCGCAACATCCTGCGGTTGCTGGCCGATCGTGGCTGCAAAGTGACCGTTGTGCCTGCCAATACTCCGGCCGAAGACATTCTGGCCCTCAAGCCCGATGGCGTGTTCCTGTCCAATGGCCCCGGCGACCCCGCCGCCACCGGTGTCTATGCCGTGCCGGTCATTCAAGCCCTGCTGGACAAGCATATCCCGACCTTCGGGATCTGTCTGGGTCACCAGATGATGGCACTGGCTGTGGGTGCCACCACGATGAAGATGCATCAGGGCCACCACGGCGCCAATCATCCCGTCAAGGACTTCACCACCAACAAGGTGGAAATCGTCTCGATGAACCATGGCTTTGCGGTGGACCGCGACACCCTGCCACCCCATACCAAAGAGACGCATGTCTCGCTGTTCGACGGCTCCAATTGCGGCATTGCCCTGACCGACCGTCCGGCCTTCTCGGTCCAGCACCATCCCGAAGCCTCACCCGGTCCGCAAGACAGCCACTACCTGTTCGACCGGTTCTTCGACATGGTAATGGCTCACAAAGCGGCCTGAATCAGCAGTTGTCACTGCTGTTTACATGAAACCATTGACCTTGGGGGGCTTGCTGTGTTTGCCTATGCTTCAGGCATGACAAACACAGTGCCCAACAAGGACCATTTGATGACGGAAATCATCCAAACGACACCACCCCGTCAGGGACTTTATGGAGCCGCAGGCTCAGGGGCGAAGCTGGCCTGCGTCCTCGTCCTTTTGACGGTTACGGCCAGTCACGCGGCTCCGAAAAACGATCCGATCAAACGCGGTGAAATGCTGGCCAAGGAGAATTGCTCCTCCTGTCATGCCATCGGGCTCAAGGGCGAAAGTCCCAATCCGAAATCGCCACCCTTCCGCACCTTGTCACAACGCTACCAGCTCGAAGCCTTGGAAGAAGCGCTGGGTGAAGGCATCACCATGGGCCATGGCGAAGCCAATATGCCGCATTTCATTTTCGAGCCCGATGATATCGGCGACCTGATCAGCTATCTCAAAAAAATAAATCGCAAATAAAAGACTAATAAGTAACGATAAAATAAATAAAATATCTAAATCCCGTAAAGTAAATGCGTATCGTCTTGGGGGAGAAAAACGCATTGAACTGGCTTGATTTCTGGAATGGCAACCACAGCATCTATGTGAGCGAAACCCACCGCCTGCGCCACCACGAGCGCATCGGAGAGGATATTGTCAAACGGCTTTTGCCCGAAACCGGGATCGTGATCGATTATGGTTGCGGCGAAGCTCTGTCGGCGCAGCTTTTAGCCCGCCATTGCGGCAGACTGATCCTGAGCGATGGAGCGCCCAGTGTGCGCGACAAATTGAGCGACCTCCATCAGGGCGCCCCCAATATTTCCGTCCTGGCTCCCGACGAGGTGCTGGACCTTGATGAAGGCAGCGTCGATTGCATCATCATCAATTCGGTCCTGCAATATCTGGCGCCCGAAGATACCCAAGCCCTGCTGCAAGATCTCACGCCTTTGCTGGCCGATCATGGCCGAATCATCATCGGCGACATCATCCCGCCGGATCACACCATGCTGGCCGATGCGGGAGCCTTGCTGCATTTTGCCTGGCAGGAACAATTCATGACCGACGCGATGATCGGATTGATGCGGACATTTCTGTCCGATTACCGCAAGATCCGTGCGACCTATGGCCTGACCTGCTATTCAGCCCATGAAATGGAAACAATGGGCGCAAATCTGGGCCTTAAAACGCAGCGAACCGCCCTCAATATCGGTCATGACCAGGGGCGTATGACCTTCGAAATGCAAAAGAGTGCAGCCTGAACGGGCAAAGCGGATCTATTGATCGGCGGCAACGCCGAAGGTCCAGAGGCGGTTGGCGGTAAAGCTCCACACCATCACAAGCGTGGTGCAGAAAAGCTGCACCAGCAGGTAGTGGAAGCCCAGCACCTCATGCAGAAAATGCATGGTCACACCTGTCACAACGAAACCCACGCCCGCAACTGCGGCAAACCGCCATGTGGCTTCGGCATGCGGACGCAAACTGTGGAAGGCATAACGGCGGTTCAACTGATAGGACAGCACACCGCCGACCAGATAGCCGGTGAGCGTGGCTGGCACTTCGTCCATCAGATCTGTCTCGACCAGACCAATCAACAAACCGTAATGCACGCATGTGACAATCACGCCAATCACGACAAAGCTGCTGAACTGTTTAGCTACGCTGGACATCAGGGGACTTCCGAAAGACTTTCGCGCCGGATCCGCGCCAAAGTTGAGACGAGGTGAGCCATAACGATTTATGGGGATGAAGTCATCTTTTTCCACAAGCTCTGCCCCCCGCAAAAGCGCGAACATGCTAGTATCAGATTGCATGGCTCTTCCCTCAGATGCGAAATTCGTCTAGAAGCGCACGACTTTCGGGCGAAACAGTCTCGCCGGATGAGTCATGCCAGATTGTCAGACGGGACCAGGTCCGAAACTCCGGTTTTGGCCAGAGCTCTCTGCAAGCCTGTCTATTGCCGCAACCGGACCTGTCGCAACAGGCCGGCCAAAGCAGGCCGATGGTGAAGGCCATAAACCACCTGAAGCCGGCCATCGTGCGCCGGATGTGATGAATGACAAGGGGCCGCTATGCCGAAACGGACAGATATTTCCTCCATCCTGATCATCGGTGCGGGCCCTATTGTCATCGGGCAGGCCTGCGAGTTCGACTATTCCGGCACCCAGGCGGTCAAGGCGCTGAAGGAGGAAGGCTACCGGATCATTCTGGTCAATTCCAACCCCGCCACCATCATGACCGATCCGGACATGGCCGACCGCACCTACATCGAACCGATCACTCCGGAAATTGTCGCTAAAATCATCGAAAAAGAGCGCCCCGATGCGCTGTTGCCGACTATGGGCGGGCAAACCGCACTCAATTGCGCCCTGTCGCTCAAGAAAATGGGCGTTTTGGAAAAATACAATGTCGAGATGATCGGCGCGACAGCCGAAGCCATCGATAAGGCCGAAGACCGCGAATTGTTCCGCAATGCCATGACCAAGATCGGTCTGGAAACCCCGCGCTCCCATCACATCAAGACACTGGCCGGCGCGCTGGAAGCCCTCAAGGATATCGGCCTGCCCGCCATCATCCGCCCCTCGTTCACCATGGGCGGCACCGGCGGCGGCATTGCCTATAACAAGGAAGAATTCATCGACATCGTCGAACGCGGCATCGATGCGTCCCCCACCAGCGAAGTGCTGATCGAAGAAAGTGTGCTGGGATGGAAAGAATACGAGATGGAGGTTGTGCGCGACAAGGCCGACAACTGCATCATCGTCTGCTCGATCGAAAACATCGACCCGATGGGCGTGCATACCGGCGATTCGATCACGGTGGCCCCCGCTTTGACCCTGACCGACAAAGAATACCAGATCATGCGCGATGCCTCGCTGGCGGTGCTGCGCGAGATCGGCGTGGAAACCGGCGGCTCGAATGTGCAGTTTGCCGTCGATCCGGCCACCGGCCGCATGATCGTCATCGAAATGAACCCGCGCGTGTCGCGCTCCTCGGCTCTGGCCTCCAAGGCCACCGGCTTTCCGATTGCCAAGGTCGCGGCCAAGCTGGCGGTCGGTTACACGCTGGACGAAATCGACAACGACATTACCGGCGGGGCGACGCCTGCCTCGTTCGAGCCGACAATCGATTATGTCGTCACCAAAATCCCGCGCTTTGCCTTTGAAAAATTCCCCGGCGCGGAAAACACCCTGACCACCGCGATGAAATCGGTTGGCGAAGCGATGGCGATTGGCCGGACCTTGCAGGAATCCCTGCAAAAGGCCCTTCGTTCGCTTGAAACGGGGCTGACGGGTCTGGATGAAATCGAGATCGAAGGCCTGGGCCTTGGTGATGACCGCAATGCCATCAAGGCCGCGCTCGGTACACCGACGCCCGACCGCCTGCTCAAGGTTGTCCAGGCCTTGCGTCTGGGCTTCTCGATCGAGGAAGTGCACGAAAGCTGCAAGATCGACCCGTGGTTCCTTGAACAGCTGCAGGGCATTGTCGATATGGAAGCCAAGGTGCGGGCCCATGGCCTGCCTACCACTGCCGCCAATTTCCGCCAGCTCAAGAGCATGGGCTTTGCCGATGCCCGCTTGGCGATGTTGACCGGCTTGACCGAGGCTGACGTGTCGCAACGCCGCCGCGCGCTTGATGTGCGGCCCGTGTTCAAGCGCATTGATACCTGCGCGGCAGAATTCGCCTCGCCCACCGCCTATATGTATTCGACCTATGCAGCCCCCTTCCAGGGCGTACCGGCTGACGAGGCCCATCCGTCCGACCGCAAGAAAGTCGTGATTCTCGGCGGCGGTCCGAACCGGATCGGCCAGGGCATCGAATTCGACTATTGCTGCTGCCATGCCTGCTTTGCCCTGACCGAAGCCGGCTATGAAACCATCATGATCAACTGCAATCCCGAAACCGTCTCGACCGATTACGACACTTCGGACAGGCTCTATTTCGAGCCGCTGACGGCCGAGGACGTGCTTGAAATCCTGACCAAGGAACAGGAGAACGGCACGCTGGTCGGCGTCATCGTGCAATTCGGCGGGCAGACCCCGCTGAAACTGGCCAAGGCGCTGGAAGCCGCAGGCATTCCGATCCTCGGCACCTCGCCCGATGCGATCGATCTGGCCGAAGACCGCGACCGTTTCAAGCGCCTGCTCGACAAGCTCGGCTTGCGCCAGCCCGAAAACGGCATTGCCTATTCGGTTGAACAAAGCCGCCTGGTGATTGCGGAGCTTGGTCTGCCGCTGGTAGTACGTCCCTCCTATGTGCTGGGCGGCCGCGCCATGGAAATCATCCATGACGAGGCGACCTTCGACCGCTACCTGCTCGGCACCCTGCCCGAACTGGTGCCGAACGAGATCAAGGCCCGTTACCCCAACGACAAGACCGGCCAGATCAACACGGTGCTCGGTAAAAATCCGTTGCTGTTTGACCGCTATCTGACCGATGCCACCGAAATCGACGTGGATTGCCTGTGCGACGGCAAGGATGTGTTTATCGCCGGCATCATGGAACATATCGAGGAAGCGGGCATCCATTCGGGCGACAGCGCCTGTTCGCTGCCACCCCATTCGCTGGCTCCCGAGATGATTGCCGAACTGGAACGCCAGACCAAGGCCATGGCGCTGGCGCTGGAAGTCGGCGGTTTGATGAATGTGCAATTTGCCATCAAGGACGGCAAGATCTTCGTGCTGGAAGTCAATCCGCGGGCCTCGCGCACCGTGCCGTTTGTCGCGAAAGTCATCGGTACGCCGGTCGCCAAAGTGGCAGCCCGCATCATGGCCGGCGAAGATCTCGCCTCCTTCAACCTCAAGCCCCATACGCTCGAGCATATCGCTGTGAAAGAAGCGGTGTTCCCGTTTGCCCGTTTCCCGGGCGTCGATGTGTTGCTTGGCCCCGAAATGCGTTCGACCGGCGAAGTGATGGGACTGGACCATTCTTTCGGCACGGCCTTTGCCAAAAGCCAGTTGGGATCGGGAACCCATGTGCCGAAATCCGGACGCGTGTTCGTATCGATGCGCGAGCAGGACAAGGCACGGATCCTGCCAAGCATCCAGACACTGGCCGAATTGGGCTTTACCATTGTCGCCACCAGCGGCACCCAACGCTATCTGGCCGAACACGGCGTCAAGGCCGAAAAAATCAACAAGGTGCTGGAAGGCCGTCCGCATGTGGTCGATGCCATCAAGAACGGCGGCATCCAACTTGTGTTCAATACCACCGAGGGCAAACAGGCTCTATCAGACTCACGCTCGCTGCGTCGGGCAGCCCTCTTGCATAAAGTGCCCTATTACACCACTTTAGCAGGGTCTGTGGCGGCGACCCAAGGCATCAAGGCCTATCTGGCCGGCGATCTCGAGGTCTGCGCATTACAGGATTACTTTCACTAAGCCCGACGTCCGGATGGAATAGCGGGTTGGAATGGCCGAAAAGTCGGTTGACGGAACAGGTGCTGACGCTGAAATCGCTTTCCATCAGCACCTGAGCGTGTCAAAAACCGGAACAAAGGCCAACACGAACATCATAATGCCCGAACCGTCCTAAGGCTTTTGATCCATAGGACCGGTGTGGTTTTTGTATTTTTGGGGTGACGGAAACAAGACGATGGAAAAAGTCCCGATGACAGCCGAGGGCCACAAGGCTCTGGTTGAAGAACTCAAGCACCGTCAGCAGGTGGAGCGCCAGCGCATCATCCAGGCGATCTCGGAAGCGCGCGCCCATGGCGACCTTTCGGAAAATGCCGAATATCATGCCGCCAAAGAGCAGCAATCCCTCAATGAAGGTCGTATCGCCGAGTTGGAAGACAAGCTGTCGCGGGCCGAAATCATCGATATCTCCAAATTGTCGGGCACCGTGATCAAGTTCGGGGCCACCGTGCAACTGATCGACGAGGACACCGAAGAGCCACGCACCTATAAAATCGTCGGCGATATGGAAGCCGATGTGAAACAGGGCCGCGTGTCGATTTCCTCGCCAATCGCCCGCGCGCTGATCGGCAAGACCATCGGCGACAATGTCGAGGTGAACACACCCGGCGGCGGCAAGAGCTATGAAATCACCGGCGTGAAATTCATCTGACCATTGCTTGCCAAACACGCTAATGCCAAGCCCGCTGCCCGGCGGGCTTTGTGCGTTTTGGGGGCCTCACAGCGGGATCAGTGGCTCGTCTTTGACCTGCCCGAGCGTCAGGGCCGAACGAATGGTCCTGACATTAGGCAGGCCCGTCAATTCGCTGACCAGTGACTGGAAACCGGCCAGATCGGGGGCCACGCATTTGAGCAGAAAATCGATGTCACCCGAGAGGGTCCAGCATTCGCGCACGGCGGGCCACGAGCGGATATGGGCGCGAAAGGCTTCGAGATCGCTCTCGGCCTGCGATTGCAGATGCACCATGGCAAACCAGACCACATCGACCCCAAGCTTTTTGGCATCGAGCTGGGCGCGGTAACCGGTGATGACCCCCGCCTCCTCCAGAGCGCGCACACGCCGCAGACAGGGGGGAGCCGACATGCCGATCCGCTTGGCCAATTCGACATTGGTCATACGGCCATTGTTTTGCAATTCTTGCAAAATCGCGCGGTCTGTCTCGTCAAGTCTGATCGACACGGTTGACTCTCACCCTCTGTCAGTGCTCATCGCTTGTTTAGACGCGATCACGCATCAAGAACAACCTCTTTGTGACCCATTCTTTGTAACGATAAGGATATCAGGCGTGGCCTCACTGAAAACCGCTTGGATTATCACGGATGGCAAAGCCGGTGACGAGTTGCAATGCCTCGGGGTCACAGACGCCCTGCATCTGAAGCCAGAGATCAAGCGGGTCGCTCCGCGCAAGCCCTGGGTGTGGTTCGCTCCGTGGGGGCCGATGGATCCGAACGAGCATCCCGATACACCTGGTTCTATTCTCGCAGCCCCCTTTCCCGATCTGGTGGTGGCTTCGGGCCGCAGGGCGATCCCCGCTTTGCGGGCGATCAAGCGCGCCTCGCAAGGCAGGACCTTTACCGTCTGCCTGAAAGATCCCCGGACCGGCGCGGGCACCGCCGATCTGATCTGGGTGCCCGAGCATGACAGGTTGCGCGGCCCCAATGTGCTGGTCACCCTGACCTCCCCGCACCGTTTGCAAATGGCGGCCATTCAGGCCGCCAGAGCCGAACCGCCACGCGCCCTGATGGCCCTGCCGCATCCACGTGTCGCCGTTCTGGTGGGAGGCGACAGCCGCAACCATCAGTTCACACCCGACGATATCGCCCGTTTTGTCGACCATCTGAAAAGCATCAGCCGGCAGGGTGCGGCACTGATTGTCACCCTGTCGCGCCGGACACCGCCTGCCCTCGCCGAAGCCGTGAAATCCGTGATTGCCGCTTCGGGCGGCTATATCTGGGATGGCACCGGCGCCAATCCCTATCTGGCCATGCTGGCTCTGTCCGACATGATCGTGGTCACCGCTGATTCGGTGAACATGGTCGGCGAGGCCTGCATTACCGGCCATCCGGTTCTGGTTTTCGAGCCCTCGGCGCGACGTTTTGGCAATGCCGGGAAAATTAGACGCTTTATTCAGGGGTTAATTGACCACGGAGCTGTGCGTTTGTTTCAGGGCGGACTTGAAAGCTATGCATATGAGCCTTTAGACTCAACTCCGGTGATTGCGCAGGCCATCCGGCACGCCATATCCCACCGCTAGGCTTTGTTGACGATCCGACTGAACCGCCCCGACACTTGATTTGGAAACCATACCGATGTCCTCGCCCGCGTCCAATCCGCATCACCATGCAAAATTGATCATTCTCGGCTCCGGTCCTGCCGGATATACGGCTGCGATCTATGCAGCACGTGCCATGCTGGAACCGATGCTGATTGCGGGGATGCAGCAGGGTGGACAACTGACCATCACCACCGATGTCGAGAACTATCCCGGCTTTGCCGATCCGATCCAGGGGCCCTGGCTGATGGAACAGATGCACGCCCAGGCTGTGCATGTCGGCACGACCATGGTGTCGGACCATATTCTGGAAGCCGACCTGTCGCAAAAGCCGTTCCGGCTGACCGGCGATTCAGGGGCGACCTACAGCTGTGATGCGCTGATCATTGCCACCGGCGCACAGGCGCGCTGGCTCGGCATCCCCTCCGAAGAGGCCTTCAAAGGCTATGGTGTGTCGGCTTGCGCCACCTGCGACGGGTTTTTCTTCCGCAACAAGCAGGTCATCGTGGTCGGCGGCGGCAATACCGCAGTCGAAGAAGCGCTGTATCTGGCCAATCTGGCTGCCAAGGTCACCGTCGTTCACCGCCGCGACACCTTCCGTGCCGAAAAGATCCTGCAGGACCGTCTGTTCGCCCATCCGAAGATCGAGGTGATCTGGAACGCGGCCATCGACGAAATCACCGGCGACCAATCTCCGCCATCCGTCACCGGCGTGCGCCTGGTGGATACCCAGAACGGCAGCAAGCGCGACATTGCCGCCGACGGCGTGTTTGTGGCAATCGGCCACTCGCCGGCCAGCCAGCTGTTCGACACACAGCTGCGGATGAAGCAAGGCGGCTATATCTGGACCGCCGCCGATTCCTCGGCGACCTCGCTCGAAGGCGTATTTGCCGCGGGCGATGTCACGGATGATGTATTCCGCCAGGCCGTCACCGCTGCTGGCATGGGATGTATGTCTGCCCTGGAGGCAGAGCGTTGGCTGGCGGGCCATCAGGGTGAGCGTAAGGCAGCAGAATAATGGGTATAACCAATCCGATTTACCAACCACCCGGCATCGACTGGGACAAGATCAGGATCTTTTACACCGCGGCCGAGGCCGGCAGCTTCACCCATGCGGGTGACAGCCTCGGCCTCAGCCAATCGGCGGTCAGCCGGCAGGTCGGCGCGCTCGAACGCGATCTCGGGGTCCCGTTGTTCCATCGCCATGCGCGTGGTCTGATCCTGACCGAACATGGCGAGCAACTGTTCCGCACAGCCCGCGAGATGATGCTCAAACTGGAAACAACCCGCGCGCGTCTGACCGACAGCCGCGAACGCCCCAACGGCGATCTGCGGATCACCACCACTGTCGGCCTGGGCACCCATTGGCTGACCCCGCGGCTGGGCGAGTTCATGGATCTCTATCCCGAAGTGCGTGTGCAACTGATGCTGACCGACGAAGAACTCGATCTCTCGATGCGCGAGGCCGATATCGCCATCCGCCTGCGCCAGCCAACCCAGAGCGACCTGATCCAGCGCAAGCTGTTCACCGTGCATTTCCATGCCTGGGCCTCTGCCGACTATATCAAGGCCCATGGCGCGCCCAAGGATGTCGCCGATCTCGACAACCACCGCATCATGACCTTTGGCGGGATTGCCCCCTCTTATCTGGTCGGCGTGCACTGGCTGACCACGATGGGACGCGAGCCCCGCAATCCGCGCCTGCCCGGCCTGACCGTCAGCAATATCACCGCCTTGAAACGGGCTGTGGAACGCGGTCTGGGCATTGCCGTGCTGCCCGATTATCTGGTGGAACCGGAATCGGGTCTCGTCCAGATTCTCACCAATATGGAAATGGCCACCCTCGACAGTTATCTCGCTTACCCCGAAGAGATGAAAACTGTCGCCCGCGTGCAGGTTTTCCGTGATTTTCTGGTCTCTAAAGCCCAACGCTGGACACATTGACGGGATCATGCGGCGGTTTGCTGCATTATTCATAAAACGCATAACTGCCATGACGTCTTATGCGTTGCGCGCAGATCAGACTATTTGCTAGTCATGATGTGTGGAACACAGCTTTTGTCCCTGTCATCCCCCCCTCCAGACGGGTCGATGAGAGCTCTTCCCTGGAAAGTGCCGTCCCCGCAAGGTGGCAGCCTTTTTCTCTAAGCCGGTTGTCCAAGACATGCTGTTTTCAGCGCGTTGTCTGGACGCCGGCTTTTTTTTGCTTCGTGCCATCCACCCAACAAAAAACGCCCCGTTGTGGCGGGGCGTTGATTGGAAAGGGGATGGGGCTCAGCGCAACGAGGCGCAGAAGCTCTGGATTTTGGCACAGGCCTTTTCCAGCAGATCATTGGAGGTCGCATAGGAGATGCGGAAATTCGGACCCAGGCCGAACGCCGAGCCATGCACGGCGGCCACGCCTTCGGATTCCAGCAGTTCGGTCACGAAATCCTCGTCCGTCATGATCACCTTGCCCGATGGGGCCTTTTTGCCGACCAGTTCGGCAATCGACGGATAGACGTAGAACGCACCTTCCGGGGTCGGGCATTTCAGGCCGCTGGCCTGGTTGAGCATCGACACCACCAGATCGCGGCGGCCTTCGAACACCTTGCGGCTCTGGCCGATGAAATCCTGCGGACCGTTCAACGCCTCGACCGATGCCCATTGGGCAATCGAGCAGGCCCCCGAGGTTTGCTGGCCCTGGATCATGTCCATCGCCTTGATCAGCACATCCGGGCCGGCGGCATAGCCGATACGCCAGCCGGTCATGGCATAGGATTTCGACACGCCGTTCATGGTCAGGGTGCGGTTCCACAGATTGGGCTCGACCTCGACAGGGGTCACGAATTTGAAATCGCCATAGACCAGATGCTCGTAGATGTCATCGGTCAGCACCCACACGTCGGGATGGCGCATCAGGACATCGGTCAGGGCCTTCATTTCGGCGCGGGTATAGGCGGCTCCGGATGGGTTGGACGGCGAATTCAGCATCACCCACTTTGTTTTGGGGGTAATGGCACGTTCCAGATCTTCGGGCTGCAGCTTGAACTGCTTCTCGATGCTGGTCATCACAATCACCGGCTCGCCACCGCTCATCAGCACCATTTCAGGATAGCTGACCCAATAAGGCGCGGTGATGATGACCTCATCACCGGGATTGAGGGTGGCGGCAAAGGCGTTGAACAGGACCTGCTTGCCGCCGGTCCCGACGATGACCTGCGAGGCCTTGTAGTCGAGATTGTTCTCGCGCTTGAATTTGGTGGCGATGGCCTCGCGCAGCGGCACAATGCCGGCGACCGGCGTATATTTGGTCTCGCCGCGGTTGATCGCGTCGATGGCAGCCTTCTTGATATTGTCTGGCGTATCGAAATCCGGCTCACCAACCGACAGGCTGATGACATCGCGTCCCTGCGATTTCAGATCGCGCGCTTTTTGCGTGACTGCGATGGTGGCAGACGGCTTAACGCGGGCAAGGGACTGGGCGAGAAAGGACATCGTAAACACTCCGGTTCCGTGGGTGAAAAGACAGGTGTTAATGGGCGTGCGTGATTGGTCTAGTCCTCCTCGCGCCACAGGGCAAGATGTACGAGCGCCAATCCAGCGTAAAATCAGCATGTCCGACCTGTTCAAACACACCGAATACTCTTATGGTGACAAGATTATCGCGTGCCGTTTTTAATCTAGTCATTGCTCAAGGATATTGTGATGTCCCATTTGCCCCCGCCGGAGGCGGGTACTGATCCGTCCCTCCCTGGCGATCTCCGCCCCGATGCGATCGTTCAAACAGCGGCCTTTTTTGACCGTTTCATCCGCTTTGCCGCCATGCCTCTGGGTGTGATTTTCAGCCTGTTTTCGTTAAAAATATTCCTGTCCTTGCTGCTGAATGGGATGGGCATTACCCATGCCGATTTGGGTCCCAACTGGCATGACTTCCAGTCCTTCTGGTCGGCGGGGGTCGCAGCCAGCGAGGGCAATGGCGGCAGGATCTATGATTATGCCTGGCATTCAGACCATATCAAACAGGTGTTCGGTGCCGATGGGCAGGATTTCGGCTGGCACTACCCTCCGCAATTGCTCCTGCTGCTGGCTCCGCTGACAGGGTTGCCGCTCCCGGTGGCCTTCGCGCTGTGGTACCTGTTGCCTCTGGCCGCTTTTGCATGGCTGGTCTATCGGCTGATCCCCGATTGGCGCGCTCCGCTGATCGCCATGGGATGTCCTGCCGTCTTCATCAATACCAGCTATATGCAAAATGGCGTTCTGAGCACCGTGCTGATCGGCTTTGCCCTTTTGCCATTCATCGAGAACAAAAAGCCTTCGGCCTTGAGCACCGGCCTGCTGGCGTTCAAGCCCCATCTGGGCCTTGTCTTTCCGGTGGCCTATGTCGCTGGCGGCCTGTGGTCGAGCATCGCATGGACGGCCTTCTGGCTGGCGGTGCAAACAGGCCTGACCGCCCTGGTGTTCGGCCCACAGATCTGGTTGGATTTCTGGAATTCTCTGGCCCAAAGCAAGGATATTCTATTGAGTGAAGTCGGCGCCGGAGCCCATCATTATACCTCGGTTTTTGGTTCTGTCCGCCTGCTCCATGACAACGCCCCCTTGGCCTATCTGGCCCAGTTCTTCAGCGCGGGTCTCACGCTCTTTGTTCTATGGAACGTCTGGCGCTCGGATACACCGCGCCCACTCAAAGCCGCCCTGCTGGTGGCAAGCATTGCGCTAATCGCACCCTATCTGATGCATTACGATATGGTTCTGTCGGTGCTGGCGGGTGTGCTGCTGGTCCAGCACCGCCGCTTCGAGCTCTGGGAGCAACGCGACCGCTTGCTTCTGGCAGGCCTGTGGCTCTGTGTCGCCTTCAATCATGAACTACAAAAAAACTATGGCATCCCCTCAGCATTGATCGGCAATCTGCTGCTGTATTTTCTGGTACACAGGATCATCAGCAGCGAGCAGGCCCGAAAGGGTGTCCACGCACTCAGCCATAACGCAACTTCAGGCCCAGGATCAGCGCATTGAGGCACAGTGTCACGCTGTTGGCCCAGATCAGCGGCCGGTCATCCATTTCCAGTCCGTAGACCAGCCACATGATGATGCCGGTGACCAGAATGGTCTGGGTCAGCAGAGAGATCGCGTGTGTATTGCGGGTGACGATGATCCGCAACGCCTGCGGCACCCAGCACAGGGTGGTCAACACCGCCGCCGCCGTACCGATGGCGGGAACCCAATCTGCCGGTATCATCGTCCATCCTGTCACACGTGACGCCCTGCCCGGGTCAGCCTGCGCAGTTTTCACATGGCGGGGGACGATTCGCAGTGGAATTTATCCAAAGGCGAAAAAGCCCGAGGAATGTTAACGGAATATTACCCCGCCCTCTTGCTCCCGCAACGGTTTCATCCCATTTACCTCTCATGGTCAAATCCCCCAAAACGCCGCCCAAGGGCAAAAGCCCCAAGGCGGCCAAGCCCGAGCTGAAAGAACTGGGTCCGCATCTGGCGGCCCTGCTCAATCCTGCCCTGAACAGGCAGGACGAGGAGAACCAGCGCCGCAATAAGGCCATGCGGGGCTTTGCAGAAATCCCGCAGGCGCAATTCGACTCGGGCGAACCGGTCCCCGCCCTGTATATCGGCCGTGGCCGCGACACCGAACTGTCGCGCGAGGCCATGCTGTCTGAGAAACCGCGCAAGGTCCGGCAGGGCAATGTCAAACGCTACAGCGACGAACAGGAACCCGATTCCGGTCTGGAAGACAGCGGCACAGGTGCTGCCGCCACGCTCGATGCGCTGAAAGAATTGCTGGAACTCGGCGATCCGCAATTCCGCGACAAGAAGGAATGGACCCCGCACCGCCCCGTCCGCCCCGACAAATCGGAAGGCGGCAAGGCCTTCACCCTCGTGTCCGATTACGAACCCGCTGGCGACCAGCCCACGGCGATCGAGGAGCTGGTGGCCGGTATCCAGGCGCAGGACCGCGACCAGGTCCTGCTCGGCGTGACCGGTTCGGGCAAAACCTTCACCATGGCGCAGGTGATTGCCCGCACGCAGCGTCCTGCTTTGATTTTGGCCCCCAACAAGACGCTGGCCGCGCAGCTCTATGGCGAATTCAAGAGCTTTTTCCCCGACAATGCGGTGGAATATTTCGTCAGCTATTACGATTACTACCAGCCGGAAGCCTATGTGGCGCGCACCGATACTTTCATCGAGAAGGAATCGACCATCAACGAGCAGATCGACCGGATGCGCCACGCCGCAACCCGTGCCTTGCTCGAACGCGATGATGTGATCATCGTCGCCTCCGTTTCGTGCATTTACGGCATCGGGTCGGTCGAAACCTATACGGCGATGACCTTCGGCGTCAAAGTCGGCGAGGTGATCGAGCAACGGCAGTTGATTGCCGATCTGGTGGCCCTGCAATACCGCCGCAACAACGAGGATTTCAGCCGCGGCACCTTCCGTGTGCGCGGCGATCTGATCGAATTGTTTCCCGCCCATTACGAGGATCGCGGCTGGCGCATCTCGCTGTTCGGCGACGAGGTGGAATCGATCGTCGAATTCGATCCGCTCACCGGCAACAAGACCGCCGATCTCGAATTCGTCAAAGTCTATGCCAATTCGCATTACGTCACCCCGCGCCCGACCCTGAATCAGGCGACCAAGGGCATCAAGGACGAATTGCGCAAGCGTCTCGACGAATTGATCCGCGCCGGACGTCTGCTCGAAGCCCAACGGCTCGACCAGCGCACCAGTTTCGATCTGGAAATGCTCGAAAGCACAGGCGTCTGTGCGGGCATCGAAAACTATTCGCGTTATCTGACTGGCCGCCTGCCCGGCGAGCCGCCACCGACTTTGTTCGAATATCTGCCCGACAATGCGCTGGTCTTTACCGATGAAAGCCATGTGACCGTCCCGCAGATCGGCGGCATGTATCGCGGCGACTTCCGGCGCAAGGCGACGCTGGCCGAATACGGCTTCCGCCTGCCTTCCTGCCTCGACAACCGCCCGCTCCGCTTCGAGGAATGGGATGCGATGCGACCGCAAACCGTGCATGTCTCGGCCACGCCCGGCAAGATCGAGATGGAGAAATCCGGCGGCGTGTTTGTCGAACAGGTGATCCGCCCCACCGGCTTGATCGATCCGGAAATCGACATCCGCCCCGCCCGCGCGCAGGTCGATGATTTGCTGGGTGAAGTGCGCAAAGTCGCGCTCAACGGCTATCGCACGCTCGTCACCGTGCTGACCAAGCGCATGGCCGAACAACTCACCGAATATCTGCACGAAAACAATGTGCGCGTGCGCTATATGCATTCCGACATCGACACGATCGAGCGCATCGAGATTTTGCGGGATCTGCGCCTCGGTGCCTTCGATGTGCTGGTGGGGATCAACCTGCTGCGCGAGGGCCTGGATATTCCCGAATGTGGTCTGGTCGCCATTCTGGATGCCGACAAGGAAGGCTTTTTGCGCTCCGAAACCTCGCTGATCCAGACCATCGGCCGCGCCGCCCGCAATGTCGACGGGCGGGTTATTCTCTATGCCGACAAGATCACCGGCTCGATGGAACGCGCCATTGCCGAAACCAACCGCCGCCGCGAAAAACAGAAGGCCTATAACGAGGCCCATGGCATCACGCCCGAAAGCGTCAAACGCTCGATCGGGGACATCCTCGACAGCGTGTTCGAGCGCGACCATGTGCAGATCGATTTGGGCATGGCAGGCCAGCAAGCCGGCATCGGCCATAATTTCCAGGCCAATATTACCGATCTGGAAAAGCGCATGAAGGCAGCCGCCGCCGATCTGGATTTCGAAACCGCCGCCCGCCTGCGCGACGAGATCAAGCGGTTGCAGGCGACCGAATTGATGCTGGCCAATGATCCGATGGCCAAGCAATCCGACATCGAGCGCGGCGCGGGCCGCTTCGAGGGAGAGCGCCAATATGGCGAGCGCGCCAACACCCCCACCCGCGCCCGCAAGCCCACCCTCGACGAAATGGGCCCCGACGGCATGGGTGGCGGTGCAAGACCAAAAGGCGCGGGCGAGAAGCCGTCACGGATGAAGCGGTAGGCTCGGGCTGCTATCACGGGCGAGTTTTGCACTCGAAATGCAGAACAACAGCCCTATGTCCGGTTCCCCGCCTCATGTGCGGAAATAACAGTGGGTCTGATCAGGCTTTCACCAAAAAAAACCCGCTCCGGAGAGCGGGTTTCCAAATCTCGCACACTTTTACCAAAGCCCGTTATTTCGGGGTCACGGCTGCCGTGTAGGCGTCAATCAGCGTGCGTGAAATTGTGCCCGGGGCGAAGGTATAGGGGCCGATTTCGGACACGGGCGTGACTTCCGCGCCGGTGCCGCAGATGAAGCATTCTTCCAGATCCGACAATTCATCCGGCATGATGCGGCGTTCGACCACTTCGATGCCATTGGCCTTTGCCAGATCGATCACCGTGTTGCGGGTGATGCCATTGAGGAAGCAATCGGCAATCGGGGTGTGGATCACGCCGCCTTTGGTGAAGAAGATGTTGGCGCCGGTGCATTCGGCGACACGGCCCTGCCAATCCAGCATCATGGCATCGGCATAGCCCTTGCGCTCGGCGCGGTGTTTGGAAATCGTGCAGATCATATAGAGACCTGCCGCTTTGGCGTGAACCGGAGCGGTGGCGGGATCGGGACGGCGGTAATCGGCCACATCCAGACGGATACCCTTCATCTTCTGTTCCATGTCGAACATCGACGGCCAGTCCCACACCGCAATCGCCACATTGATGGTGGCATCCTGCGCGGCCACCGCCATCATCTCGCTGCCGCGCCAGGCAACAGGACGGACATAGCAGCTCTGGAAGCCGTTCTTGGTCACCACCAGATCTTTGGCGGCATCCAGTTCCGCAACCGAATAGGGAATGGTAAAATCCATGATTTCAGCCGAATTGTGGAAGCGCTGCGAATGTTCGGTGGTCTTGAAAATCTTGCCGCCATAGGCGCGCTCGCCTTCGAAAACGCTGGAGCCGTAATGCAAACCGTGGCTGAGCACATGCAGCTTGGCATCCTGCCATGGCACAAGCTTGCCATTGAGCCAAATCCAGCCGTCACGCAGATCAAATGGGATGATGGACATTGCGGTCGCTCCTCTGGTTCATCGCCACACCCAACCGCGGATAACCAATGGTGAAGGCGGTTGATCATTTTATGTCGTTTCTAGGTCTTGACGGGTAACAATCAAGCTGAAATATGTCAATAACACTGACATAAAATTTCTGTATTTCACCCTGCTTCCTGCTCTTTTTATCAATCCCGAAGGATGCGCGCTTGATGGATGAGGCCACAAGACCCGAGAACCGGCCCCAGGCAACGGTCGATACCGGCACCCGCAATGTGCCGGTTGTAGGCGGGCCGGATGCCGCGGCGGTTCCGTATGATCTGATCGAGCTGTTCTTTTTTGCCTATCGGGATTTTGTGAGCGATCCCGACCGGATCCTCGAGACATACAGTTTTGGCCGCGCCCATCACCGCGTGCTGCATTTCGTCAATCGTCGCCCCGGCATGACCATTGCCGCCCTGCTCGATATTCTGAAAATCACCAAGCAGAGCCTCAACCGCGTGCTCAAGGAATTGATCGAAAAGGGCTATATCGACAGCCGCGCCGGGGAAAGTGACAGGCGGCAACGCCTGCTGTTTCCCACCGATGCAGGCCGACAGCTGGCCGTCGATCTGGCCCTGCTGCAGGCCCGCCGCATCGACCGCGCTTTGTCGGAACTCGCCCCCGGGGCGCGCGCGGTAACCAAGGACTTTTTGCTCGCCATGATCAACCCCGAAGACCGGGATGTGGTCGCGAAATAGAATGCCTGTTACAATCCGGGTCCGGTTCTGGCATTTTCAGTCCGAAACCATGCTATGATGAACCCATGACAAAAACGTCTGCCCAAGCCCTAGCTTCTGCCAAAGCCCTTGCCGATGACGCCCCGCATGTTCTGGTGGTCGATGATGACCGCCGCCTGCGTGAATTGCTGGCCCGGTTTCTGGGCGATCACGGCTATCGGATCAGCGTCGCACGCGACACCACCGATGCCCGCGCGGCCCTCTCGGTGATTCAATTCGACGGGGTCATTCTGGATGTGATGATGCCGGGCGAAAACGGCTTCGATTTCGCCAAAAGCCTGCGCACCACCTCCGATGTGCCGATCCTGATGCTGACGGCCCGCAGCGAGACCGATGACCGGGTCCGCGGCCTGGAAATCGGTGTCGATGACTATCTGTCCAAACCGTTCGAGCCGCGCGAATTGCTGTTGCGCCTCAACAATATCCGCCGCCGCACCACGCAAGCGGCCGCCACGGTCGACACCGTCGAACAGGTCAGTTTCGGCCCCTTTGTCTATCACATCGGGCGGGGAGAATTGCGCAGCGACGGCGAGCCGGTGAAAATCAGCGAGCGCGAGCGCGATATTCTGACCCTGCTGGCCACGCGCCCGGGCCAGACCGTGCCACGCGAGGATTTTGCCGCCCATGAGGATATTTCCAACGAGCGCACGGTCGATGTGCAGATCAACCGCCTGCGCCGCAAGATCGAGGCCGATCCGGCCAATCCCACCCATTTGCAAACCGTTCGCGGGGTAGGATATCGCCTTGTTGCCACCTGATATGACCCAAGCAACACGCTCTGCCATCAAGCCCCTGCCGATCCGGCTCTGGCGATTGCTGACCGGCTGGCTGGGCAGGCAGATGCCGAGCGGCCTTCTGGCCCGCGCGCTCATTATCATCATCGCGCCGATGGTGATCCTGCAAACCGTGATCGGTCTGGCTTTCATGGACCGGCACTGGCTGTCGGTGACGCGGCGGCTCTCGGCGGCTGTATCGCAGGATATTGCTGCGGTGATCGACGTGCTCGACACCTATCCGCAGGATGCCGAATTCGACCAGATCAGCCGTCTGGCGCTCGACCGCATGTTGCTGGACATCGATATTCTGCCGGCCGCCCCGTTGCCGGCTCCGGTGCAACGGCAATTCCTGTCGCGGTTTCACGATGTGTTTGCCGACCAGTTGAAACAGCGGATCGACCGCCCCTTCTGGCTCGACACCACCACCACTCCCAGCATTGTCCGCATCCAGATCCCGATCAACAAGGGGGTTCTGGCGGTCAAATTCCGCAGCTCGCTGGCCTATGCCACCAATTCCCATATTTTCATCGTCTGGATGCTGGGCACCGCGCTGGTCCTGCTGGCGATTGCCATTATTTTCATGCGCAACCAGATCCGGCCGATCCAGCGGCTCTCGGAAGCGGCGGAAAGTTTCGGCATGGGCCGCGATGTCGATTTCTCGCCGCGCGGCGCGCGCGAGGTACGTCGGGCCGGTTACGCCTTTCTCGAAATGAAGCGCCGCATCGAGCGCACGATGCAGCAGCGCACCACCATGCTGAACGGCGTCAGCCACGATCTGCGCACCATCCTGACCCGTTTCAAGCTATCGCTGGCCATCATGGACGACAATCCGGAAGTAGAGGCATTGCGCCGCGACATCGACGAGATGAGCCGGATGCTGGAAGGCTATCTGGCTTTTGCGCGTGGCGAGGACACCGTCAGCAGTGCCAGCGAAGTGGATATGATCCAGTTCCTCGAAGCATTGCGCGAGGACGCCGCCCGCACCGGCGATCATGTCACGGTCTCCTTTACAGGCGATCCGATGGTGACACTGCGCGCCGATATGTTCAAACGCTGCCTCCTGAACCTGCTCGCCAATGCCGCCCGCTATGGCGACAATCTGGCGATCGTCGCCGAACGCGACAGCCGCTGGCTCACCGTCCATATCGATGATGACGGGGTGGGGATTGCGGCCGACCAGCGCGAGGAGGTGTTCCGTCCGTTTGTGCGGCTCGACGAAGCCCGCAATGTCGATGAAGGCGGCTCTGGCCTCGGCCTGCCGATTGCCCGCGACATCGCCCGCGCCCATGGCGGAGACCTGTATCTCAATGACAGCCCGCTTGGCGGCTTGCGTGCCACCGTGCGGATCCCGATCTGATCAGAACATCCTGCCGCCCAGCGGCACGGCGCGGTCGGGGCTGAGCAAAATCACCGCGCCCTCGGCATCGGGCACACCAAGGGTCAGCACCTCCGACATGAAGGGCCCGATCTGGCGCGGCGGAAAATTGACCACGGCCATCACCAGCCGTCCCAATAAATCCTGCTCTGTATAACGGGCAACCAGCTGCGCCGAGGAGCGTTTGGTCCCGATCCCGGGCCCGAAATCGATGGTGAGTTTCCAGGCCGGCTTGCGCGCCTGCGGAAAGGCTTCGACCGCCACAATCTTGCCCACCCGGATATCGACGACCTCGAATTGATCATAGGTGATGATCGGCTCGACCGCTTGCACCATCTCCGTCATTCCTGCTCAGGCGGCTTCGTCATCGCGGCGCGAACGGCGCGGGCGCGGGGCCGGCCGGCCTGACTTCAAACGTTCGCACAGGGAGTGGAACGGACTTTTGGGACCGGCAAATCCCTCGATCCTGTGGATGATCTTGCCGGCCTGATCCAGTTCGCGGTCCAGCCGCGCCATGGTTTTGGCCATGTCCTTGTCCTCGTCATCCACCCAGACTTCGACAACACGGGCAAACAACAGCACGCCGCCCTGGATCCGCAAGGCGCCAAGCGGACCCTCGGTATCGATCCCGGCGGCCGCCAGCATGAAGCGCATGGAGTTTGCCGCCGTCTGGTTGAGCGCCAGCAGCATCAATGAATCGCGCCGGACTGCTGTCATGATCGAACGGATCGCTGCTTTATAGGGGGACATCGCATCGAGCCGGCGCATGAGCACATCGAACAGACGTTCGCGGGCGGGTTCGTCGGCCATTTCCCTGGCCTCGTCGGCCAGCACGGCCTGATCGATGCGCCGCGCCAGACCTGCCAGCACGGCTCCTTTGGAGGGGAAACAATCCCGGAATTCGCCCAAACTCACTTCGGCCTGCCGCGCGACATCGGCCAGATCGAAGGACTCCCACTCGCGATGCGCGGCGAGAACCATGGTGGCATCAATGATGCGGTCACGGATTGAAGGGTGCTGCATGTCCTGTTCCTTTGCGAACAACGCTACCAAAACAAGATAGGGCCAAGCGGACGGGATATCCAGTGCCGTCTTGACCAGAGATCGGGTTAGCCCGACAGCGCCACAGCGCGTTTGCGGGCGGCATCCACCGCCTCGACCATCAGCGGACCCAGCCCGCCCTCCGCCATCAGCACGTCGAGAGCCGCCGCCGTGGTGCCACCGGGCGAGGTCACATTCTGGCGCAAGGTGGCCGGTGACAGAGCGGATTGGTGCAGCAATTCTCCGGCGCCGGTGATTGTCATCCGCGCCAGACGCGCGGCCACATCGGCCGGCAGGCCTTGCGCCTCACCCGCTTTGGCCAGACATTCGACCAGCAGGAAGACATAGGCCGGACCCGAGCCAGAAACCGAAGTCACGGCATCGATCAGGCTTTCATCCTCCACCCATTCAACCCCGCCAACGCAGGACAGCAATGTGGTGGTGGCGGCGCGCTGGGCGTCGGACACACCGGAGGCTGCATAGCAACCGGTCACTCCCCGCCCGACCGAAGCCGGAAGATTGGGCATCGCCCGCACGATGACGGGATGCGCTTTGTCCTGTGGCAGGCGCGCCGACAGATCGGCAACGGTTTTTCCGGCCAGCACCGAAACCACCAGTGTCTTCGGGCCGATCATATGGCGGAAATGCGGAGCGGCCTCGTCGAGCATTTGCGGCTTGATCGCCAGCACCACCACTTCGGCGGCAGTAGGGGCATCAGCGGGATTGAGCGCGAACCCGTATTGGCTGGCCAAAGCCACGAGGGTGTCGGCCGGCTTGGGATCGATGACGCTGATATGGCGGGGATCAAAGCCACCGGCCAGCCAGCCCTCCAGCATCGCCCCGCCCATTTTTCCCGCGCCGACAAGAACCAGTGAAGCAGGAAAACGGGTCATGGCTCAAGCCTCTCCGACGGTCTCGAACATCGCGCTGGCCAGCGCATCGGCAGGGCTTTTGCCCGCCCACAACAGAAACTGGAACGCCTGATAATAGCGGTCACAGGCCTCGACCGCGACCTTCAGCAGAGCCTGGCACTGGTGGCCATTGGGCTCGGCCCCACCGGCCAGCAGCAGCGAATGGCGGAACATCACCACATCATCCTTGGCCCAGAGATCGAAATGGCCGATCCACAAATGCTCGTTGATCAGCGAAACCAGCTCGTTCACATCGGCGCGGCGGCGCTGCGAGGTCTTGAGATCGAAAGCGCAACCGACATGCAGGGCCTCCATCTCGTCGAGCCATGTGAAAGCGATCTGGTAATCGCACCAGCTGCCTTCCACCGTGATGGAAATTTCATTCTCGTCCGCCCGATCAAACGACCAGTCGTGCAAAGCGGCGAGCCGTTCGACAATGTCGAGCGGATGCTCACTGCGTTCGCTGAGATCAAATTCGATGGCGGCCATTGCGGTCCCGTCTCCAGATCACCTGCTCTGGACGAGAACCGCCCACAACATGCCCGATCTGAAAGGGGTCACTGAGGCCTGTTGATCCAACTGGCCAGAGGCGACTCACATCGACACCGAGCGAGATGGACACTCATGGATTCGCGCTCCATGCACAATCACTTCAAAACAATGTCCACACCCGATTGCGTTTTTTAATTTGGCCCGGCAGCAGACACAACGCGTGGTGCGGTGATCCAGCCCGAGGGCTTACTCTCCCGAAGCCTGAGGCAGTCTGGCTTCGAGAGCCTCAAGGCGCGCCAACAGCGCATCGTTTTCCTCGCGCGCTTTGACAGCCATATCGCGGACCGCCTCGAATTCCTCGCGGGTGACCAGATCCATATCGCGGATCATCCGCTCGAATTGCGATTTGAACACACCTTCGGCTTCGCGCTTGACGCCCTGGGCCATTCCGGCGGCATCGGTCATCATGCGTGCGAAATCATCGAGAATCTTGTTGCCGCCTTGCATGATCGTCTCTCCTGAACCGGTGTATCCCAGCCGATGTCTAGCATGACTGCGCGATGGTTTCACCCACAGGCGAACATTTTTCTTGCTTCCCCCAGCGGACGACCGGCTTTTCTCACCCCAGACCGGCGAAGCGGCTTGACGAAGGCCTGCCGGAAGGGGCATCTCAGATGCAGACCTATGGGAGCCTGCCGAATGCCGTTTTTCGTGATCCCCTTTCCCGCGATTGATCCCGTGCTGATCAGCGTCGGACCTTTTGTGATCCGCTGGTATGCGCTGGCCTATATCGGCGGCTTGATGCTCGGCTGGAAATTCTGCGTGCGTCTGGCCCAGCAATCCTTCCTGTGGGGGCAACGGACCCCGCCGAGCATCGCATTGCTCGATGACATGATTTTGTTCGCCGCCCTCGGGGTCGTGCTGGGCGGGCGCACCGGCTATGTGCTGTTCTACAATCTCGACCATTTTATCGCCCATCCCGAAAACATTCTCAGCGTCTGGCAGGGCGGCATGTCGTTCCACGGCGGGCTGGCCGGCTGCGCTTTGGGCTTGGCGATCAGCGCGCGCCGCCATGGCGAAGCGGTCGCAAGCCTGTTCGATGTGGCCGCCACGGTGGCGCCGATCGGGCTGTTTCTGGGCCGCATCGCCAATTTCATCAACGGCGAATTATGGGGCCGCACCACCGATGTGGCCTGGGCGGTGGTGTTCCCCCTCGCCGGTCCCATGGCGCGCCATCCCAGCCAGATCTACGAGGCGGCTCTTGAGGGCCTGTTGCTCGGCCTGCTGCTGATCATCGCCGTGCGGCAGGGCGCGTTGAAACGTCCCTGGCTGGTGTCGGGCCTGTTCGGGATCGGCTATGGCCTTGCACGCATCGCCTCGGAATTTTTCCGCGAACCCGACCAGCAACTCGGCTTCCTGCTCGGCGGCGCCACCATGGGCATGCTGCTGTCGGTGCCTTTGGTTTTGCTGGGCCTTGCACTGGCCATCCATGCCCTCAGAAAGCCTGCAGCGTCCAACTCTCATGAAAGCCCCCTGGCATGAGCGCGCCGCTGATCCCTTTGCTGAAAGAACTGATCCGCACCGAGGGTCCGCTCAGCATCGAACGTTATATGGCGATCTGTCTGGGTGATCCGCGCTATGGCTATTACATGACGCGCGATCCGTTCGGCACGACCGGCGATTTCATCACGTCACCGGAAATCTCGCAGATTTTCGGTGAACTGATCGGGTTGTGGGCCGGCGAATGCTGGCTGCAACTGGGTGCCCCCTCCACCGTCAATCTGGTTGAACTGGGGCCGGGTCGCGGCACGCTGATGGCCGATGCCTTGCGGGTCTTGCGGGTCGTCCAAGGCTTCCAGCGCGCCATGCGGGTGCATCTGGTGGAAACCAGTCCGGTGCTGCGCCAGATGCAGGAACGCACCCTCGCCCCCTGGATCGACCAGATCGAATGGCACCAGAGCATCGAAACCCTGCCGAACGGCCCGTGCATCATCCTCGCCAACGAGTTTTTCGATGCCCTTCCGATCCGCCAGATGCAAAAGACCGTTCACGGCTGGCACGAACGGCTTGTCGGGCTCGATGATGACGGCTCGCTCTGTCTCGGCTTGTCGATGGAGCCCGATGCCTCGATCACTCTCGAGGCGCCGGTCGATGCCGTGCTGGAATTGCCGCGCATCGGCACCTTCATCATGGACCAGCTGGCGCGGCATCTGGCGCAAAACCGCGGGGTCTGTCTGGCGATCGATTACGGCTATGCCAGCAAAGGCGCCAAGGACCATTCGACCCTGTTCGATTCATGGCAAGCCCTGAAAAACCACCAACCGGTCGACCCGCTCGATGCACCCGGTGAATGCGACCTGACCACCCATGTCAACTTCACCTTGCTGATGGAGACAGCGCGCGCGGCTGGTATCCGCCCCCAAAGCCTGCTGACCCAGCGCGAATTGCTCCTGCGTCTGGGACTGGAACCCCGCGTCGAACAGTTGAGCGCGGGCAATCCCGACCAGACCGAAACCATCCGCGAAGCCGCCAACCGGCTGATCGACGACACCACCCCCGTCTCGATGGGGCGTCTGTTCAAGGCGGCGGCAATGGCTTCGCCCGATTTCAAACTGGTTCCCGGTTTCGATCGGCCCGACCCCGCCCTGGCGACCCTATCATGACGATGCACCCATCCGCCCTCCAGCCGATCCTTGCCGCACCTCTGATGCAGGAGGGGATCCGCCATGCCTTTTTTACCCGTCAGGGCGGGGCTTCGAGCGGCATCTATGCCTCACTCAATGGCGGGCAGGGCTCGGATGACCATCCCGCAGCCGTGGCCGCCAACCGTGAGCGCATGGCCGGATTTATGGGCGTGACGCCAGATCATCTGTTGTCATGCTGGCAAATCCATTCAGCCGATGTGGTGAGCGTCACCAAGCCCTGGACCCGCGACCAGCGTCCCAAAGCCGATGGCATGGTCACGAACCGTCCCGGCCTGTGTCTGGCGGTCGCCACCGCCGATTGCGGTCCCGTGCTGTTTGCCGATCCCAAAGCACGGGTGATCGGTGCCTGCCATTCGGGCTGGAAAGGGGCCTTTACCGGTATTCTGGAGGCGACCCTTGACGGGATGGAGGCTTTGGGGGCCAGACGCGCTGATATCCATGCGGTTCTGGGCCCGACCATTTCGGCGCGTGCCTATGAAGTGGGGCCGGAATTTGTCGCCCGCTTCATCGACACCAACCCCGACTTTGCAGTGTTTTTTACCCCCTCGACCAAGGCCGGGCACGCGATGTTCGATCTGCCCGCCTTGATTGGTCACAGGCTGCAACTGGCCCAAGTCGGCTCCTTCACCAATCTCGACCGCTGCACCTATGGCGAGCCCGAGCTGTTTTTCAGCTATCGCCGCACGACCCATGCCAGTGAGCCCGATTACGGGCGTTTGATGGCGGCCATTGCCCTTACATCATAAAGCTAAAGAACGACATCGGGGGTTTTCCAGCCCAGATGCTGGCCGCCATCCACCGCAATCATCTGCCCCGTGACCTGACGCGCATGCGCCAGATAGACCACGGCCTCGGCAATATCGGCGGGGTTCGGCCCGTGCGACAGCAGCAAGGCTGACCGCTCCTGCATCAAGCCGGCCTCCCCGTCATGCTGGTTGGCCAAAGTCGGCCCCGGCCCGACCCCGTTGACCCTGACGCGCGGCGCAAAGCTCTGCGCCATGGTGCGGGTCGCGGTCCACAGGCTCGATTTGGTCAAGGTGTAGGAGAAGAATTGCGGGTTGGGCCGCAAGACCCGCTGGTCGAGCAGGTTGATAATCGAGGCATCATCCGTGCCATGCGGATCAAGACCGGCGACAAAGGCTTCGGCCAGCACGCAGGGAGCCCGCAGATTGACGGCGAATTGGCGATCCCACACGGCCTGATCAATCTGTTCGGCCTGATCGGGTTCAAACAAAGAGGCACTGTTGACCAACAGGGACAAGGGTCCCAAAGCCGCCTGCGCCTGCCCGATCAGGTCTCTTGTGGCGCCGACATCGGCCAGATCGGCAGAGACCACAACAGCCCTCCGGCCCTTGGCGAGCAGGCTACGGGCCAGCTCGTCAGCCTCGTGCCGCGAGGTATGGCAATGGATGGCAACATCAAACCCCGCTTGCGCCAGAGCCTCGACAATCGCCCGCCCGATCCGTTTGGCGCCACCCGTCACAAGGGCTGCCTTGGTGCTCTGCTGCATCTCGTTCTCCTGAAAGACCCCGCCCGCCGGACGGTGTCCGCCTTATTTCCGCCACGGGTTTTAACAAGCCCCTACCCGCCGCCCTCTGTGTTTAGAGACTGTTGACCCTGTTCCCAAGCTGTCCTTTGACCCGCCTCCCATCCGTTTTAGATGTGAGGAGGACAGGACCAACAGAGCCTGTCTGAAGGAGAAACAGGTCATGACACAGTTTCGCATCTCGACAGCAATGGCAACATCACTGCTGGCCCTCTGCCTTGCAACAGGCGGCGCGGCAGCGGCTGACCTCTCCAAGAACAAAGGATATGGCAGCAACCCTTATGGCAGTTCATACGGGAATTCGGGGTCTGGCGGATCATCCTCGAGCGGCAATTGGCAGGGAGCCTATTTCGGCGGCAATGTCGGTGGGGGCTTTGGCAAAGCCGGCGTCAACCGCATTTCGGGCGTCGCAGGAGGCTTGCAGGGCGGCTATAACTGGCAATCGGACCGTTTCGTGTTCGGTCTGGAGGCCGACGGCACAGCCAGCGATGTGATCAGCCGCTCGGTCGCCGATACCTATCGCCAGAACTGGCTCGCCAGCGGGCGCGGACGCGCCGGGTACCTGATTGCCAACAATCTGTTGGGCTATGCCACTGGTGGGCTCGGCATGGCAGCCACCGAATATAAAAGCACGGCAGGCAGCAAGAGCATCACCGCGGTGGGCTGGGTCGCCGGTATCGGGGCTGAATTGCAAGTGGACCAGCATTTCTCGCTGCGCGGCGAAGTGCTGCATTACGACCTCAACCGTTACACCTATCCTGCATCCACGGGTCCGCAATCCATCAGCGCTACCAACAACCTGCTGCGGGTAGGCGGAAATTATCGTTTTTAATCAGTGGATCATGAATAATATTTACACATTATTCACGATCTTCTTATGCAAAAAACAATAATATGCCGCAATAGGTTCATATTTCCGCCACTTTTAAATATGAAAACCATCAGCAAGAGATTGCTTCTCATTCGACCGTTTTCTCAGTGATATTGAGAAAATATTGATCCTCTACGCAGAAGGACGTTAGTTCATCTGCTCCCTGAACTTTTGGAGACTGATACAATGAAAAAACTGCTTTCGCTTAGCTTAGCTGCTCTCGCCCTGACTGCCGGTGCTGCTTCTGCTGCCGACTTGCCAAACCGCAAGCAGGCTCCTGCACCTTACGTTGCGGCCCCAAGCTATAACTGGTCGGGCAGCTATATCGGTGTTAACGCCGGCTACGGCTTTGGCTCCTTCTCAGGCTCCGCAGGTTCGCAGTTCAAAAACCCGAGCAATTTTGTGGCAGGTGGCCAGATCGGCTACAACCAGCAGCTCGCCAACAAGGTGGTTGTCGGCGTTGAAGGCGACTTCGACTATAGCGGTCTGCAGGGCAAGGCTTCCTCCACTGGCTCCAAGGCCCGTCTGGATACCCTCGGCACCGTGCGCGGTCGTGTGGGTTACGCCTTTGACCGTGTGATGCCTTATCTCACAGCCGGTTATGCAGGCGGCAACGAAAAGGTCACCATTCCGGGTTCGAACAATTCTTCGGGCTGGCGTAATGGCTATGCGGTCGGTGCAGGTGTTGACTATGCCCTCACCAACAATGTCTCGGCCCGCGTCGAAGGCCTCTATGTCGCCCTCGAGAACAAGACCACCGCTGTCGGCAAGCTCGGCAACGATCTGGGCATTGTGCGTACGGCCCTCAACTACAAGTTCTGATGATCCCGGGATCATCAAGGAAAAAGCCCGCTGCGAAGCGGGCTTTTTTTGTTGACGGCCTCTATCGAGCCAATCAGGCCGCAGGCGGGCGCGTCAGATCATAGGCCGGCACCGCAGCGGCAAAGTCTTTGAGCCAGGCCACCAGTTTGGGGTTGTCTTTGCGCCAGGCGCCCTGAAAGCGTAAATCCTGATAGCCCAAGGCACAAGCCAGCGCGATGGCTCCGACATCAGGCCGCGCGGAAATAACCGGCAGGACACTGTTTTCCAGAAAGGTCAGAGCGCGTTTGACCTTTTCGGCCTGGTATGAGATCCATCCGGCCTCGCGCCGGTCCTCGGCCCGGAAGCGGTTTTCGTAAACCTGCAGGATCGAAGCATCGAGAATGCCGTCAGCGAGTGCCTGCATGCGCAATACGGGGAATTTGGCTTCCCCTGTCGGGATCACAGCCCCCTCACCGGCGAGATGGTCGAGATAATCGACAATCACGCGGGAATCATAGAGCGACGAACCATCCTCGAGCACCAGCACCGGCAATTTGCCGAGCGGATTATCAACCCGCAACGGATCATTGGGATCTGACGGATCAGCGGTGGCGATGCCCAGCCGATCGAACAGACCAAGAATATGCGCGACCATAACCACTTTACGGCCGAACGGAGAGAAAGGAGACGAACGCAATTTCATGTGCAGCCCTCTTAACACGCGGCAAACCACCACTGGTTCCAGATGTTAAGCTGTAAACGGCTCACTCGGGCAACACAACCAGTCCGACAGCTTTCGGTCCTTTGCCCTTCTTGTCAGGTTCGACCTCGAAAGAGATTTTCTGCCCCTGATCAAGTCCTGACAGTCCGGCAGTGCTGACGGCCGTCACATGGACGAACACATCGGTTCCCCCGTCATCCGGCTTGATGAAACCATAGCCTTTATCGGTATTGAAGAATTTCACGACACCTGTACGCGGCATGCCTATCGCTCCTGATCAGGGGACGGCCCCGAAAGACAGACCCGCCCCGAATGACGAACCAGAAGGTCAAACCCTAGATCCTACCGAAGATCCAACCGACCGGCCCCTGCATTCCCTCAGATCGCGCGAAGTGCCATCGCCCATCGAAACGTGCCCCTCGCGTGTCCTGTCCGGAATGCAAAACGAAATCTGCAATTCCCACTTTCTATGTTCTCCCCGCAGCCCGTTCGACCGGTTTGATGCTTTCGGAAAAACTTATCGTTAGAAACAGGATATGACGGCAATTCGCGGGCGTCCACCATCAAAAATGACTTTTTTTGAGGGTGTTTGGATCGAATAATCTCGGAAAAGTTGCATTTATGCGCGATTACGCGTCAAGAGGGTGTCAACCACGTCACCGACCAGCCACTGCCCGAAGCCTGCTTGAGAATGGCGAGCAATTCTGGCAGGAGCGCAGCCATCTGTTCGGCCAGCACGAAAGGCGGGTTGATCAGCATCAAACCACTGCCCGAAAACAGGCCGCGATCCTGCTCCTCGCGCACCCGCAATTCGACGCAGAGCATCCGCGGAATAGCGCTGTCGCGCATGGTCTGGCGGAACTGGTCGCTGGCGCTTTTGTTTTTCAAGGGATACCAGACTGCATAAATCCCGGTCGGCCATTTGCGATAGGCCTTGACCACGTTCTGCGAAAGCTTCTCGAATTCGTCAGGCACTTCAAACGGCGGATCGACCAGCACCAGACCGCGCCGTTCTGGCGGCGGAATATAGGCTTTCAACGCGGTCCAGCCGTCGAGCTCGATCACTTTGATGCGTTCGTCACCCGCCATCGTGTCTTTCAATGTCTGGGCATCCCGCGGATGCTTCTCGACAAAGATCATCCGGTCCTGATCGCGGGTCAGATGCTGGGCAATAGCGGGGGAACCGGGATAGGCGGTCGGCTTGACCAGGCCTTTGACCGCAGCCACCGCTTCCAGAAAGGGCGCCAGCAGCGTGGCGGCTTCGGGCGACAAGTCGGCATCGAGCAGACGGCCAATGCCGGCATGCCATTCGCCGGTGCGTTGGGCCTCCTCGCCGGCCAGATCGTAAACACCAATGCCCGAATGGGTGTCGATGACCCGAAAGGCACTGTCCTTGCGCTTCAGATAATCAAGAATGAGGGCAAGGGCCGCATGTTTGACAACATCGGCAAAATTGCCAGCATGATAAGCGTGTCTGTAATTCATGATGCCTTTGATGACAGAACCAGCCGCAAGGTCAATCTCTGAATCAATCCGGGCCTACGACCTTGTTAATACAATCCGCCCAGACGCGGTGGCCGCACCGGCGGCAGGAGCGTGTTGGGCGCGGGCATGCCGGAACCCGGCGCAGGATGGCGCGGCTCGGGAGCGCCGGTCCGGTTCATCTGTTGCGGGCCGGCAGGCGGCAGCGGAGAGGATTGGACGGCGGGGCGATTGGCCGCTGGCGGCTCGGCAAATTCACCCGAATTGTCCTCTTCCTCCTGAATGGCCCGCTTTGTCGGCACTTTCATGCTCATCGGAGCCCTGACCATCGCCGGCGTCACGCGGGGCTCGAACTTGATGACCGGCTTGCAAATCTGGCGCCCGCCCGCATGACGTCCCAAATCCATATGCAGATGGTTGTAATGGAACATGTCGGATCCGGGCGCGAGCACGGTTGAAAACATCCGGCACCCGCCGACAAACACTTCCCTCAGGAAATTCTGGTCCGCCGATGCCCCGCGCCAGCCGCGCTCGACAGTGAGCGTGCGGCCATCCTCGAATTTGAACGACATCACATCCACGGCATTGCCATAGGAATGTTCGGATTTGTTGCCGCTCCACTGGTTGTTGACGTTACGGCAGGAATAGGAGCCCAGATTGACCTCCGCCAGTTCCGTCCCCAGATAGAGCCGTGCCGCAGGCTGGACGACCTCGATCAGCCATTGGTCGAGCACACTGAGCATCGGACAGGCCAGCAAAGCGCGGCTTTTGAGCCCGACAGTGCCCTCGGCCAAAGCCGAAATCCGGAACGGTTTCAGCATCCCGCAGGAGCCCGGCCCATCGACCTCTCGGGCGGGCTCGACATAGGCGTTGATTTTGACGGCCCCCGCCGACAGGCATTCCCGCTCGGCCTGATCACGCCAGGGAGCGCGCTGCTCGAAACGGAACAGCCCACAGCCTGCCACACACAGCAGCACCAGCACGGCCAACCATTTGCCCACGAGACCGGATTTCATCCTTTGTCTCTAACGCGATCCCCTTACTTTTTTACTAAGGAAAAACCGAAAGACCATCCCCGGGAAGACCAAAAAAAACCAGACAATCCCTCAAAAACAGCCCTTGCACTTGGAGGGGAAGAACCCCATATCTTCCCTTATAATGAATCATGATCAAACATGATGAAAAGAGGGGAATTCCGGATGAGACTTCAGGTCGCAGTCAAACAAGCAAGTGTGTTGAAACGCATGGGTGTGGTACTGGCCATCGCCTCGATGGTTTTCGCCCAGTCGCTGGCTCCGGTCGATGCCCGCCCCGGCGATGGCGGCAGCATGGGCAGCCGTGGCAACAGAACATTTTCGGCCCCTCCGGCCACCAATACGGCCCCGGGCGGGGCAGCCCCGATGCAGCGCAGCATCACCCAACCGAGCCCGTCCTCACCCTCCATGGGCGGACAGGCCCCTATGCAACAACCCGCAGCCGCCCCTTCCTTCGGGCGCAGCCTGCTCGGGGGACTGGCAGGCGGTTTCCTCGGAGCTGGCCTGTTCGGCATGTTGTCGGGACACGGCTTCATGGGCGGCATGGGCGGCTTCATGAGCCTGATCGGCATGGTGTTCCAGGCCTTGCTCGTGGTCGGGCTGATCTATTTGGTTGTGAGGCTCTTCCGCAAATCAAATCCCGAACCCGCTTATGCGGACCAGGGCTATGCACGCTCCCCGGTCACGATGATGCCAGCCTCGGGTGGCGGCAGCACGTCGAGCGCTCCGGTGCAGATCGGCGACAGCGATTATGCGGCCTTTGAAAAGCTATTGGGTGCGGTGCAGGATGCCTATAGCCGCGAGGATCTTTCGGCTTTGCGCGGCATGGTCACACCTGAAATGGTGTCCTATTTCGGTGATGATCTGGCCCGCAACAGCCAGCAAGGTCTTGTGGACCGTGTCTCGCAGGTCAAGCTGCTGCAAGGCGATCTGGCCGAAAGCTGGAATGAAAACGGCAGCGATTATGCCAGCGTCGCCATGCGCTTTTCCTTCATCAATGCCATGGTTGAACGGGCCACCAACCGCGTGGTTTCGGGCAACCCCGACCAGACACAGGAAGCGACGGAAATCTGGACCTTCCGCCGTGTGCCCGGCGGTCCGTGGATGCTCTCGGCGATCCAGCAGACGCATTAAAGGGAAGAAATCCCTCAGCCCGTCAATCCCTCTTGGCCGCGGACCAACGCTCTGCGGCCAGATCATCCAGCGCCTTGGCCTCGACCCAGCCTCCGCTTGATCCGTCCGCCGGATGTTCCTTTTTCCAGAACGGCGCACGGGTTTTCAAATAATCCATCAGAAAACTGGCGGCCTCGAACGCTGCGACACGATGGGCCGAGGCGGTGACCACCAGCACGATCACCTCGCCCGGCCTGATCACCCCGAAGCGGTGGATCACTCCCACGGCCTGCAAGGGCCAACGCTGTTCGGCCTCGTCCACCACGCGGGTCACCTCGTCCTCGGCCATGCCCGGGTAATGTTCGAGCTCCAAAGCCGAGAGCAGGCCAGCCTCGTCGCGGCACAGGCCGGTAAAGGTGACCACCGCACCGATATCGGTCCGGCCACCGGTCAGCTTTTCGACCTCGGCGGCCAGATCGAAGGGGGCAGCTTGAACGCTGATATGGCGTGTGGTGCGTCCGGCCTCGCGCATCGGCTCAGCCTCCGGTCATCGGCGGGAAGAAGGCGATCTCGCGCGCGCCCTGCACAGAGGTTTGCGGAGAGACATGGTGCTTGTCGATCGCCGCCCGCACGACATCGGGATTGGCAAAGGCCAGCGCCGCACCCTCGTCACGGCCTGCCAGCCAGAGCGCGAGATCGGCAATGGTTTGCACCGAGGCAGGCAGCTCGACCATTTCCTCGGCCATGCCCATTCTCTCGCGCACCCAAGCAAAATAAACCAGTTTGACCATTGTCGTTCCCCCGGGGCCGGACGGATTATCCACCATCCAAATCGACGACATGACGGAAACCGACGCGGAAATAATCATAGCCGGTGTAGAGCGTCAGCACGGCCGCAATCGCCAGCAGCCACAGACCGATCTCGACGGTTTGCGGCAAAATCACCTTGCCCGCAGGACCGACAATCAGAAAACCCAGCGAAAACAGTTGCATCGCTGTTTTCCATTTGGCCACGGTCGAGACCGGCACGCTGACATGCAGTTCGGCCAGAAATTCACGCAGGCCCGAGACCAGAATCTCGCGGCACAAGATCACGATGGCCGCCCAGAGCCACGGACCCTCGATGGTATGATCGGCCACCAGCATCAGCAGGCAGGAAGAGACCAGCAATTTATCGGCAATCGGATCGAGCATCCGGCCCAGCGAGGATTGTTGCGACCACAAGCGGGCCAGCCAGCCATCGAAAAAATCGGTGATTGCGGCAACGGTGTAGATCCCCAGCGCGATCCAGCGCATCGTGCCGTCTTCGGACCAGAACAGGCAGGCCACAACGGCCGGAACCGCCACGACCCGTCCATAGGTCAGCAGATTGGGCAGGCTCAGTGGCCCTCCCCCGCGCAATTTGCGGGGCGCGGCCGGCGATTGGCTGTTTTGCGCGCTCATGAAATGACAAAACATCGTCAAACGCCAAGCGTCAACGATGAATTTGAACAAAAGCTGCGGATTAAGCGCCGCTGTCGTGGAAAAAATCGAAAATCATCCGTGCCATGTTCAAATTGATGCCCGGGGTGCGCGCCAGATCCTCCAGCGAGGCCTGTTCCACGGCCTTGGCGGTACCGAAATACATCAGCAAAGCGCGCTTGCGCGTCGGGCCGATTCCCGCAATATCGTCCAGACTCGAGCGGGTAAAATCCTTCTTGCGTTTGGCCCGATGCGAGCCGATGGCAAAGCGGTGCGCCTCGTCGCGCAATCTCTGGATGAAATAGAGCGCAGGATCACGCGGCGGCAACCGGAACGGGGCCCGGCCGGGGATGATGAAGGTTTCACGCCCTGCATCGCGGTCTACCCCCTTGGCCACGCCGACCAGATGGACGCCCTCGACCCCCAATTCCTGAAAGACCGAGACGGCTACATCAAGCTGGCCCTTGCCGCCGTCAACCAGCACAAGATCAGGCCAGGCAGGCATGGCATCGGCGCGCTCGTCCTGATCATCGCCCGCGGCTTTCGGATCGGCAACGAGTGGCGGCTTGGGCCCCTCTTTGACCAGCCGCGAAAACCGGCGGTGCAGCACTTCGCGCATCATCGCATAGTCATCGCCGGGGGTCAGTTCGGTCGATTTGATGGTGAATTGCCTGTAATGCGGCTTGGAAAAGCCCTCGCGCCCGGCCACGATCATCGCGCCGACCGCATTGGTGCCCGATATATGGGAGTTGTCGTAGACTTCGACCCGATGGATCGGCCCGTCGAGCCCGAGGGCCTGCCCCATCGCCACCAGCAATTTCTGCTGCGAGGAGGTATCGGCCAGACGGCGGCCCAAGGCCTCGCGGGCATTGGTCAGGGCATGGTCGACCAGCACGCGCTTTTCACCGCGCTGGGGCACCTGGATCTCGACCTTCTCGCCCGATTTCGACGACAGCGCATCCTCCAGCACGCCGCGATCCTCGATCTCGTGGGTCAGCAGGATCAGCGCGGGCGCAGGCTTGTCGTCATAGAATTGCGCCAGAAAGGCGCCCAGCACCTCGGCGGGCTCCAATGTCTGGTCGGCACGGGGGAAATAGGCGCGATTACCCCAATTCTGGAAGTTGCGGAAGAAAAACACCTGGATCGAGAACTGCCCCGCTTCCATGTGCAGGGCAAACACATCCGCTTCCTCGACGGAATTGGGATTGATATCCTGTGATGACTGGATGGCCGACAGGGCCGCCAGGCGATCGCGCAGGCGGGCGGCGGTTTCGAATTCCAGCGCATCGGACGCCGCCTGCATGTCCTCGGCCAGCATTTTCTTGATGCTGATCGAGCGGCCGCGCATGAAGTCACGTGCTTCCTTGGTCAGCTTCTGGTAATCCTCGATGCTGGTTTCGCCCGTGCAGGGCCCTGCGCACCGCTTGATCTGGTGGAGCAGACAGGGCCGCGTGCGGTTTTCATAGTAGCTGTCGGTGCAGGTGCGCAGCAAAAAGGCGCGCTGCAGCGCGGTCAGCGTGCGGCTCACCGCCCAGGTGCTGGCAAAGGGGCCGAAATACTGGCCCGGCCTGTTGCGCGCGCCGCGATGTTTGGTCAGTTGCGCCGCCTCGTGATCGGCACTGATCAGGATATAGGGAAAGCTCTTGTCGTCGCGCAGCAGCACGTTGAAACGCGGCTTGAGCTGTTTGATCAGATTGGCCTCGAGCAACAAGGCCTCTGATTCCGTGCCGGTGGTGATGAATTCCATCGCCGCCGTCAGCGAGATCATCCGCGCGATGCGGTTGGAATGGCCCGATTCGCGCACATAATTGGACACCCGCTTTTTCAGGCTCTTGGCTTTGCCGACATAGAGCACATCCCCCGCCTGATTGAACATGCGGTAGACGCCCGGCTTGTTGGGCAGTGTCGTGTGGCACTTGCGGATGACCTCGACACCGGCTGCCAGCTCGCCCGCAGCAGCGGGCTGGTCAAAGCCCAGATCGAGCGGCTCGGCCGCAGACACCGCCTCGACAGGCTCGTCGGGGTCGTCCGCATCCGGTTGGGGCAGATCGTGATCGGGGGTCGCTGTTGCCATGGACCAGATGTAGGGTGTGGCAGCCTGTCAGGAAAGAGGCGGCAGGCCGGCACGCCCGCTTTATCCCGTCATTTTATGGCAACGCTCATTTGATGATGCCTCCCTTTTATGATGCCGGCCTGCCGGCTTGGGTGCGCCCTGCCCATCCCAGCAGTTTCCCCGCTGGCGTGTCTGCTATATAACTGATCGGATGACATACAGCTTTCGCCTTCTCTTCCGCCATTCTTGGATCCTGCCAGCGGTGTTGCTGGCCGCCTGTCAGGGCGCGGGCAACGGCTCCGGTCACGTGTCCGTCGGCGCGGGCTCTGTTGTGGTGATCGAGGGCATCGACGGTGTGCCCAAACCCATGCAGCAGGCTGTGCAGGACGGTCTGGAAAAGGGCGCGCAACGTTATGGCGTCAAACTCACCAATACACCCGATCAGGCAGGCCTGCATCTGCGCGGCTATCTGACCACCGGTAGCCATCTGCCGCAGGGACAGGCCGCCACACTGGTCTGGGATGTGTTCGATGCGCAGGAAAACCGCATCCAGCGCATCACCAGCACCCTGCCCGCCTCCTCCAGCGGAAACGGCCTGACCAGCCGCGAAGCCAGCCAGCTGGCCGAAACCAGCATGAACGATCTGGCTGGCTTTTTGAAAGAGTGACGGATTTCTCATGCCGGACATTGACAGCATGTGCAGGCCACGCCCAACATAGCACATGTTCCAAAACATGTTGCGGCCATTGCGGCTTGCCATTGCAACAACAATAGACATGGATACCCGCCACAAGAGCGGGCATGACAGCCGGGGTTTCAGCCGGCCCCTTCAAAATAAACTGGCCTTCCCTCCCCTTTGCTTTTTCGCCGTTTGCCCGTTTTTGACTGTGGGTGTTGCGCCGCGCGATATTGAAGGCGGGGGTTGTGCCTGATAAGAGCAGGGTCACAGAGTCTGGCATCGGCGTGTGGCCCTGTCCGTGTTCTGATGTTCTGGTGAGAAGGACCACTGCCATGAAAGCTGCGATCAAGCTCGTCGCGGGAAATTCCAACCGCGCTCTCGCCGAAGCCATCGCTGCCTATCTGGAACTGCCGCTGGGCCAGTGCACGGTCCGCCGGTTTGCCGATATGGAAATCTTCGTCGAAATCCAGGAAAACGTGCGCGGGCAGGATGTGTTCATCGTCCAGTCGACCTCGTTTCCGACCAATGACCATTTGATGGAGCTGCTGATCATCATCGATGCGATGCGCCGCTCCTCGGCCCGCAGAATCACCGCCGTCATCCCCTATTTCGGCTATGCCCGCCAGGACCGCCGCGCCTCGGGACGCACGCCGATTTCGGCCAAACTGGTATCCAATCTGATCACCCATGCCGGGGCCGACCGCGTGCTGACGCTGGATCTGCATGCCGGACAGATCCAGGGCTTCTTCGATATTCCGACCGACAACCTGTTCTCCGCCCCGCTGATGGCCGCCGATATCAAGAAGCGGATCAACAACGGCAATCTGATGGTGGTGTCGCCCGATGTCGGCGGCGTGGTGCGTGCCCGCGCGCTGGCCAAACGCATCGATGCGCCACTGGCCATCGTCGACAAGCGGCGCGAACGCCCCGGCGAGAGCGAAGTGATGAACATCATCGGCGATGTCACGGGCCGCTCGTGTATTCTGGTCGACGATATCGTCGATTCCGGCGGCACGCTGTGCAATGCGGCTGAAGCCCTGCTGGAAAAAGGCGCCAAGGAAGTGTTTGCCTATATCACCCACGGGGTGCTGTCGGGCGGGGCTGTGGCGCGGATTGCCTCTTCCAAGCTCAAGGAACTGGTGATCACGGATTCGATTCTGCCAACCGAGGCCGTCAAGGTGGCGCGCAATATCCGCGTGATCTCGATTGCCGACCTGTTGGGCGAAGCCATTGGCCGCACAGCGCTCGAACAGAGCGTTTCAAGCCTTTTCGACTGAAAAAGCCTTCCCGAACCAGAAAGCTTGCGTCAGAAAACCGATCTCGGCCCAAAGAAAACCGTCAGGTGCGTTGACTTTCTCGCGCCGATCCTTCATAAGCCCGCGATCATTCTTTCTCGTGATAAGGGTCAACAGGATGGATCGTGTCCTCCTGTCGTTCTTATCGTTTTGACATTTCACCTCTCTGATCAAGACATTCGGTCTTGGCGGAGACCAAGACTAAACCGGAGTACGCGCTGTGAAACGCACCTATCAACCCAGCAAACTTGTGCGTAAACGCCGCCACGGCTTTCGCGCCCGTCTCGGCACCAAAAACGGCCGCAAGATCCTCGCTGCACGCCGCTCGCGCGGTCGCAAGCGTCTGTCGGCCTAAGCCCTAGCACCTGTTCCGGCGGGGTGGCTCTCAGGCCACCGCCAAGGTTTTAGAAGCCAGGGTTTTAGAGGCCAAAGCTTTGATGACAATGATCTGCGCGGAAACGGACCAATCTGTGCCGCGCCAATCAATCTTGAAGATCAATTCTGTGGATGACAGGATTTGTGGGCGCTGGACCGGCGCCTGATCACCACAGGCAAGGTTACGCTTTCAACACAGCAAAACTTGCAAACAGGTCATTGGCGGCGACAAAGCGGGTTCACCAGCTCTCATGCCCAATCACAACGCCCCACCCGAAACATCACCAGCTGATAAACCGACCACCAATCCAACGCCGATCGGCTGGTTGACCGTCAGGCCGCAATTTCTGGCTGTCGGCAAAGGCAGACGGCTGCATACACCGCGCATGACGATGCAGTATCGCGCGCAGGCCCCTGTTGCCGGCGAAGCAGCCCCAAGGACCGGCATGCCGCGTTTCGGGCTGACAGTGACCAAAAAAACCGGAAATTCGGTCGAACGGAACCGCATCAAACGTCGATTGCGGGCCGCTTTGCTGCTTGCCCCACTCGACGGAAGCGTCGCAAACGACTATGTGCTTGTGGCGCGGCGGGATTGCCTCGCAGCACCCTTCGAGCAACTGATCGCCGATATTGTCGAGAGTTGCGCAAAGGCTGTTGCAAAATCCGCTCCGGCAACGCACCTTCCACCCCGTCCGGATTTCCGATCCTGACAACACTATCCTGATGACCATCACGACCGCTGACAAGGATTGCTAGAGACCATGCAAGACAACAAGAACCTTTTTCTAGCCATCGCCTTGTCCCTGGCTGTTCTGGTCGGCTGGAACGCCTTCTTCGGTTTGCCGAACCCTGAGGAACACAGGAAGCAGATCGAAGCCGCCAAGCAGCCCGCTTCGGGCGCGCAGGCTCCGTCCGCCGCAGCCCCGTCTGCTCCCGCGATCCTTCCTCTGGGTGAGGCTTTAAAGACATCGGCCCGCATCCAGATCGAAGCCCCCAAAATCATCGGCTCTTTCCCGCTGACCGGCGGCGAAATCGACGACATTTCTTTCCGCAACTACCACGAGACCGTTGACCCCAAAAGCCCGCTGATCCGCGTGTTGTCGCCTTATGGTAGCGAAGAAGCCTATTTTGCCGAATTCGGCTGGGCGGCTGCGGCTGGCGCTGGCACGGTCGTGCCTTCCCCCAAAACCGTCTGGACCGCCGACCACCAGAAGCTGACCCCGAGCCAGCCTGTGACGCTGAGCTGGAACAACGGCGCGGGTCTGGTGTTCAAGCGCAAGCTGACGGTGGATGACGGCTATGCCATCACCGTGACCGACAGCGTTGAAAACAGCTCTTCCGCGCCAGTGACACTGAACCCTTATGGCCTGGTGCGCCGCTATGGCACCCCGCCGACATCAGGTTATTACATCCTGCATGAAGGGCTTGTCGGCGTGGCTGGCGAACAGGGCTTGCAGGAATCCAACTATGCCGCCATCGACAAGGAGGCCCTGTTGCCCGGCAACAAGGGCCGCGGCAAGACCTTCAAAGAAGCGACAGGCGGTTTTGCTGGAATCACCGATAAATATTGGGCGGCTGTCATCGCTCCTGATCAGGCCGCCTCCTATGTGTTGACCTATTCGGGCAATAGCGGCTCCAGCACTGTGGCCAAGAGCTATCAGGTCGATATACTGATGCAGCCGCGGGTATTGGCTCCTGCCAGCACCACCGAGATCACCTCGACCCTGTTTGTCGGCGCCAAGGAAGTCAAAACCCTCGCCGCCTATTCCGACAAACTCGGCATCAAGAATTTCGATCTTCTGATCGATTGGGGCTGGTTCTATTTCATCACCAAGCCGATGTTCAAACTGCTGGAACTGTTCTTCAATCTGTTCGGCAATTTCGGTCTGGCCATTTTGGCTGTGACCGTGATCGTCAAAGCGATCTTCTTCCCGCTGGCCAACAAGAGCTATGTCTCGATGGCCAAGATGAAGGCGGTGCAACCACAAATTGTGGCGCTGCGCGAGCGCCATGGCGACGACAAGATGAAGCAGCAACAGGAAATGATGGAGTTGTACAAGCGCGAGAAGATCAACCCACTGGCCGGCTGCCTGCCGATCCTGATCCAGATTCCGGTGTTCTTCTCGCTCTACAAAGTGCTGTTTGTGACCATCGAAATGCGGCACTCCCCTTTTTACGGCTGGATCCACGATCTCTCGGCTCCCGATCCCAGCACGCTGTTTAACCTGTTCGGCCTCATTCCATGGACCCCGCCACATTTCCTGATGCTGGGCGTCTGGCCGATCATCATGGGCATCACGATGTTCGTGCAGATGAAGATGAATCCAGAGCCACCCGATCCCGTACAAAAGATGATGTTTGCCTGGATGCCGCTGGTGTTCACCTTCATGCTGGCCTCCTTCCCCGCCGGTCTGGTGATCTATTGGTCTTGGAACAACCTGCTCTCGGTGTTGCAGCAATATGCCATCCTGAAACGCCAGGGCGTGAAGGTGGAATTGTGGGACAACCTGCGCTCGATGACGGGCAAGCCCCCCAAAGCATCCGACTGATCCGCAGACGGGGCCTCCGATGAACGGGGGCCTCGTGTTTGGGGTCTGCAAAGACAGATGGTGAGGCCATGAGCAATTCGCGTCCCGACACCAACCGGCCAGCCATCCGCACCGATCTGCCACCCGCATTGATAGAAGCGGGCCGCAAGATTTTTGCGGGCGAAGCCGATTTCACCTGGGCAACCGCCAAGCTCGACGCACTGCCTCCGATGAAGGGGATGGAAATCGCCTTTGCCGGCCGCTCCAATGTCGGCAAATCCAGTCTGGTCAATGCACTGACCAACCGCAATGCGCTGGCGCGCACCTCGCACACACCGGGCCGGACGCAGGAACTGATTTTCTTCGACATCGGCGGCTGGCTGACACTGGTCGACATGCCCGGCTATGGCTATGCCGCGGTCGAGAAAGCCAAGGTCGCCTCGTGGAACCGCCTGATCCATGATTATCTGCGCGGCCGCACCAATCTGGCGCGGGTGTTTGTGCTGTTGGATTCACGCCACGGCTTCAAAGAGGTCGACGAAGCCATCCTGAAAACGCTGGATGTGGCAGCTGTGTCCTACCAGATCGTCCTGACCAAATCGGACATGCTGAAAAAGCACGAAATCGATGCCCGTATCGCGTCGACGCTGGAGGCAATCCACCGCCGGCCCGCAGCCTTCCCCGAAGTCCTGCTGACCTCGAGCCGTTCGGGCGACGGCATGGCCGATCTGCGCGCCAATATCGCCAAATTGCTGCAAGAACGCGGCGAACCGCTGCCCGCTGTCTGATTGCCAACTGCCGGAGTGACACGCATGAGCCAGTTGACCGCACGCCTTCTGGCGTTCCTGTCCTGCCTGCTGGGCGCCTTCGGCGTTGCGCTGGCGGCGGCGGCAAGCCATCTCGCGCCGGGCAAATCGCTGGAATCGGCCGCCACCATTGCCATGGTCACCGCGCCTGCGGTGCTGGCCATGCTGGCGATGACGCGCACCGGCCTGATCCGCCCTGCTTTGGGCCTGACCAGCGCGGTTGCAGCCTGGGCGGGTGCCTGGCTGTTTTCCGGCGCGATTGCCTTGCGGGCTTTTGCTCCGATGAGCGACTGGGCGGTGGTGCATATGCTGGCAACAATACCGATGGTTGCCCCGATCGGCGGCACACTGTTGATCGGCGCATGGGTGCTGGCGGCCGTGGCAGCTTTGTTCAGATAGGACAAGCCTGCCGAAAAGCCGCCGGAACAGTTGTGTTTCCTGTCTTTTTCGGCTAACACACGCTCACGCTCGGCAGACACCCTTGGAGGCGCGGGCGTAATTCGTGAAAGCAGGCATGGCAAGCCCCGTTCTGGGCCCAGATGAGCTGTTGTTATTAAAAGGAAAAAACCGATGTCATCTGCAACAAAGCAGCTTCAGGCTTCGGCGCGTGCACAAGGCGGCAAGGGGGCCGCTCGTGCGGTTCGTCGCGCCGGTCGCATTCCAGCCGTGATCTACGGTGGTGGCGAAGCACCTCAGCCGATCTCCCTCGACTACAATCAGGCCCAGAAATTGATTTTCGCTGGTCACTTCCTGACCACGCTGTTCGAAATCGAGCTCGATGGCCACAAGATCCGCGCCATTCCGCGTGATTACCAGATGGATCCCGTGAAGGATCTTCCGATGCATATCGATTTCCTGCGCCTGAAAGCCGGCCAGAAAATCCGCGTGGAAGTGCCTGTGCATGTCATCAACCAGGATGCCTCCCCCGGCGTGAAGCGCGGCGGTGCCGTGAACATTGTCGAACATTCCGTGCTGATGATGGTGCCGCCCGATGCGATCCCGACCTCGCTGAATGTCGATCTGACCGGTGTGGACATCAACCACTCGATTCATATCTCGACCATCAAGCTGCCAGAAGGCTGCCTGCCGGTCGACAAGTCCGATTTCACGCTGGTGACCGTGGTCGCTTCCGCGGGCATGAAGGACGAGCCTACTCCTGCAGCCGCTGCGGCAGCCGCAAAGCCTGCCGGCAAGAAGTAAGCTCACAAGCGTTTGCACGCCTGAAACGCGCTGCGGGTTTTCCTGTGGCGCGTTTTTTTATCTCTCAACCGATCAGGACAAGAAGTCGCGATGCAGCTGTTTGTCGGCCTGGGCAATCCCGGCTCCCAATATGCGGGCAACCGCCACAATATCGGGTTTATGGCGATGGAGCAGCTGGCGCGCCAGTTCCGCGCGCCGCCATGGAAAAAGAAGTTTTCCGGCCTCGCCACCGAAGTCACCCTCGGCACCGGCCGTGCCGTGCTGCTCAAGCCCGAAACCTTCATGAATCTGTCCGGACAGGCGGTCAATGATGCAATCCGGTTCTTCAAGATCGGCCTGAATGATGTTGTGGTCTTCCATGACGAGCTGGATCTCGACCCCGGTGTCGTGCGCGTCAAAACCGGTGGCGGCAATGCGGGGCATAACGGATTGCGGTCGATCAGCGGCATCTGTGGCAATGACTATCGCCGCGTCAGGATCGGCATCGGTCATCCGGGCGACAAATCGCTGGTGCATGGCTGGGTGCTGAGCAATTTTGCCAAGGACGAATATCAGGGCGTCGAAGACCTGTGCTGCGCGCTGGCCGAGAATGCGCCGCTGTTGATCGACAAGGCGGACACGGACTATCAAAGCAGGGTCAATGCCGCGATGGACTGATCGGCCCCACCGCATGGCCCAAGCAAAACTTGGCCCAAGCAAAACTTGCCTTTTGCGGCAATCGACAGCAAAAGGTCACTTCAACTGGATAGACAGTTCCAACAAACGATAAAGGCGAGCGTCTCATGGGATTCAAATGCGGTATTGTCGGCCTGCCCAATGTTGGCAAGTCCACCCTGTTCAACGCGCTGACCCAGACAGCGGCCGCACAGGCGGCCAATTACCCGTTCTGTACCATCGAGCCGAATGTCGGCGATGTGGCGGTTCCTGACCCGCGTCTGGACCAGCTGGTGGCCATTGCCGGTTCCAAGGAGATCATCCCGACCCGCATCACCTTTGTCGACATTGCCGGGATCGTGCGCGGTGCTTCCAAGGGCGAAGGCCTGGGCAACCAGTTTCTGGCCAATATCCGCGAGGTCGATGCCATCGCCCATGTGGTGCGCTGCTTCGAGGACGGGGACATTACCCATGTCGAAGGCAAGATTGATCCGCTCGCCGACATCGAGACCATCGAAACCGAATTGATGCTGGCTGACCTCGACAGTCTCGAGAAACGCGTCAACGCGCTCGAAAAGAAAGCCAAGACCGGCGACAAGGAAGCCAAGGAGCAGCTCGATCTGGTCCAGCGTTGCCTGTCCCTGCTGCATGAGGGCAAGCCGGCCCGTCTGGTCGAACGTAAGACCGAGGAGGAGCGCGCCTTCGGGATGCTGAACCTGCTGACCTCCAAGCCCGTGCTCTATGTCTGCAATGTCGAGGAGGCCTCGGCCCATGACGGCAACGGCTTCTCGGCCCGCGTCATGGAGCATGCCAAAAAGGAAGGCGCCCGCGCCGTGGTGGTGTCCGCCCAGATCGAGAGCGAGATCGCGATCATGGCCATCGACGACCAGAAAGACTATCTCGATGCCGTCGGCCTCGACGAACCGGGCCTGAACCGCGTGATCCGTGCGGGCTATGAATTGCTGGATCTGGTCACCTATTTCACCGTCGGGCCGAAAGAAGCCCGCGCCTGGACCATCATCAAAGGCACCAAAGCCCCCGCCGCAGCCGGCGTGATCCATACCGACTTCGAAAAGGGCTTTATCCGGTCCGAAACCATCTCCTATGCCGATTATGTCGCCCACAAAGGCGAAGCAGGCGCGCGCGAAGCCGGAAAATTCCGGCTGGAAGGAAAAGAATATGTTGTTGCCGACGGGGATGTGCTTCACTTCCGTTTCAACAACTGATCCCGACAGGAGCAGCAGAGCATGCCGCGTCTGACCTTTGAGGATTTCAAGCCCGGAACAGCCATGACCTATGGCCGTTACGCCGTAACCCTTGACGAAATCCGCGCCTATGCCTCCGAATACGATCCCCAGCCCATGCATCTGGATGCCGAGGCGGCACAAAGAAGCCTGCTGGGTGGCCTTGCCGCCTCCGGCTGGCACAGCTGCTGCATGATGATGCGGATGCTGACTGACGGCTTCCTGACGAACACCTCGTGCATGGGAGCGCCCGGGGTGGACGAGGTGCGCTGGCTCAAGCCGGTTTTTCCCGGCGATGTCCTGTCGATGCGCCACACGGTCATCTCGGTGCGCGCCTCCCAATCCAAACCCGATCGCGGCTTTGTGTCGTTCCATTTCGAAATGCTCAACCAGAACGGCGATGTTGTGCTGGACCAGCGCAATGCCATCATGTTCGCCCTCAAAGACAAGGGGGCCGAAGCATGAGCGTCTATTTCGAGGAGATCGAGGTCGGCACCGAGGAGTTGTACGGCTCCTTCACCTTCACCGAAGAGCATATCATCCGCTTTGCGACCGCATTTGATCCGCAGGCATTCCATCTCGACCACGCCGCCGCCGAGGCCTCGCATTTCGGTGCGCTGTGCGCCTCTGGCTGGCACACGGCCTCGATCTGGATGAAGCTCTATGTGCAACATCACCAGAAGCTGCAAATAGCGGCCCGCCAGCGTGGCGAAACCCCTGCGGAACTCGGCCCGGGCCTGGGCTTCAAGAACCTCAAATGGATCAAACCGGTCTATGTCGGCGACCGCTTGAGTTACGGCTCGAAAATCACCGCCAAACGCATCTCCGAGCATCGCCCGCGCTGGGGCGTGGTGACGTGCGACAATTGGGCTGTGAACCAGAACGGCATCACGGTTTTCGAATTTTCAGCGACCGTGATGCGCGAAAGACGGCCATAAGCCTGCCAGAAGAGCCCATAAAAAAAACGGCCCCTTGCGGGGCCGTTTCTGTCTTTTGAAAGCCTGTAGGCCTTAAGGCATCAACTGGCCGCCATTGACTTCCATCACCTGGCCGATCATGTAGCCCGACAGCTTGTCGGAGGCGAGGAACAGGAATGCGCCGACGCATTCATGCGCTTCAGCCAGATAGCCCATCGGCACGGTTGCCCGCATGGCTTCCATCTGCTGGGCATTGGAATAACGCTCATGGAACGGGGTGGTGATCACGCCGGGGGCCACGGCATTGACGCGGATCTTGTCGGCCCACAATTCCTTGGACATGCCGCGGGTCCATGTCGAGACAAAGCCCTTCGAGGCGGCGTAAAGCACCGCGCCACCGCCGCCGCCATTGCGGGCAGCAATCGAGGTGGTGTTGATGATATTGCCGCCGCCCTGCTTGCGCATGATCGGAGCGACTTCACGGGTGAAGGCCATCACGGACCAGGCGTTCAGATCCATCACCTTGTCATATTGCTCGTCGGTCAATTCAGCCAAAGGCTTGCGGCCCAGCATGCCACCGGCATTGTTGATCAACACATCGATCCGGCCAAAAGCCTTGACGGTGGCATCGACAATCTTTTTGGGCTGGCTGCGGTCGATCACATCGCCTTTGACCATCTGTGCGACGCCGCCTTTGGCGGTAATGGCATCGACAACCGCTTTGGCGTCGGCTTCGCTGGCATTGTAATGCACCATGACCTTTGCGCCATTGGCTGCAAATTCCTTGGCGACTTCGGCCCCGATCCCGGTCGAACCACCGGTCACCAGCACAACTTTGCCCTTCAGATCTTCAATCATATCGTCTCTCCCTGGGTTATCGGCTTGATTGCCAAAATCTTATCGGATCAGACTTTAGAATGAAAACAGCCGACTGACACCACCCAAAAAAGCATCAGTGCCCCTCGAAAGCCATGAGGCTCAACACAGGCACTCCCAGAGCCCGCACTTTGGCCGCACCACCCAGATCAGGCAGGTCGATGACAAACACCGCAACCACCACTTCGGCTCCGAGCCGTTGCAGCAACTGAACTGCGGCCGTGGCCGTACCGCCAGTGGCAATCAGATCATCCACCAGGATCACCCGTTCGCCCTGCACCAGCGCATCCTCGTGGATTTCCATCTCGTCGATGCCGTATTCGAGCGAATAGGCAATCGAGACCGTGGCATGCGGCAATTTGCCTTTCTTGCGGATCGGGATGAAGCCTGCGGAGAGCTGGTGCGCGACGGCCCCGCCCAGAATGAACCCGCGCGCCTCCATACCGGCGACCTTGTCGATCTTGGTGCCGGAAAACGGCTGCACCAGTTCGTCGACCGCACGTCTGAACGCGCGGGGATCACCCAGCAAGGTGGTGATATCGCGGAACATGATGCCGGGCTTGGGATAATCCCTGATCGTGCGCACGGAATCGGACAAAGGAGGATTGCGGTCAGCGTTCATGATGGCCTTCACGGTTGGCGGGACACAAGATCATTGCAGTTCGAAAATCCTAAAGCACACGCCCTGCCACGGCATCGAGCTTGGCCAGCACAGCCGGATCACGCGTCGCGGGGGCGGTCATGATGGCATGATCGAGCGCGTGATGGCTGCCGACCGGACAGGCCTCGCGCTGGCGCGGAAAATCCAGGGCCAGACGCCCGACAATCTTGCGGGCCTTGTCGATATTGCCCTTCATCACCGACAGCACGGAGGCGACATCGACAGCGTCATGGTCGGGGTGCCAGCAATCGAAATCGGTCACCAGAGCCAGAATGGCATAGGTCATCTCGGCCTCGCGGGCCAGTTTGGCCTCGGGCATCGCCGTCATGCCGATCACGTCGAAGCCCTGCGCGCGATAGAGCAGCGATTCCGCGCGGGTGGAAAATTGCGGCCCCTCGATGCAGACATAGGTTCCACCGGCATGCACCGGCACCTGCTCGGCCTCGGCTGCCGCTTGCAGGCGGGCCGACAGAGCGGGGCCGACCGGATGCGCCAGCGAGACATGGGCGACACAGCCCGACCCGAAAAACGAACTCTCGCGCCGCCGCGTCAGATCGACGAACTGGTCAACCAGCACAACCATGCCGGGCGGCAGATCCTCGCGGAAGGAACCGCACGCCGACAGCGACACCAGATCGGTCACCCCTGCCCGCTTCAGCACATCGATATTGGCGCGGTAGTTGATCTGGGAGGGTGACAGACGGTGCCCCTCGCCATGGCGGGGCAGGAACACGATCTCTGTCCCGCCGATCCGGCCGCGATGCAGCACGCTGGACGGCTCGCCCCACGGCGAACCAACCGCTTCCGTGCGCTTGTCCAGAAGGCCGGGCAGATCATAGATGCCGCTGCCCCCGATAATCCCCAAAACCGCATTACCCGATGCCATTGCGTCCCCTCCATCCGTTGCCGGATCAAATCCATAAAAAAGACAAAATATAAAAAAAGGCTCCCGTCAGGGAGCCTTTGATTTCAACCGAACACCGATACAAGATCAAGCGTGGGCGTGATGATCTTCGATACGGGCCCAGATCTTTTTCTTGGTGAAATAGAGCAGGCCAGCCAGCACGATCAGGAAGGCGATGGCTTTGAAACCAGTTTCCTTGCGCTTTTCGAGATGGGGCTCGGCCGCCCACATCAGGAAGGCCGAAACATCCTTGCTGTATTGCGCAACTGTTTCAGGAGCCTGCGGACGACCATCCGCACCCTTCACATATTCGACCTGGCCATCATTCAACGGCTTGGGCATCGCAATAATATTTCCGGGGAAATAGGTATTGTAATATTTGCCGGCTGGAACTTGCACGCCGTGCGTATCGTCACTGTAGCCATCCAACAGGGCTGCGATGTAATCCACACCATGTTCCTGATACTGGGTGAACATGTCGACGAGGAACCATGGGAAGTCACGCGGATAGGTGCGTGCCTTGGCGATCACAGAGAAATCGGGAGGCAGTGCGCCGCCATTGGCCGCAGCAGCAGCCTGCTTGTTGGGGAATGGCGAAGGCCAGCGGTCGGCCGGACGGCCTTCACGCTCGAACATGTCACCCGCATCATTCGGGCCGTCCTTGATCTTGAAGGTGGCAGCAAGCGCCTTCACCTGCCCCTGCGAGAAGCCCGGACCGCCGGCTTCACCGAGATTGCGGAAAGCAAGCAGGTTGATCGAATGGCAGTTTGCGCAGACTTCCTTGTAGACTTTGAAACCGCGCTGCAACTGGGTCTTGTCGAATTTGCCGAAGGGTCCGGCAAAGGACCATTCGTTGCGCGGTGGTGTCGCCAGTTCATGCGCGTGTTGCGCCTGAGCGACCCCACCCAAAAAGCCTGACACAAGTGCGGCAGCAGCAATGAGCTTGAAGGTTTTCATAACCATGTCCCCGATCTGTTGCCCGTCAGCCTTTGGTATTGGGTGAAGCAGCCACTGATCCCGCCATAGCGGAAGCCGAGCCTGAAGTCCCCAAAACCGCTTCGGCAATCGATGCCGGAAGAGGCCGTGTCCGTTCGAACTTGCCCAGCAGCGGCAAGATCACGATGAAATAGGCGAAGTAATAGAGCGTGCAAAGACGCGAAGCATGGACATACAGGCCTTCGGGTGGCTTGCCTCCGAGCCAACCGAGCACGATCGCATTGGCGATAAACACCCAGAAGAACACCTGGAAGGCCGGACGGTAGCTACCCGAGCGAACCTTCGAGCTGTCGAGCCATGGCAGGAACACGAGGATCGCGATCGAACCGAACATGGCCAGAACCCCAAGCAATTTATCGGGAACAGCGCGCAGGATGGCGTAGAATGGCAGGAAGTACCATTCAGGCACAATGTGCGATGGCGTTACAGCCGCATTGGCCTCGATATAGTTGTCGGCATGGCCAAGATAGTTCGGGATGTAGAAGGCGAACCAGCAGAAGAAAATCACGAAGCAGACGACAGCAAACGCATCCTTGACCGTAAAGTAGGGATGGAATGGCAAGGTGTCCTTGTCAGTCTTCTTCTCGATGCCGGCCGGATTGTTGGAACCGGGGACATGCAGCGCCCACACATGCAGCACCACAACTCCGGCAATCATGAAGGGCAGCAGGTAATGCAGGGAGAAGAACCGGTTCAGGGTCGGGTTTCCGACCGAGAAACCACCCCAGAGATAGGTCACGATGGTTTCACCGACGCCTGGCAGAGCCGAGAACAGATTGGTGATCACGGTCGCACCCCAGAAGCTCATCTGGCCCCATGGCAGCACATAGCCCATGAAGGCGGTGGCCATCATCAACAGGAAGATGATCACGCCCAAAATCCACAGCACCTCACGCGGCTCCTTGTAGGAACCGTAATAGAGGCCGCGGGCGATATGCACATAAACAGCCACAAAGAACATCGATGCGCCATTGGCATGCAGATAACGCAGCATCCAGCCGTAATTCACATCACGCATGATGTGTTCGACCGAGTTGAAGGCCAGATCGACATTGGCCACATAATGCATGGCCAGCACGACACCGGTCAGAATCTGCGAGACCAGCATGAAGGCAAGAATGCCGCCGAAGGTCCAGTAATAGTTCAGGTTCCGCGGGTTCGGGAACACCACGAAAGATGAATGGATGAGGCCCATGATCGGCAGCCGGCTTTCGAACCAGCGCCCTATGGCACTCTTTGGAACGTAGGTTGAATGTCCGCTCATGGTGTCAATCCGTCACTCTGGGGCAAACGATA